>PLGA01000121.1 GCA_003139735.1 Bryobacterales bacterium | reverse complement strand
ATCTCCGACAGACTCCTAGAGGGGTCTGGCGCGGCGCGTGCGGAGAAGGGGAAGCCTCGGGACAAAGCAATAGCTCTGGCAGCGGAGCTGTGGGCTTCGTTGCCAGAGCCAATTCCAGGGGAGTGCCTATGATTGTCTGATCGGCGACGCTATCGGACAAGCCCCTCCATTTCCCGGTCCCCCCTGAGATGAAACAGCCTGTGTTGTGCAAAGCCAGCGCCAGTTGAAGCGCTGGACTCCGCGTTTAGAGGGTCGCTACTGACCCCGACCTTCGAAGAGAAAAAGCGGGCCGCGGAACGGTAAAACGGTGGCGACACCTCCGTCCGTAGCCCGCGCGCTGACCGGCCCGTGGGGAAGCTGTAACCCCCGGCCGTTCCCTGGCGACAAAACCAGTACCCCAAGACTCCAAGGCGCGAGTTGGGCGAAAACTTCATGCCTATTTGCAGCCGTCGATTTCAGCTCTCAGCTCGCGAATGCGGGCGGCCAAGTCAGGGGCCGCCGCCTCCAGCCTTTCACGCGCGCCCAGGAGTATCGGGTTTATCAGAAGGTCGAAACCTGCCAGTTCCGACACAGTCGGGCATTTGTGCTGGCGCGGGAAATCGCGCGAGTCCGCCTCTGACGGAAACTCCCACATCCAGAGGGCGTACTCCGCATAGGCAGCCCGCAACATGGCCGCCGCCTCCCGGTAGCGCGTGCGGATATCCTCGGTTTGTTGCAGCCCAACCAGGCGCCATCCTCGGCGGATGGCCTCTTTCGCCGCGCGCACTTGGTCATCGGCCGGCTTTAGTTCCTGTTGCTCGATAAGCCCGCGCCGAGTCGTCAGAATCCGCTGGTGTCTGGTCAGTAGTGCAATCCTTCCCTCCACGGGGGAAGGCTCATCCGGCATGTGTGAGCCGGAAGCCGCAATCTTGGCTTCTTCGTTTCGAAGCTCCTCCCGCGCGGCGCCCAAGCGCGCCTCCACGTCTCCCAATTCCCGCTTGACGGCGTCGATTTTCTCCTGTACAACCGTGCGGGCTTTCTGAGCGTCCCCCAGGAGCGCCATCGCGTTCCGGAGCCCGTCCGCGTTGATTTCCGTTATCATCGTCTCCTCCTCCGCTTCGTGGCGCCGCCGTTATAGCGTGTTCTTGTAGCGCCGCGCCAGGTCGGGCCTCTCCGAGAGAACCAGCCGGAGCGCCTCGCCGTAGCTGGTTCTGCCATCGCTGGCGGCAATCTTGTCCTTCACCAGGGGCAGCATTTCGGCGTTTACATCCGCCGACTGGTTAACTCCGGGTCCCTCAACGACGCCCGGACTCGGAAGCGCCATGACGCGCGCCGTCCCGTAATCGTGGCTGAAGTTCGAATCGTCGTTCATAACGGCCTGCATCGCCGCGCGGTAATCGAGCGCATTGTTCTTGGCTATTAGCTCCTTCACGCGGCGGCTCAGCTCCACTTGGAACGCATCCCAGTTCTTGCCGGCGAGACTGGGATCGGACGCCATCACCCGCTGAAACGCCACCTGCCAGTTGAGCTGTCTGTCCTCCGCCATCCGCGCCTTTATCCGTCTGTTGATTTCCAGTTGGACCGGGTTCCAGTCCTGATCCAGGTACCCCGAAACCGGGGTAAACATTGAGGTATTCACGTTTTCTCTCTCCCTTTCCCTTTCCCTTTCACTTCCGCCCCGACCGGCCCCGGACTCCCCGCCATCGGCCCCAGCGAGCCTGTAGAATCTCTCCCCGTTGGGGCGCCGGCCTACTAACATATCCCTCACGCCGCCCTCGCGATCTTCATTCCCCACAGGAAGCCCGCTACACTCTCCACGGTCTTTTCCGTGACGGGCTTACCCGCGTGTTTCGCCTTCAAGAGATCGATGGCGCGCAGTAGGCGCCGCATACTTCCGCCGGTTGCCATCCACCAAAGCTCAAAAGCCGCGGCGTCCACTTCCGTAATACCCTCTTGCTTGACGATGGCGGCCATTTCCTCCTTCGAAAGACCCGCGAGCGGAGCCCACACGCCCACGCGCGAACTCAGCGCGCCGAGGTCCGCCATCTTACCCTTGCTCAGCCGCTCCAGTAGGATCGGCGCGGCCAGTAACACCACGCCCACGCCGGCATTGGCCGCGCGGTCCCAAAGCTGGCGTATGCACTGGAAGATCCGCGGTCGGACCCCCTCACACTGATCGAAGCAGAGCAGGCAGGGCTGTTGCCTCAAACGGTCGCAAAGCTCGCGGAACACCAGGCCGCCGTTGAACGGCCCGAGCGCGCATTCGATGCCGAACATTCGGCCCAGCGCGCGGATGAAGTCCACCTTGTTGCAGCAAGAGAATTCGTCGAACTCGAAAACAACGCTCTGCACCTTGCCGGCCGTGCGCCGCCGCCACTCCTTCACCGCTTCTGTCTTGCCCGTTCCGAAATCGGCCGTCACTACGCCTATCGCGCAATGCTCAGCGGCGTAGTCCAGAACGTCCCACACCCGGCGCGCCGTTTCCGTTTCATAGAACGTGTCCCTCCGCACCACGCGCCGCTCAGGCCGCTGGCCTTTTTCGAGAAACACGACGGCGTGTTGCGCGCCGCCCGGCTGTAATATCTCGCCGGCCTTGACTTGGTCTATTACCCGCTCGATTTCGGCCACCACCTCACGACCGCCGGGAATCGTTCCGCGCAAGAACATGCGAACGGTAGACTCGGCCAGGGTCGTAAATTGGGCAAGGTCCGCAGGCCCTAAATCGGGCCTCGAAGCCAAGAACCGCAGAGCCTCGCTCCGCGCCGCGTTGCAAACTTCGTCTGGTAGCTGCCTCGTCATTTCAGTCAGTCCCCCTGCTGAAAAACTCNNCTCAAACCTGGTGTCCGTGGTGGGCTCCGGCCGCCGTTCGACCTGGATTTTCGCCGCGCATATTTCCCCGGCAGCCCGCACTTCCGGTACGCGTCCGAATAGATCGAACACGCCATCGTCCGCGTCCGGTTCTTCCGGACGGTGTACGACCTCGACGGGCCGCGCGCTCTCGAATGAGAAAGCCCGCTCCGCTTCCCGCGCCGCGTGCGCCGCGGCAATGCCCTCCGGAATCTGCACCGCGATCTCCGGGCGCTCCGCTGGCGTGCGAACTGGAACAACGGCCCTTCGCCGCGCAAGGTGCGTCTCGGCATCCGGAACCGGAATCACCCGATGCGCGAGCTTAATGTACTGCTTGATGTCCCGGCGCGTTGCTCGACGGTCGCACTCGTCTTGTACAAACGCGTCCTCCCCCATTTTTCGAAGCTCGACGCAATGCGCCAGGGCGATGAAATGGTTATCGACGTAGACGGCGGCCCGTTCCAGATCCAGCGGGTCGTAGCCCAACTCCGCCTTGCGCCCGTTGAGAGCCAGCAGCGACGTACGCGTCTCAAGCCGGTAGTGATACTGCTGGCCGCCGAACGTCGCGGAAATCTCACCGTTGCGGATGGTCAACTCACGGCGCTTCGCAAAGCAAAGCTGAATGATCTCCTCCGGGGCTGTGCGGCGCGGAACGCGGGCGATCAGCGACTCCCAGGCCTCATTCGGGCAACACCACCCTAGACCCTGGGGCAGTATCTTGCCCATCCCTTCGCCTTGGTGCGGGCGCTCGTTGATATCTTCGATGGCGTCGCTATAAAGCCTCGCGACCTCCTGAATCGTGCGGAACGGTGTGGAATCGCGCTCCCCTGCGACCCATGCCTCATGTTCCTTCAGCAGTTTTTCGAAGCGCTCGGGGCGCGTGCCGGGCTTGTGCCCGCACCACTCCGGCAAAGTCCGGTCGAAGTTCGCGATGTTCTGAAAGCAAGGCTCGATGATTTTCGCGCGCGCATTATACGCAATGGCATGGTGAACGCGAACCTCCAGGCTTTCCAACACGCCGGCCCACTTCTCTGGCAGCTCGGCCGCCGCGCCCGTGAAGCGGGTCTGCGCCTTGCGGCCTTCGAACCACTGAGAGCGGAAATCCTTGCCGTTATCCCAGTACACAGACTTGGGCAGACCAAAATTCACGAAGACTTGCTTCAAAACCGTAGCGATGGAATCGCTGGAAGGCGTCTCGACAAAGCACCAGCCCAGCCATTTCCGCGTGCGCATGTCGATTGCCGCGGTGAGCCATGGCCGCACTAACTTCCAGGTACGCCACTCCGGAACCAGGCAAAAGATATCCAGCACTCTGTGGTCCATGACCACATAATCCAGGGGCCAAATGCTCGCCAGATCCCTGTGGCTGATGAGTTCCGCGTTTCGGTAGGCATCCTCGCCGCGCGCCATGGTCTTGATGACCTCGGGAATCCGCGCCGCCTGGCGGCAAAAGGTCGCGTACGAAGCCTCGGGTAACTGAGCGGATGGCAGCAGGCAGCCGTCCATACCGACGTACCGCCGGTAGCGGGATCTGTCGGAGAGGCACAGCGGCTTACCCGTCTGGCCGGCGCGCCATCGGCGCTCCTCTTCGTATTCCCGGAAGACATCCTTCGTGCTCAGCTCACCGTAAGCGCCTGGGTTCGGCAAGACGGCCGCGAGAATGAATTCCTGCGCGGCGGCATTCAACGCCCGCGGAGTGCCCTTATCGGCGCGGATGTTTCGCGTGAGGCCGTTGTTTGCCCGCTCCTGCCAGCGCTGTAGCTTTCGGCGAAGCGTCCTCGCGCTCAGTCCGTTCTCGCGGGCGATATGTTCCAGGAGATCGGTCTTACGTTCGAAACGCGCATGCAGATCCGGATAGCGTTCTGGATTGATGATTGGCTCGATTAGCCGCCTGAACTGTTCCGCGGCCTTTGCCTGCTCGGCTTCGTTGCCGTTGATTCCGCGCACTGGCGCCATGGCGAGCGCCAGGGCATCCCCGGCCGCGCCGGGGACCTGTGGCGCAAGAACCGACTGGCAGGGCGGCGCCGGTTGCTGAGAGTCCGGCGCCTGCGCCGCGGCGACGGCTTGAATTTGCGGAAATGAGGACCGCGCCGCGCTCACGCGCACGCGCGCCTACTGGCTTCCAGCATCCTGCGCCCGAAACCGATGTCGGCCACCTTCGAGCCTCTCTTGGGAGTCGCCACAGGAAGGCAGGGGCCGATAACGCGTACTGGGTAACCGGACAATGCGGTCAGCTCTTTCGTATATTCCGCGCTTGGCAACGCGAGGAACGGTATCGCGTAGAATCCCCGCCGCATTGGCTTTCGGCGGCGCTCGGATCTGAACGAGTGCAGCCGCTTGAACGTGAGGTTTAGCCCCAAAACGTCGGCAGCAATGATCGCATCCGAGTGACAGAATTCGATGCGCCCTCTCTGCTCGAAAGCGATCAGCATGGGTTCACGCCGGGACGACACGTCGCGCTCCGCCTTTTGGATCTCGGCCACAAGCGGTTCCCCTCTGCGGATCGGCCTGGACGCGCGCCCGCTGCCCGGCCCCACGGACCGTGCGCCAACACGGTTTAAGCGATGCTCGCCGTAGCTCATAAAACCACCCCTTTCCCGCGACGCGCGCTGATATCAATAACTTCGGCGCGCACCGCATTTTCGGCGGTTTCCGCGCCGTGCCCCGCGAGTTTAACTACCCGCACGGCATACCCGCACGCCGTCAGTCTCCGGCTGTACTCCTCAACGCTCCTCGCGTCGAAGTGAAAAGCCGGATATCCGCCTTCGGTGTGCCACTCTGATGGGTCTACATCGAGGATTCCGACCGCTGTAACGGCGTCCTGAAGATACATTGATGCCGCCAGTCCGGACGTGAAAATGCAAACGTCCAACGGCCCGCAATCGCCCGCCAACTCGCGAAAGCGCTCCCTCACTCCAGCCGGCCAAGTCCGCGGATCGGGGATTGGAACAGTGCCCATTGAGGCCGATGCCCAAGTCATCGCTCGCCACCTCCTAGGCTTGGTTGAAGATCGCGCCATCTAGAGTGGCTCCCGCCTACGCAACCGGCCAGCGTCACTACGTTTCCGGCGCTTCAAACCACCAGGACCAAAACAGGCATACCTACGCCGCCAGAAATAGAGCGAACTGAGTGACGCCTTCAACCCTTTCTTTCTGAGTTCGGCGACTAAGGTGTGGGCAATCGGGCCCTTAGAACNNGGCAACTAAGGTGCGGGCAATCGCGCCCTTAAAACCGTGGCGTGTCGCAAGCAGAACCAACACGGCGCGGAGTTTCAGCGGGTTGCCGTTTGACATCTCCAGCCCGTCCGAAACGCCCGTCAATAGCCCCTTCGGGCAAGTTGCCAAGCGTGATGTGGTACTCTTAGCCATCCGACTTTAGAAACTCCGATAGCTTCGTCCCAAGGAGAAAAGCGTGCATGCCCACCGCCAGGCCGGAATAAAGCTCGCCCGTGGGAGCCTCCAGAAACTGCTGAAATAGAACGTTGAGAGCGCCGACTTGCTTCCGGCGCCAATCCGGCGCGCTTGCCCTGAGGATCTCCGCCGCGCCCGTGGCGCCGATCTGGACTGAGCCGAGGCCGCGCCCGATGGCCTCCAAGTCGGAGATGCGGCGCTGCTCGGCGCGCACCGCGGCCAGGAGCCGGCTAATCGTGCGCTCTGGCCGCGCCGCGCCGTGAATGGCGAGACGGCGCCGCGTTTGCGCGGCGGTGAGTCCCTGTTCGACGCACTGCGCCAACTCCGCCCGCACCGCCCGCGACAGCTTTTCGAGACCTCGGGGCGTCACGAGTTCCCCCCGAAAATTACGTTTGCGGATGTTGCAATTTGGTCCTTTTCGCCTGAAACTGGAGCTATGGAAGTATCGCGATGGGATATCGCTATCGCGACTGGAGCTTTGGCCTGTGTGCGCCGTCCTACCCATCTCGCCGCAATTGTGGCAAGAACCTTTGACTCTTTTCCTTTGCCGAGTGCGGCCAGGGCCAAAAGCGCGCTCCGATTTGGCTTTCTGGTACCTGCCTCCCACTCGCTCACAATGGGTTGCGACGCCCCGAACCGCGCCCCGAAGGCCGCCTGGGTCCAACCATTCCGACGCCGGATTCGGCGGATGACATCGCCAAGGCGGGAACGCTCCGCAATTGTGAGGCAGATCATCGCTATAACGGTAGCGCTAACAGGTATCGCTAGTCAAGTGAATTGTTAGATGCCCACCATAAAAAAACTTCGCATGGCGCTTGGGTTGAGCCAAGAGGCCCTCGCCCAAGCAATCGGAAAATCCTGCGCCTCCGTTCGAACGTATGAGGACGGCCGCAAACTACCCCCTGAGGTACTGGGCAGGCTGCTCTATTTGGCATCCAAGGCGGGACTAGCGGAGCTTGTCGATGAGATCGAGCACCAAGCAGCCGTTTGGTATGACCGCCCCATCCCGATTGCGGAGCCAGACGGCCATCCTTCGGCTACGGAATCACCTGAAGAGAGAAAGAAGCTTCATGTGCTGCTCGATTACGTTCTGGATAGTGCTGGGACTGATGTAGCACAGGCTCTTCGGGAGACAATTAGGATCTACTTCGCGGGAGTGCGATGCCTTGCCGACCCAGTTTTCGACCACGAGACGTTCCTCGATCCTGATCCCGATTCGAAGGCCGGACAAGAGGACCTTTTGAAATAGCGCGGAAGCCGGCTAAGTTAAAGTGGACCAATGAGGTCTTAGATTAAACTATTCCAGGTCCGAAACTCGCGGTTTTCCAATTTGTGCTTCGGGCCGCCCTTTCCCACTTGGGGGCGGCAAAGTTGGTGTAACCCTCATGGGGCTAATAGGTTACGCCCGGTTTCGGCCGGTTTTCCCGTCTTTCCCGAAGAATCAACAACTTAGCGTTGAGGGGGTGGGGTTATCCACACCTTTTCAACAGAAATAGGCGTCGCACGTTATTTGTCACACGCGCCGGCCGCGCCACCTTGAACTGGCAAAATGCGGCAACGCCTTCAATGACTTACGGGAGGTTGACTCGGCCTCGCCGATACCCGCCGATTCCCGCCTCATTCTGCCAGTTATCATGATTAGGGTTAGCACTGCGCTACTCGTACCGCAAGACTTCCGCCGGAGCGATCCGGGTGGCGCTTCGCGCCGGGTAAATGGTCGCCAGGAAACTCACCAGCACGGCCGCCGCCGCGATCCAGATGCCATCGTACGGGCGCGGTTCGAAGGGTACGAAGCTGAGCGAGTAGACCGTCTGGTCAAGCGGCACCAATCGGTACTTGTCGGCGAAGTAACACAGCGTATACCCAACCGCCAGGCCGATGGCGCTGCCGACCATGCCGATCAGCACCCCCTGCAGCATGAAGATCCTGCGGATCTGGGCCTGGCGCGCGCCCATCGACATGAGCACGGCGATGTCGCGGTACTTTTCCATGACCATCATAACCAGCGTGATCAGAATATTGAGCGCCGCCACCAGTTCAATCAGCCCGATGGTGATGACCGTCACCCTGCGCTCCATCTTCAGCGCATCGAGCAACTGCCGGTTGCGTTCCATCCAGGTGGTGGTCGTGTATTTCGGCCCGACCGCCTTTTCGACCTGGGCGGCGATTTCCGGGGCGCGGTTGAGGTCGTCCACCTTCAGCTCGATCTGGTTGACCACGTCCGGCAGCTCAAGCGCCTTTTGTACGGCCGTGATCGGGGCATAAGCCCAGTTGTCGTCGATCTCGAAAAACCCCGATTCGAAGACGCCGCTCACCCGAAAGGGACGTCTGGACATCGTGGGGCCCATCGGGGTCAGTTCAGCGCCCTGGAATACCCCATCGATCCGGGAATTCGTCCTCATCGCGGTGTCTTCCACGATGCCCGATCCCAAAACGATGCCGGGCGGATTGGCATTCGGGTCGCGCAGGCGGTCGAGCGATCCGGCCTTGAGATGCCGCAGCGAATCGGTCATAGCCACTTCGGTGTCCACATCCACGCCCTTCAGCACGACGTACTTGGGCTGCAAGCCGCCGACAAGCAGCGCCGGGGTGTAGATGGCGGGCGCCACGTCGGTTACGTGCGGGAGCTTGCGCAGCCGGGCGGCCATGTCGCGCCAGTTCTCGATCCCGTAGAGCGGCTCCTTCTCCATGACGTTGATGTGCGCCATGGCCCCAAGCAAATTGCGCTCCAGCGTGTTCTTGAAGCCGTTGTTGACCGCCAACGCGATCACCAGCGCCATGACTCCGGCCGCCACCCCGAGCACCGAGATGGCCGTGATCACCGGGATCACCGCTTCCTTGCGGCGCGCGCGCAGGTAACGGCCCGCGACAAATAACTCGAAGCGCGATTTCACTGCCTGTCCAACTCGCGCATCTGCGCCGCCAGACCGATGGCGCCTTCGGGCCGCAGCAAGGGGAACAGGATCACGTCGCGGATGGAGCGCGATCCCGTCAGCAGCATGGTCAGGCGGTCGATGCCGATGCCCTCGCCGCCCGTGGGAGGCATGGCGTAAGCCAGGGCGCGCACGTAGTCTTCATCCATCTGGTGGGCCTCCTCGTCGCCGCGCTCGCGCATGCCGAGCTGCATTTCGAAGCGGCGGCGCTGCTCTTGCGGATCGTTCAGCTCGGTGTAGGCGTTGCCGATTTCCATCCCCGCCGCGTAGATCTCGAAACGCTCGACGAACGCAGGATCCTCGGGTTTGTTCTTGGAGAGCGGCGACGTTTCCACCGGGTAATCGTAAATAATGGTCGGCTGGATGAGTTTGTGCTCCACCGCGCGCTCGAAAATATCGGTGAGCGCTTCGCCCGCGGTCGCCTTGCCCGAGTGGCGCGAGAGCCATCCGGGGTCGCACACGTCCTCGAGCGCCGGCGCTTCCCCGCCCTCCCAAAAGTGGACCACCGCTTCGCGCATGCTGTAGCGCTCCAGCCGGCTGAAATCGAGTTTGTGCCCTTCGAATTCCACCGTGGCCGCGCCGGTGGCGTCAAGCGCCGTCTGGGCCAGCAGTTCGGCGGAGAAATCCATCAGCCCGCGATAATCGGTGTAGGCCTGATAGAACTCCAGCATGGTGAACTCCGGGTTGTGGTGCGTGGAAAGTCCCTCGTTGCGGAAATTTCGATTGATTTCGTAGACGCGTTCCAATCCCCCTACTACCAGGCGCTTCAGGTACAGCTCCGGCGCGATGCGCAGATACAGGTCGATATCGAGCGTGTTGTGGTGCGTGACGAACGGCCGCGCCGTGGCGCCCCCATAGAGCGGCTGCATCATGGGCGTTTCCACTTCGATGAAGCCGCGCGCCTCCAGTTGGCGGCGCAACGACGAGATAATGCGCGCGCGCGTCACAAAAACCTTGCGAACCTCCGGGTTGGCGATGAGGTCCAGATAGCGCTGGCGGTAGCGCGTTTCCACGTCCTCCAGCCCGTGCCACTTTTCCGGCATGGAGAGCAGCGTCTTCGAAAGGAACTCCAGTTTCTCCGCATGCACCGTCAGCTCGCCCGTGCGCGTGCGGAACAGGTAGCCCTCCACCCCCACGATATCGCCGATGTCCAGCATCTTGAAAAGCTGGAAATCGCGCTCGCCCACCGCGTCCTTCTTGACGTAGATCTGCAAGCGCTCCCCGTTCTGCTGCAAGTGCGCGAATCCGGCCTTGCCCATGTGGCGCAATTGCATCACGCGGCCCGCCGAGCGGACGCGCAGTTCCGGCGTCAGTTCCTCGGCGGTCTTGGCGCCGTAGGCCGCCAGGATATCGGGAATCGTGTGGGTAAACTCGTAACGGCGGCCGTACGCCCGGTACCCTAGCGCTTCGATTTCGCGTATACGCTCCAGGCGCTGTTTCAAAAGCTCGTCTTCCAGGGACAAATCGGTCTCCTCTTGGGGTGGGAATAAGCTATTATAAGTCTTCGTTTTGCGCCGATCCATCTCGATTATCATTCCCGCCTTCAACGAAGAGAGCCGACTGCCCGGCACATTGAACAAAGTGCGCGGGTATTTGGACCGTACCGCGTGGGATTTCGCGGAGATCCTGGTGGTGGACGACGGCTCTCGCGACGGCACTGCCCAAGCCGCCCGCGCCGCCGGCGCACGCGTACTCGAAAACCCCGGCAACCGCGGCAAGGGCTACTCCGTGCGCCACGGGATGCTTGAGGCCAAAGGCGAGTGGGCCTTGTTCACCGACGCCGATCTTTCGGCCCCGATCGAAGATCTGGAAACGCTGTGGGCCGCGGCCGAGCGCGGGTCCGTGCGGGTGGCCATCGGGTCGCGGGCGATGGACCGCTCGCTCATCGGCGTCCATCAGCCGGCGTTTCGCGAAGCCATGGGGCGGATCTTCAACCTGGTGATGCGGGCGGTCACGGGACTCCCGTATCGCGACACGCAGTGCGGCTTCAAGCTGTTTGAAACCCGCACCGCCCGTGAAATCTTCTCCCGCCAGCGCCTGGACGGCTTCGGGTTCGACGTGGAAGTGCTGTTCATCGCCCGCCGCCTGGGCCACGTCGCCGCGGAAGTGCCCGTGCGGTGGAATAACGTAGCCGGGACCACCGTAAGCCTCTGGCGCGGCGTCATGGCTTTTCTCGACCCCGTGAAAGTCCGTTGGAACGGCTTGATGGGAAGATACCGGTAGGCAAGCCTGGCCGCCTATCCTTACATTCGGCGGGCACCGAACATCGTCAAGAGGTGATCCTGGGCGATTTTCTCTTTGCGGACAATTCGCCATGCCTTAAACGCTTCGTCCGCTATGGCCAAGGTGTTCTCCACGCCCTTCGGTGACCAATTCGTTCCGACATCGTAGTCCGCCGTGTATCGATCTTCTTGCAACTGAGCAAACGCATCAATTACCGTCTTAAGGTCTTCCTCCACGGGAGTCGGATTGGCACTCTGGAATTTGGCTTGTTTCATCTTGCTGTGGTCGAACATCCGCCCAAGCCTCACGCGCTGATCGGGCCGCTTCCAGTTCAGGACGAAATCGGCTATGAGCAAGTGGAACAGTGCATAGTATGCGGTGGAGACAGCCCGCCGTAAGCTCGATTGCCTTAGGTCCTTTTCGCCTCTCGCGGCGAGGTGGTGCGCGTCCTTCAGCAGATCGTCCGGGAACGCCATTGCCTACGCCCAGGCCTCTTCGCGAAGGACGGCTTGCTCGGATACGCTTCTAAAATTGTGGTAGGGGAAAAGGCCCATGGAAGGGAAATCCAAAAGCCTGGCCAAATGCCAGACCACCTGTGTAGCCACCTTCCTCAGCCGCTTCTGGCTCGCCTCGTCAGACAAAACCACACGGAAGAATATTGCCGGATCGCCGCTCCAGTCCCACCCGATCTCGTAGCGGATGTACTGCACATCCGGCGCCAGACGCTCGGCGACCTCCGTCACCGCTCTATCGATCGGAAGCGTGTTCGCGGCGACCGAGGGCAAGTACATGGGTTCCTCGTCTTGAGGATAGCGCATCGCCCGCCGGTATTCTCTTGACATCCCCCTCCCACCTCGTTAATATATCCGTAGCGGATGTATATGACCAAGCCTCTCCTCCCTTTGACCCCACCCGTCTTTCACATCCTGCTGGCGCTGGCGGGCGAGGAGCGCCACGGCTACGGCATCATGCAGGATGTCGCGCGCCAGACCAACGACGCGTTGCAGCTCGGTCCGGGTACGCTCTACGGCTGCCTCAAGCGCATGCTGGCCGCGGGCCTGGTGGAAGAGTCCGACGAGCGGCCCGACCCGGCCCTGGACGATGAGCGCCGCCGCTATTACCGCATGACGGCCTTGGGCCAACGTGTGGTCCGCGCCGAAGCGCAACGCCTGGCCGACGCGGTTTCGGCCGCCAAAGCCCGCCGTCTGCTCGACCGCGGCTGGCCCGGCCTCGCAAGAGGGAGAGCCTGATGCCCAATGCCTCCGTGGTGCGCTGGTTCTGCCGCGTTTATTCCGTACTGCTGTACGCCTACCCGCGCGCCTTTCGCCTCCAATACGGCGGAGAGATGGCCCAGGTTTTCCGCGACCGCTGCGGTTACATGGCGCGCCGCCAGGGCCGCCCCCGCCTGTTCCGCTTCGCCCTCCACACCGGGACAGACTGGCTGGCCACCATATTCCAGGAAAGGATCGCATCCATGTTCGAAACGGCGCGTGAAATGACCGTCGCCGATTATTGCCGTAAGGCAGCCCGCCTGGCGCGCGCCGTCTGGTCCGCGGGACGCAGGCAACAACCGCGGGGCATTGTGGCCGAGTGGGTCATGACCGCGATCGTTTTTCTGTTCGCCACCACCACCCTGGTGCAGGCCTACGTCATTCCCACCGCCTCCATGGAGGGCACGCTGCGCGTAGGCGACCACATGCTGGTGGATCGCGTGGCTTACGCCAATCCCGGCTCGCTCGGTTCCCACCTGCTGCCGTACCGCGACGTCCGGCGCGGCGATATCGTGGCTTTCCTCTACCCCGAGGATGTCCGGCAGACTTATGTCAAGCGCGTCGTCGGCATTCCCGGCGACCGCATTCGCCTGGTGGATAAGCAGGTGATTCGCAATGGCCGCCGCCTGACGGAGCCCTACACGCAGCACATCGACGCGTACACGGACGCGTATCGCGACGATTTCCCCACCCGTCCCCAGTTCTTCACGACGCCGCGGGGCCGCGCCATGTTCGAGCAATACGTTCGGGACGGCCAGGTGACCGTTCCTCCCGGCGCGCTTTTCGTGATGGGAGACAACCGCGATAACTCCTCCGACAGCCGCTACTGGGGATTCCTACCGTGTGGCTACGTCGTGGGCAAACCGCTGCTTGTATATTGGTCCTACGATGCGCCTACCGCCGACCTGGAGGCATGGAGCGTGGCCCACGTGTTCGATGTGGGGCGGCACTTCTTTACCAAGACGCGCTGGGAGCGCACATTCCTGGTCCCGCGTTCACTCAGCGCGCAAGAGGACGGAGGCGTCCAATGAAGTCCGCGGCCGTGGCCCTGTTCGGATGGCTTGTCCCCGGCGGCGCCTATCTGCTGGGCCGCCGCTACGTGCGATTCGCGCTTTGCCTGGCATTGGTTTCCTCCGCATTCGGCGCCGGTCTTGCCTTGCACGGCGCGAACCTCTGGCCGCAACCCGCCGAACTGCAGGGACTCGATGGCCTTACCGCCCTGCTGGCGCAAGCCGGCGCGCTGACGAAAGCGCTGGCCGGTGGGCCGTACCTGCTGGCCCGCCTGCTCGACTACTCCGTGCCCTACGTCACCGGGCCCGCGCACGAGTACGGCACGACCCTGCTGTTGCTCGCCGGCCTCTTCAACCTGCTGACGCTGTCCGACGGCCTGAAACTGCATCGCAAGGAGAGCAAGTAATGCCGCATCTTGCCTGGACCCTGCTGTTGGCGACCCTGATCGCCCTCGCCACTGCTCTCCCGGGCGACGGCAGCCTGCACCAGCGCGTCTGCCGGGCGGCGTACACGTTCCTTTCCTCAATGACCGCCGTGATCGCCGGCGGCTGGCTGATGTACTTCATTCACGGTTAGCGCTAGTGTAGTGTCCAAGAAATAACTCAATAGGCCAGAAGAAGGCAGACCAGCCCACCGAAGAAGGCAGGCCACAGAAAACGATGGCCTGCCCCACCCTAGGCGGGCGCGCTAAGAGAATCGCACCAGATAATAGCTCTTCTTGCCGGTTCGCAAAACCAGCGTCGATTCCGACGCAAGATCGGCTTCGGAGAGGGCGCGGTCGGCGTCGATGCGGACATTGTTGAGATAGACGCCGCCGCCCTGGATCAGACGGTTGGCTTCTCCACGGGAGCCGCAAGCGCCGGCCTGGACCAGGATCTGCGAGAGGCGCGGGCCGGCCGCGAGCGCGTTACGCTCCAGTGTGACGGAGGGCACGTCGCTGAACACGGCGGACAGTTCCTTGTCGGAGAGGCCGGAAAGCTCCTTGCTGAAGAGCGCCTCGGAGGCGCGCAGGGCGTCCGCCAGCGCATCCTGCCCGTGGACCATTTCGGTCATGTCCGCGGCCAAACGCTTTTGCGCCGTGCGCCGCTCGGGGTGTTCGGCGTGCGCCTTCATGGCCTCCGCGATGGCTTCCAGGCTCTCGAAAGTGAAGAGCTTGAGATAGCGCTCCACGTCGCGATCGTCGGTCTGCATCCAGAACTGGTAGAACTGGTAGGGCGTGGTGCGGGCCGGGTCAAGCCAGATCGCGTTGCCGGCCGATTTTCCGAACTTCTCCCCGCCGGCGGTGGTCAATAGCGGCATGGTCATGGCGAAGACTTCCGCGGCCCGGGTTTTGCGCACCAGGTCGATGCCCGCCGTGATGTTTCCCCATTGATCGCTGCCGCCGGCTTGAATGGTGCAGTGGTAGTGGTCGAACAGGTGNNCATGTAATTCACCGTGAAGTGCTTTCCCACCGTGCGCAGCCACTCCAGATAGCCGACGGGCCGCGTCCAATCGCCGTTATCCACCACGATGGCGGCGTTGGCGCCTTCAAACGACACGAACCGGCTCAATTGCGGGCGGATGGCGGCCAGGTTGGCGGCGATCATCTCGGGCGTCAGCAACTGCCGCTCGGCGGACCGGCCGCTCGGGTCGCCGATCATCCCCGTGGCGCCCCCGACCAGGACGATGGGCGTGTGCCCGTGCTTCTGCATGCGCGCCAGCAGGAGAACGGGCAGCATGTGGCCCACGTGCAGGCTGTCCGCCGTGGGATCGAACCCGACGTAAATGGTGGCGCCGCCCGCGTTCAGATGGGCTTCGAGAGTCTCTTCGCTAGAGACCTGTTCGATCATGCCGCGGGCGCGCAGCTCGGAAAGCGTGGAAGTGGAATTCATTGGGAAGAAAATGGCAGGCTGAAGCCTGCCCCAC
>PLGA01000250.1 GCA_003139735.1 Bryobacterales bacterium | reverse complement strand
ACCACCTCGGCCGAAAGCGCATTGCGCTTTTCCGGGCGGTTCACCGTCACCAGCGCGATGCCTGCGTCATCCGTTTCAAAAAGCAGGCAGCGGTAGGGCATTACGGTTCAGTTTAGCAGCTAAGGGCTTTCAACCAAAAGCTTTCCGCTACCGTCGCGGAGGATCTATCGCAGACCTCAAGCGGGAATTCCGTGACTTCGCGGGACCCATCCCCGGGAATGATCCATACGACCCGGGCGCCGTTCAAACGGCCGGCCCGGGCGCCTTGAACGCAAAGGCGAANNCAAGTTTATTTGGAGTCGTTCGCATAGTGAACTTCCCCTCTGGCGCCGGCACGGCAGTTCATAGGGCCGGTCCTGGCGCCTTGAACGCAAAGGCGAAGAACGCGGCCAAGCCAATTAAGACGAACGCCACGAGGTAATTCCATGCGAGCTTCTCCTTCAGGAACAGCACCGCAAATCCGGTGAAGACCACGAGCGTGACGACCTCTTGAATGATCTTGAGCTGGAAGCCCGAGAAATGGCTAAAACCGAGACGATTTGCCGGCACCGCCAGGCAGTATTCCAACAGCGCAATCGCCCACGAGACGACGATCGCTTTCCAGAGCGGCCAGTCGTGACCGTATTTCAAGTGCCCGTACCATGCGAAGGTCATGAAGACGTTCGAACAAAATAGCAGCAGGACGGTGCTCATAAAATTGGTGCTCCTTGAATTGGATTTAGAAATCGCTTATCGCGCGTCTCCGGCATGAAGAAGTAGAGGATGCCGAATGCGGCCGCTGCGACTGCGGCAAGGAAGAGACCGAGACGACCCCGAATATTGCCGACGCTACGCCGTCCAGGATCTGGATCGCGACCAGTTCAGCCATGTTGTGGGTGAGCGTGTAGAGAATGGCGCGAACCGGAAGGACTCCGATTCCGGCGATCCCGCCGACCGTGAGCGCGAGCCCGACGCGCTCTTCGTTCCACTTGTAGCCTGCGAGGTAGATCGCGAGGAATGGTCCGACTCCCGACTAAACGTCGGCGAGAAAGAAATTCAACCACACGGAGCGTTCGGGTGGAAGGCGGCTTGGCCTCCCCTTCTCTCGACGTCGCCGCGCGCGACTGTCTGCCGTCCACTTTGGGAATCGGTCCGGTCGAATGGTCCATGGAAAGTCGGGATGCTCGCGCACGTTTGCAGCCGCTAGGGTCGCGGGAGTGCGCCACTCATGCGTCGCGGTGCACGCTGGCGCGCGAGAAGGCGGGGGTGCAAACGGTGATGTATTCGGCGCCGGCGGGACCGGGGGTGGAATAGCGGACCCATTCGCCAGGCTCGACGTCGAGACACTGGCCGGCTTGCATGTCGAAGGCTCCATCGGCGTGCTCGACGTGGAGAATTCCGACGAACACGAGGCGATATTCCCGGTAGTCGCTGCTTTGTCCGATGCCCACCCATCCCGGGGGCGATTGCACGCGGGTGATGGAGATCTCTTCGTCGCCGGTATTGACCAGACCGACAAACTCATTGGCGGTCTTGCTGACATTGCCGACGCACTGAACGGGGGTGGGGGAGATTATCAACTTGGGCATGGCTGCCTCCTGCAAGACTAATTGTACCGTAGCGGCCCGCGAGGATCGAGGTTTGACCCCATACCATGCTTCGGCCATAATGAATCCAGGCGTTGGAGTTCGCCGCAACCGCCCCTTCGGGGGAAGATGACTCCTAGATTAGGATCTCCCGGGGACGGCGCCGCTTCGCAGGCCTGCCGGCCTTGGCCGATCCTCATTTTTGGGGCCAAGGTGAGCGCAATGGACGACGAACGGGAAGGCCAGGGTCTGAACCCCTCTCAGCGCCGTCACCTTCTGACGAGCTGCCAGTACGCCGACAAGCTTCTTTCCGAAATCGAGGCTGTCCTGGCCGCCTCGCAATCCAAGTCGCCATTCCCCAAGTACAAATCCGACATCTCGCCCGCGCAAGCCAAGGTCGTCCAGGATTACATCTCCAGGATGCGCGCCCAGGTGGTTCGAATCCTCGCGGGCCAAGGCATTCAGATCCCCGCTCCGATGTTCGGATCGGCGCATTCCATACGGGTGACGCTGAGCTTCGTCGATATCGCCTTCGATGAGGTCCGCGCGAAGCGCATGGCCGGATACGGCAAGCTGCCGCCCAGCGTCGCTACCGAGCTGGCCGGGCTGGCGGACGAGATGCAGGGTATCGTCTCGCGGTTGGGAACGTATCTGGCTCAGGGCGAATCGGGCGACCTTGGCCGGCGATTGCAGCGTCTGGAGCGGGCGGGCAGCGACATCGTTGCGGTCAAGGCGCTCGAACGGGCGATCGGCCGGCACGGGCTGGTGGAGTTCCGCCCGGCGTTGGCGACCATCATTGACAGGCTGGAAGGGGATAGCTTCGAAATCGCGGTGTTCGGGCGCGTAAGCTCCGGAAAGTCGTCGCTCTTGAACCATATCGTCGGGCAAGACGTGCTTCCGGTCGGCGTAAACCCGATCACGGCTGTGCCGACGCGCCTGGTTTACGGCGCGGAACCGCGCGCCACCGCCTGGTTCGCGGACCGGAAGCCGGAACAATTCGACGTCGGGCGGCTCGCCGAGTTTGTCACCGAGCAGCACAATCCCGCCAACCGCGATCACGTGACGCGCATCGTCGTGGAACTCCCGGCGGCGCGGCTCCAAGAGGGAATTGTCTACGTCGACACGCCCGGCCTTGGATCGCTTGCCACGGCGGGCGCCGCCGAAACCAAAGCCTACCTTCCGCGATGCGATCTGGGGGTCGTGCTCATCGATGCCGGCTCCACTCTGACCGAGGACGATCTGGCGACCATACAGGCGCTTTACGACGCCGGAACCCCAGCCTCGGTGGTGTTGAGCAAAGCGGATCTGCCGGCCCCGGCGGACCGGGATCGCGCGCGTCAGTACGTGACGGACCACATCCGGTCGGATTTGGGCTTGAGCCTGCCAGTCGATGCCGTCAGCATCAAGGACGGCTACACCGAGCTGCTCGAAAACTGGCTCGCAAAGGAGATTCTTCCGCTTTACGACCGNNCTCCGGGCATTCGCACGGAGCGGATGCGGCCAGGCTGCAGGATCTGGAGACCGAACTCCGCAAGGCCGCGGGCAGGATCGCGGAGGCGCGCGGGGAGTGTATGAACCTGACAGACGCGCTGCTCGATTGCGCCGGGGGCTTGATTCGCACGGCAGCCGGCGCCCTGGTGGAAACCTGGACTTCCGATCGCAACGCCGTGAGAGGCGGAGCGTTTCTGAAAGCCCGGATCGAGGCGGCTGCCGCCGAAAAATCGGCCCGGATTGCGTCGCTGGTCGAGGAGGCCGCTCTCAAGTCCGGGCGGGCGCTCGCCAAGACCGCAAGAACTCTCGGCGGCGAAGACCGGCCCGAAGAGGACGATCTCCTGGATGTCCTGAAAGACATGCCCCGGTTCGATCTGGGAAACCTCGAGATGGAGATTGCGCCGGGCGCCATATCTTCCCTGTTAGGCCGCCGCTGGGCGCGCGCCCGCATCGAGAGGCGGATCGGGAAAGCGGCGGGACGGCAGATCTCCGCCGCCGCGTCCGTGTACGCCCGCGTCAGCCAGGCATGGGTGCGGCGCACGTTCACGGATCTCCAGAGTCGGTTCGACAGCTATGCCGACGCATACCGGGCGCAGTTGGGGCGGCTGACCACGAACAGGGCTCTTGGCCTTGAAGAGGAGCAGGCGCTTCGGGAAGATCTTGCGGCCCTCGCCGGCGCGGACCAAGGGGACGCCGCGCGGCAAGACGCGCCGGGCGCGATCACGTGACGGAGCGCGCCGATATGCGGGAGCTTACCGCAATCGATTCCCGGAGCTACGTCGTAGCCTTCGAGTTCCGGCAAGGCGCCGGCTGCCCGCCCGATTTCCACCTGCCGCCGGCCGCGGCCCGCTTCGACGAAGGAGTCTTCGTGCCCCGCGGCGATAAGGATTGGCTCGGGCGGTACGCCTGGCCGCCGCGGGTTTTGCTGCTCTCCGGCGATGAATTCTGGGTGGTGACGCACCCAAGCGCCAACGAAGCCCCCTGCGGCCGCGCAATCGACCGCATATCCTTCGCGGAATCGGGTCATATGCTTTTGCGCGGATGGCTCGGTTTCAGGGGCGCCGGCTTCGACTGCACGGTCCGCTACAACACGCGGGGCCACCCGTCCGTTCTCGGATTCATGCGCCACTTCCGAAACAGATGGCTTGGCGCCGCACGGCCAGCGCCGTCGGAGGTTGCGCTTGGCGACGCTCTCGACATGCGATTCGCCAACGCCCTGGCGGATGAACTCGACCCGGGGGAATCGGTTGGCACCCGCTTTTTTCAGTTGCCGCGCCAGTTGAAAGGCCACTGGCCGCTTCGCCGGAGCCAATGGATTCCGGGCGATCTTCTTGCCGTGACCAGCAGCCGTCTGCTCTGGCTCACGGATCGGGACCGCGGTTCGCGCGCGCAGTACGGCGGCATCGCTTCCTACGCTCCCCTGCACGCGCCTCTGAGGCTCAGCCTGGTCTCGCGGCCAGGCGGATGCCATTTCGAGGTCCATTCGGGTGGCGTCCCGCCATGGGTAATACCCATCGCCGCCGAACGCCGCCGGGACGCGGAGAGTTTCGTTGCGGCGCCGCTCCAAGGCCCAATCGCTACCCTGTCAGCTTGATGAACGCGTCGATGCGCAACGGCGCGAATTTGACGCGGCGGCCCGCAAGATATTGCGGTTGCGTGGCCAACCTGCACATCTCGATAATCTGCCCGGGGTTCCCGTTTGCGCATTCCAGAACCTTGTCCCGGAACTCATTCAGACCGGGATTGCGCAGTTTGAAATAGTCGGCGGCGCTGTTGAATAGCTGCGCCGCGTCCCGCGCACTCAGCGGGTCGACGTGCAGGATCCTGCGGCGATCCCAGAACAGCCGGTTCAACGGCCCCATGCTGTCCATATCTCGCGCTACGGCAAGCACCATCATGCCGGGAGTGTGATAGACCCTCTGCAGAAAGCGGTAGGCGGGGAAGCCGGCGCCGGAGATTCCATCCAGGATCAGTGACGCTGGGGCGCTCGTCAGCGAGTTCCACAGAAGGCCCTTCAGATGAACGCTGGTCTGCTCCGCAAGCCATGCGTCCCGTTCCGCGCCCGGCATGGCGCGGGCAAGGAAATCCGCGTGGCCGGCGCCGATCAGCGCCCGCGCTATGGAAATCAGTAAGCCGTGCAGCGTGGGTTCCCAGGCCAGGTAGAGCAATTCCTCCCGCCCGCGAAGCATCTCCATGATGAGCCTCGTCTTGCCGCATCCTCGCTGGCCCAGAATCAACAGCGGTTCGCGGCTGTCCAAGGCCGCGTCCACCCGCTGTCTCTCCTTGGCCATGCCCACAAGAGGAAGTTCCGGCTGCATCCCAGTCAAATATAGCGCCTCCCTGCGAATCAATGGGATCGGCTTGTGCCGGTCCCCATGGGAATTCGCAGGCGGCTCGCGGCGGTCCTCCTGTCGGGATCTCCTCCCGGCCAGGGCGGGCAACTTGCGATATAGTGAGTGTTCGTCTTAACTTCATTGAGTCCCACACTTGCAATCGTAGAAAGGAAATCATTCATGACATCGATCATTGACGTAAAGGGCCGCGAAATCCTGGATTCTCGGGGCAATCCGACGGTGGAAGCGGACGTCGTTCTCGCCGATGGGAGCTTCGGGCGCGCCGCCGTGCCGTCCGGCGCCTCGACCGGCGAAAAAGAAGCCGTGGAATTGAGGGACGGAGACAAAGCCCGTTACGGCGGCAAAGGCGTTTCAAAGGCCGCCGGTAATATCAATGCGCTGATCCGCCCCGCGGTAGAGGGTCTCGACGCCTCGGATCAGCGCGGGCTCGATGCGGCCATGATCGCGCTCGATGGTACGCCCAACAAGGCCAAGCTGGGGGCCAACGCCATCCTTGCGGTCTCCATGGCCGCCGCCCGCGCGGCCGCCAACTCCCATGATCTGCCGCTCTACCGCTACCTGGGCGGCGCCAATGCAAGCCTCCTGCCGGTTCCCTGCATGAACGTGCTCAATGGCGGGAAGCACGCCGATAATACCGTGGACTTTCAGGAGTTCATGATCGCCCCGCACCACGCGCCCTCCTTCAAGGAATCCATCCGCATGGGCATGGAGACGTTCCATGCGTTGAAGAAGGTGCTGAACGCCAAGGGCTACAGCACGGCCGTCGGAGACGAAGGCGGCTTCGCGCCGGATCTGAAATCGAACGACGAGGCCGTCGAGTTGATCCTCGAAGCCATCTCGAAGGCCGGCTACAAGCCTGGCGAAGACATTTCGATCTGCCTCGACCCCGCGGCCAGCGAAATGTGGGACGACGGAAAGTACGTCCTCTTCAAATCCACCAAGAAGGCCATCACTTCGCAGGAGCTCATTAAGATTTGGGAGTCGTGGGCGAATCAGTATCCGATCATTCTGCTCGAAGACGGCATGGGGGAGAACGATTGGGGTGGCTGGAGAGACCTCACCGTGGCTCTTGGATCGAAAATCGAGTTGGTTGGCGACGATGTTTTCTGCACCAACCCGAAGATTCTCCGGGAAGGTATCGACAAGGGAATCGCCAACTCGATCCTCATCAAGCTGAACCAGATCGGTACGGTGACGGAAACGCTGGACACGATGGAACTGGCNNTCCGGCGAAACCGAAGACACCTTCATCTCCGATCTCACCGTGGCGACCGGGGCGGGTCACATCAAGACCGGCTCGGGCTGCCGCAGCGAGCGCGTCGCGAAGTTCAACCAATTTCTGCGCATAGAGGAGGAGTTGGGATCGCAGGCGCGTTTCGCGGGACGTTCGGCCTTCGGCCGCTAATTTTAGTGGGGCGGACCTCCTGGTCTGCCTTCTTNNGGATGACATCCTGCCCCACGGAACGGAGCCGCTTCCCTTCTCTCGAGACAATCAGGAGTCCCGCCTCACTCCCCCGTTCAAACGCCGCCGAATCTTTTCCAGCCGCCCGATGTCCGCGCGAATCTCCGGCGCCTGTTGCCCGGCCGACGCGATCAGCTTCTCGATGGTCGCGATCAGCCCGTCNNTCCTCCCACTGGGATGCCAGCCGCGAGAGGTTCGTAAACACCAAGTCCTCAACCTTGCGCTGATAATGCTTCCGCACCGCACCCCGGACCAGCGCCATCGGGATCACCCAGGACAGCAGCTCCCAATTGTGGTCGAAAATCCTCCCCACGCGCACATCCGGTGACCGCGGGTCTTCCGTGCGCAGTTCCATCTCCGTGGTCCGCAGGGGCACGCCCAGCGTCTCCAGCAGCCGCTCTNNGCTTCCTGGACAGCTCCGCCATCTCGGTGGTCAAGCCGGCGCTCATCCAGCCGTCGAACTTCTCGGTGGCCATGCTCAGGCTGCGCGTCCAGGATGGGAACTGCCGGTCCAGGTCGGCCTGAAGCTTCTCCCGGATGGGGACCTCATCAGGGCGCAACAATCCCTCGAATGTGGACCGGGTGGTTCCCGCCGTATGCCGGACGATCAACTTCAGGCCCAGCCGCGTATCGTCGAGCGATTCCTTCTGCCCGAGGATCTTGCGCCGCAGATCCTCGCGTTCCGAGTCGGCCACTTCCGCCGCCTTGAGGGCGACGTTCAAATAGCCCGCGCACTCGCTCACCAGCGAATCGACCTTGTGCAGAAGAATGGCGGCCCGCTGCTCGCCGGCGCCGGCGCGCACCCGGGACAGAAGGCTACCCTCCAGCTCCGCGCGCAGATCTTCGAAGCCCGGCCGGACCGAGTACGGGAAGATGGGCACGGCGCCGTTCCAATAGCGCGCCAGTTGCTTCGCCACAAACTCCCGCACCTGGACGCGCTCGCCTTCATCGAGCACGTCCACCTTGGTGAGCAGCAGCGAAATATTGGGGGTGTATCGGCTCAAATTCCGGATCAGTTCGATGTCGTGCTGGGAGAGAGGCGGGTCCACGCCCACCGCCACCAAAGCCAGTCCCACGTTGGGAAGCCACTCCAGGGAAGCGTCCGTATTGTGCTCGAAGACGCTCTCCAGGCCGGGCGTGTCCACGAAGCGAATCCCCCGGTAGCGGTCCATCGAAGGCAGCTCGACGCGCACGCGAGCCACTTGTTTATGGTTCTCCGGGTTCCGGCTTTCCGAAATGAAATCGCCGATCCCCTCCACCGGCGCCGGTTCCGTGCGGCCGTCGGCGAACAGAATCTCCGCCCGCTCGCGAGGCCCCCACTCGATCTCGGTGAGGGCGGACGTGACCGGGATCGCTCCCACCGGCAGCAGCGGCCGTCCCAACAGATGATTGAGAAAACTGCTCTTGCCGGCCTTGAAACGCCCCAGCACCGCGATGTTCAGCGTCTCCTCTCGCGCGAAAGCGCGGCAGCTTTCGAGGTATTCGTCGAGCGCCGAAATCCCGTGGCGCCTGCACAAGTCCTCGACCGCGCCGATCGCATCCGGGATCTCAGTCGCCCGTTCCTTCATTCGTGGCAGCCCTTTTCTGCACCCGAATCACCTGAACGTCCGACGCGGCCATGAGCCCGGTGTCCATCATCTGTTCGACCACCGGAATCAGCGCGCTCAGGCTCTCGGCCGTATCGACGATCGTGATCACGATCGGCTGGTCATGCCTCGTCAAGTGGGACTTGTGCATCTCCGCGGTCTCACCGTAGCCTTCGAGTCCCCGGTAGACCGTCGCGCCGGCGATCTTCATCTCACGGCACCGGGCGACAATCGCTTCGTAGAGCGGCTTGCCCTGAAACCGGTCGTTTTCCGAAACGTGTATGCGCAACAGTCTAGCGGGCTGTTCCTGCCGCATCGGGCGCCTCCGTGACACTGTGGCTACGAACCATACGAACCATATCGACGTCGGAAAGGACAATCAAGCCGTCTTCGAGCATGCCCTCAATCGCCTCGGCCGCCACGCCGATCTTCTCGCTCGTATCCACCACGGAGATCATGACCGGCAGGTCGCGTACGGGGTGGAAAAAACTGCGCTTGCGCTCGTGTCCCTTGGCCCCATACCCGAGGATCCCCCGATACACCGTGGCGCCCGCGATCCCCAGCATGCGCAGCTTCTTCGCGATGGCGTCGTACAGCGGTTCGTCGTGCCAGCGGTCGGATTCGCCCAGGAAGACGCGCATGAGCCTCGCCGGTCCCTGCTGCCTCTCGTGCGCCAAGTGGGGTTCCGGTTTGGGCGATTTGCGGGCTAGCTTGACCACTTGGGTGTCTTGCACTTCGATCAGGCCGTCGTTCACCATTTCATAAAGCGTCGGCAGGACTTCGTCCACTTTATCGGCCGTGTCGATGAACTCGATCCGCACCGGCAAGTCGACCGATAGCTCCTCCACCTCCGGCGTGTGCAACTGCTGATGCGACCCGAATCCGGCAATCGCGCGCGTGGCCGTGGCGCCGGCCACTCCCTTGTGCATCAGAAACGCCAGGATGGCATCGAGCAGCGGCTGCCTGTGGTATTGCGCCGTTTCGTTGACGAAGACCGTGACCTTGCGCGCAGGTCCTTTGGTCAGCATGGGGCCTCCTCGAAAACGTAGTGTATCCTCCGAACGCGCCGATTGCCAGAGATCATGATTCCAGGTCTCCCACCGGCTCCCCCATTACGGGGTCTTCAAGATCTTTTCCGCGCCGCGGCAACAAATGCCGAGGCATGAAGAAGCCGTTCGCAATGGCGGTCGGAATCACGGCGCTCCCAATCACCGTGGCCACAAGATGGGAATACTGGCGCTGATCGATGATGCCGTGATTCAGCCCGAACAACGCCGAGATGGTGCCGAACGTCAAGCCCGTGGACATCATCAGCGCATAGTAAATCCCGTCATGGCCTTTATAGCCAAAGGCCCGCACGGCTGGAAGAAGGCCGGTCAGCTTGCATCCCATCTTGGCAAAGAACAGAGCCACGAAGATCAGCGGCGCCGCCAGCAGAACCGGCACGGACACGAAGCTGCCCGCGCGGATGAAGTAGAAAGGCGTCAGCAGGCCAAAGGTCAACGTCCGTAGCCTTCGGATCAACGCGCTGTCCTTGCCCACCGTGCCCGCCAGCACCATCCCGAAAATATAGGCCGGCAACACCGCCTCACTGCCCGACCATGCCGCCAGCCCTCCCATGGCGAACAACAGGAACAGGATGTACTTGGTCTCCAGTTCGGAGGGCCGCCCGCCGTAGCGTTCGAAGATCCACGAGGTGACAAAGGGAACCGCCGCGAAAACCACCAGAGACACGCTGACGAAGACCAGGGTCTTCGGCGTGAAGGGCGAAAAGATCAGCCCCAGTGCGATCACCGTGCCCAGGTCGTTCACGAAGCACGCCGCCAGAATGGTCTTGCCGTATGCGGTCCGGTTGAAGCCGAGCTCCAGCATCACGGCGTAGACCACCGCTACCGACGTCGTCGAGAGCGCTACGCCGGCCAGCCAGCTCGGCCGCCAGCCCCAGCCCACCACATAGTGCGCCACCATTGCGGCGCCCAGGAACGGAGCGAAGAATCCGATCAGGCCGACCGCCGTGGACTCCTTCCATTTCTGCCGGAACACCACCGGGTCCAGTTCGGCGCCTGCCAAAAAGGTCAGGACAACTGCTCCCACCCCCGCGAGAAAAGTGATCCATGGCGCCTTTGCGCCCAGCGCGTTGGCGCCTGCCAGCGCTGCGAATATCGCCTGCGCGGCCGTGCCGACCACAATTTCGGAAAGCGCCGTCGACACGCGCAGCCAGTTTCCCAGCAACACCGCCACCAGCGCCAGCAGGAGCCAAAGCGCCGCCTGAGGCCATATCTGATCCATGCATGGATCTCCGTTTCAGATGGATTGTGGCTTGCCGAAGGAAGGTTTGAAGAACGCTCCCACAGCGCAACCACTGTAGGAGTCATTGGCCGTTGGAAACGGCGTTACGCGAACTCCACCGCTACCGCATTTTCAGTATAGCGCCAAGGCGCCTGTCAGTGGGCGATTCGATGCCTGGTGAGATTACTCCAGAATCTGAGGGTCCTCTTCCAGAGACCCAATGCGTCGAGAACTCCGACGCAGGTTTCCGCAACCACAACGACGTTCAGAATCGCCTTGATGCTTCCAGCCATCGGAACGTAAGCGTTGATGATCTCCAGTGCGATGCCCACCGCAGTCAGCGCGAGGACAACATTCACAATCGCCTTGATGCGTCCCGCCAAAGGGATGTGAGTGTTCATGAGCCACCCGAGGATTCCCACAATAATCAGTGCCAGCAGGAGGTAGGTGAAAGACATTTGCCCGTACTCCAGCAAGAGTACAAGCAATTGGCCTTCCAATGCCCGAAGAGAACGCCCAAGAGGTGGGGCAGGCGCTTTCGCCTGCCCCTAGCAGGTGGGGCTTGGTGGGGCTAATCTGTCACTCGACCGCTACTGCGCAAACAACTTGCCCGTCCGCGCCGGCTCGCCGAGCGCCCGCACCATCGCGTCCATGCTCAGTTGCACCTCCATCACGGTGGCCTCGCCTGACCCAAACGTCGCAATGAGCATTTTGGTAATTTTGCCCACATCGCCCGTGTAAATATAGGTCCACTCGCGGTCGCGCCGCGAACGCACGCGCACCAGGGGGTGCAAGCCCTCGGACGCGCTGGCCATGATGCGGTCGAGCGCCGCGCCGTCGCCATCGGCGTCGAACTTCAGGTCCTCGAAGACCGCCAGCCGGAAGCCCGCGGCGCCTTCGGGGCGCGCCACTTTGACGAAGAAGTTGGCCACTCCCATCAGGGGAATGTGCGTTTGCCGCGCGCCAAACCGGGCTTCGACCGCGCTTACCAGCCGGTCGAACTGCCGGTCGGCGCCGAAGGCCGCGGCCGAGGCCGCCAGCAGCAGGGCAATCAGCCGCGCTCTCATTCTTCTTCCTTCCCCTTGCTCTTCGGCGCGTCGACTTTCGGGATGCCGAACTGGCCGCCCAGCGCGCTGAGATCGTCCACCGAAATCGTCCCGCTCAGGCTCACGATCGTCAGTTCCTTGGGTTCNNCCCATCCCGCCGATCCGCGATCCCTCCGACTGCTTGAGGTAGATCTCGGTGTTCTCAGTCTTCGAGGTCACGCCCACGATGCGCGACCACGCGGGCGCTTTCAGTTGCTCGCGTAATGCGTCCATGTCCGCCATGCTGTACTCGCCTTCCTTGGCGAACTCGAAGGTCCGGACCGTGATTCCCTTCAGCCCGGCGACGATTTGCTTCGCCTTGGCCTGGTGCGCGTCCTTGTCCGAAAGAAACTTTCCCGCAAGCTGCAACATGTTGCTGTCCAGCGTGACGTCTACCGTTTCCTGGGCTTTGGCCGCCAGCTTGTCGAAAGCCGGCGGCAATTTGATCTCCTGCGCCCATGCCGAACTCAGCACGGCCGCCACCATTACTATTGCGATTCGCATGATTCTCCTATTGCTCCCGTCGAGCGTAACCGATCCGCCGCACCATCTCCCGCGTCATTTGCAGTTTCCCGCCCGTGATCCGCAACGCCAGCATCACCTGGTCCCTGGCGCGTTCTCCCTCCGCCCGCCTCTGCATTTCGCTGCGAACCTCCGCCGTGCCCACAGCCAATGCCACCGCCGCCAGCGCGGTCGCCCAGCGCAACTGCGGCCGCCGAAATGCGTTGAGCCACTTCGCCCAGCCGCCCGCCGCTTCCTGGGGCGCCTGAATCCGGGCCATGACGCGCTCGGCGAACCCCTCCGGCGGCGCCTCCCGCCTCAACGCGTCCCGAAGCGCATCGTCCAATCGGCTCATACCGTCTCCCTTAACATGCGGGACGCCTTCTCCCGCAGAAAATCCAAGGCGCGCGATAGCTGGCTCTTCACCGTGCCCACCGGCATGTCCAGAGCCCGCGCAATCTCCTCGGTCTCCATCTCTTCCTGGTACTTCAAAATCACCAGCGCCCGCCAATTTGCAGGCAGCGAGGCCACCAGTTGGCTCAGCGCCCGGCTCAGCATGATGTCCGGCAAACCCGCCGGAATGGCGGGCTCCGCGACTTGATCCAGGCCGATACGCGGCATCAGCTTGCTGCGCCGGCACTGATCGATGCACCGGTTGGTGGTCACGCGGCGCAGCCAGCGCGTCACATGCTCGGCCGATTCCAACGCGCCCATGCTCTTATAAAGCTGCAGAAAAACGTCCTGCGATAGTTCCTCGGCGGCCGGCCGGTCGTGCAGAAAATGGTAGGCGATGCTGAACACCATCGACTGGTGTTCGCGCACGATTCCTTCAAAATCGGCCCGGACCGGCGTCACGACCTTGGCGGCGGCTGCCATCTCTCTTCACAGGATAGGTACGAGCGAGGTTGGCGCGGGGAACCACTTTTTTGCGGAAGGCCTCCAAAAACTCTGATATACTCGACCAAAAGCGCATCGCGCTCGGAGGGGATCCATGTTCGGAAAGTGCGCCGCTTCCGCGGCTTTAGGGGCTTTTTTGGCCGCCGGAGCCTTCGCCCAGACTCCGGCCAAGATAGATTTCGCCCGGGATGTCCAGCCGTTATTCCGGCAGAACTGCATTGGCTGTCACGGATCCGCGCAGCAAATGAACGGCCTGCGACTCGACCGCAGAAGCTCCGCTTTTAAGCCGGGTCTCCGCCGCGTGGTGCCGGGCAGCAGCGCCAACAGCATCCTCTATCACCGCGTGGCCGGCAACGAATTCGGTCCGCAGATGCCGCCCACCGGGGCGCTGAAGCCGGAACAAGTCGGAATCGTCAAGGCCTGGATCGACCAGGGCGCCGAGTGGCCCGACGCGCTCGCCAATGAGGCCGATCTGCCTCCGCTGAACCCCAAAGCCGTGGCGATGGTGGATGCGCTGCGCGCCGGCGACCGCCAGGCGTTCCTGAAGTTTGTGGCGCAGGACCCCAAGCTCCTCAATGCGCGCGGGCCGGAAGGATCCACGCCGTTCATGTACGCCACTCTCTATGGCGACGCCGCGTTTCTGGAGCAACTGCTGAAGAAGGGCGCCGACCCCAATGCTCGCAATGACGCCAAGGCGACGGCGCTGATGTGGGCCGCGACCGATATCGAAAAGACCCGCGTTTTGCTGGCTCATGGCGCGGATGTCAACGCGCAGTCGAATGACGCGCGAACGCCGTTGATGATTGCGGCGGGCCGGCCGGGCAACATCGCCCTGGTCAAGCTGCTCCTCGATCGCGGCGCCGAACCGAATCCCACCGCGAATCCCCCCGGGGAATCCTCTCCGCTCATTCAGGCGGCGCTGGCCGCCGACCCCGATAGCATGCAGTTGCTGATGAGCCGTGGCGCCGAACTCAAAGCCCCCGGCGCCGGCGGCGTGGCGCTGGCCATGGCGCTGACGCAGAACTGTGCGAAATGCGTGGACCTGGTTCTCAAGACGAATCCTGGAAAGAGCGACTTCACGGGCGCGCTGCAAGGCGTCGCGACGTTCGCCGATGCCGGCACGGTCCGCATGCTGCTCGACCGCGGCGCCGATGTCAATGCCTTCGATCCAACCGGGCGCACTCCGCTTCAGTACGCCGCGGCTTCGGAGCTTCTCCCGGTGGACGTGGTCAAGTTGCTCATCGAGCGCGGCGCCGACATCAACGCCCGGGTCAAGCATGAGCAGTCCAAAGACTCCGGCCTCACGCCGCTCGATCTCGCCAGGTGGTTCGGCAAGACTCCCGTGGTGGACGCGTTGCTCAAGGCCGGGGCGGAGGGATCCGCCGAGGCCGCCGAGGTCCCCACGCCGCGGCCCGCAGCCACCGTTCAAGCCGCCATCGCGCGCAGCCTTCCCTTGCTCCAGCGCGCGGACGCGAGCTTTCCCGCCAAGTCCGGCTGCATATCCTGCCACGAAAACAGCCTCACGGCCATGACGGTCGGCTTGGCGCGAAAGAACGGGCTGCCCGTCGACGAGCGCATCGCGGCGGCGCAGGTCGCGGTCAACGCAGCGTATCTGGAGCACAACCGCGAGAGCCTGTACCAGGATCACTTCGCCGGAGGGGGACCGTTTGGAGACACCTTCGGCCCGGGCTCGTTGGCTTTCGTGCTGATGGGTCTCGACGCCGAGCATTACAAACCCGACCTGAATACCGACGCCGTCGCCCTGTATCTCGTGACCCACCAGGCGCCCGACGGGACTTGGATCTATACTCCCACCGATTCGCGCCCTCCGCTGTGCGCCGATTACATGGGGCAGACCGCGCGCGCCCTGCGGGCCCTTCAGCTCTATGCGCCGAAAGCGATTCAGGCGGAATCCGCGAAATCCATCCAGCTCGCCGCCGCGTGGCTGGCGAGGACCGAGCCGAAGTCCTTTGAGGACCGTGTGTGGCGTGTGTTCGGTTTGGCCTGGACGGGAACCGACAAAGACGCCGCCGCGGAAGCCTCGCGCGCCTTGGCGGGTTTGCAGCGGCCCGACGGAGGCTGGTCCGATTTGCCCACCATAGAAAGCAACGCGTTTGCCACCGGGCAAACTCTGGTCGCCTTGCAAACCGCGGGGATGCCCGTTTCCGACCCCGTATACCGGCGCGGCATGCAGTTCCTGCTGGACACGCAAATGGAGGATGGCTCGTGGTACGTCCGTACGCGCGCGCTGGGTTTCCAGCCATACTTCGATAACGGCTTCCCGTACGGCGTCGATCAATGGATCTCAACCGCCGGCACGGACTGGGCAACCATGGCCCTGAC
>PLGA01000083.1:2063-7391 GCA_003139735.1 Bryobacterales bacterium | reverse complement strand
AACCAGAACGTGAAGCAGGCGGAGGCGCAGTTCCGCCAGGCGCGGGCGCTGGTGGCCGCCGCTCACGCAAACTACTATCCCACGATCGGATCGACGCCCGCGATTTCTCAGAGCTACTCCGGCGCCAATTCGGGAAGGGGCGCCGGCGGATCGAGCCAGAGCTTTTCCCTGCCCGTCACCGCGACTTGGGAGCCGGATCTGTGGGGCCGGGTGCGTTTGTCGGTGGAGAACGCGGTGAGCAATGCCCAGGTGAGCGCGGCCGATCTCGAAAACCTTCGGTTGAGCCAACAGGCGCTGTTGGCCACGGATTACTTCTTGCTGTCGGCGCAGGACATGCAGGTGAGGGTGCTGAGCGACACGATCAAAGCTTACGAACAGAACCTGCAGCTCACGATGAACCGTTACGCCGGCGGAGTTGCGTCGAAGTCCGACATCACTCTGGCGCAAACCCAGCTTGCTGGCGCGAGGGCCCAGAGTACGGACATGCACATCGCTCGGGCGCAGGACGAGCACGCCATAGCCACCCTGACCGGCCAGCCAGCGGCATCCCTCGAGATTGGACCCAGCACGATCGGCGCCCCGCCTCCGCCCATCCCAGTGGCGGTTCCCTCACAGCTTCTGGAGCGGCGTCCCGACATCGCGGCGAGTGAACGTCTAGTGGCCGCCGCCAACGCGAATGTCGGCATTGCCGAAACCGCTTACTACCCCACGTTGAATCTCTCCGCAACGCCCAGTCTTCTTTCGACGAGCATTGCAACTCTGTTTGCCTACGCGAGCCGCAGTTGGTCCGCTGGGCCTACGCTTTCCGAGACGTTGTTCGATTTTGGCCGCCGTGGCGCCGCGCTAGCGAACGCCGAGGCCGCGTATGACGCAACCGTGGCCTCTTACCGGCAGACGGTTCTCGCCGCTTTTCAGGAGGTTGAGGACGATCTCTCGAATTTGCGCTACCTGGCAGAAGAGTCGGTGCAGGAACAGGAGGCCGTGACAGCGTCCCAGCAGGCGCTGGCTCTTGAGTTGGAACGGTATCGGGCGGGAACGGATTCCTATCTGAATGTCATCACGACTCAGATCATCGCATTAGGCGACCAGCAGACCGCCATCACTATCCTCGAGCGGCGCATGAGTGCGGCGGTGGACCTGATCAAGGCACTCGGCGGGGGATGGGACGCATCGACGTTGCCGTCGGGCAATTCTCTTCGCGCGGTCCAAGCGACGCATTGACAGCCGGCGGCGGTCAGTGCGCCTTCGGTCCCCTGCACTGGTCGTTATTGGCGAAGATGTCGCGCATGGAACTTTGGGTGAGTCTCACCTGCTTGCCATGCGCCCNNCCCATTCCGCCCATCCAGGGTGCGCCGCCGTCAAGTAGTTCTTCGGCTTGTCCCGCCAGTTTAAGACCGGCGCCTTTTGATAGCCGATCAGAATCCTGTTGTCCGCCGCGAAGCAGTAATAATAATCACTCGCTCCGAAGAAGCAATTGTCGCAAAGGAACTCGGCGCGATCGAGCAACTGCGCTGGAACCTGCTGGCGGCCGGCTGTCGCTCCGAACATGATTGGCGCCGCCAGCGAGGCGGCCACGCAAACGGACATCCGGATTACGGAACGGATATAGGAAGACGATCTCACCGTCCGATTTTAACCCCCTGCCGCGCGCCGCGGCAACCGCGCCACCGCCTAATCCAGCCAAGCGGCAGTCGCGCGCGCCAGCTTCTGGGGTACGGCGCCGAATCTGCGTTCTCTGCCGCGAAACTCACGCACGGCGCCGGCCAGATCGGCGGCATCGAAGTCCGGCCACATCCGGCGGGAGAATACTAGCTCGGCGTAGGCGCATTCCCACAAGAGGAAATCGCTGAGGCGGCGCTCGCCGCCGGTGCGGATCAACAGGTCCACGGGCGGACCGAGCGCCGTCCCCAGCGTCTCGCGGGAAAGCTCCATCAGCCCCCGCGCCGCGGCCAGAATGGCGTCCCGGCCGGAATAGTCCACCGCCAGGCGCAGCCACAGCCGCGTTCCGGCGGCCGTGACGGCTTCCGCGCGGGTGATAGCCGCACGCAACCCCGGGTCTAACCGGTCGCGCCGGCCGATCGCCTGCAGGCGTATGCCGTTGGCCACCGAGCGTGGCGTTTCCCTCTCCAGGTACTCCGCCAGCAGCTCCATCAAGGATTGGACCTCCGCTTGGGGACGCCGCCAGTTATCCGCCGAAAAGGCGAACAGCGTCAGGACGCCGATCCCCAGATCGGGCGCCGCCTCCACCACCCGGCTTACGTTTGCTACCCCGGCCACGTGCCCCGCCGTGCGCGGCAAGCCGCGGGACGCCGCCCAGCGGCCGTTGCCGTCCATAATGATTCCTGCGTGTAAAGTACTTGTCACTTTAAAGTTTATGGGCACAAAAAAAGACCCCTATTTCTCCCTCATGGCCTGAATCAGGGCTTCCATGTGATCCAGGTAACGGTCGAGCGCCCGGCGTCCCGCCGCCGTAAGCCGGTAGTCCGTCCTGGGCACCCGCCCTGAAAACCCCTTGGAGCAGCCGATATAGCCGGCCTCTTCCAATTTCCGGGCATGCACGCTGAGGTTGCCGTCGGTGGTATCCAGAAGCTTCTTGAGCTCGGTAAAGGTCAGCGACTCGTTCACCGCCAGCGCGCTCAGGATGCCCAGCCGCAGGCGCTCGTGTACCAGGCGGTCGAGCTGTTGGGCCACTCCGGCCGGAGGCATGCCCGCCAGCTCGGGTTGCGCCGTTTTTTCCCGCTCGCGCCGTTCCGCGCCCTTACCCGCCATACTTCACCGCGATCACCAAGCCGAAAACCACGTGCAAGCCTCCGAAACCCGCTGCCAGCAGCCCCGCGCCCCAGCCAGGCGCCACCAGCGCCGCCGTTCCGGCTGCCATGAAGCAGGCGCCCATGAGCGGCACCACCCGAACCGAGGCCGCGCCGCCCGAAAGCACGCTCGCGCCATAGAGCAACAGCCACGTGCCCGGCAGAAACGCCACCGCCCCGGCGTGAAACAGAACCGCCGTGAGCAGTGCGCCGGCCGCCATCGGCGGAGCGAACCCCGCCGNNCCCCGCCACAAACTTCCGGCCCGGTCCCGAAAGGAGCGGCGGATTGGCGCGCCGGGACTTGAGAGCCGCGCCCGCAATGCCAATCGTGAGAGCGACGCAGCATTCCAAGAGCCAAACCGTGAGCAGCCATCCCGGCCCCGCCCGTCTCGCCGATATCCAGGCCGCCGCCAGCGCCGTCGCCCCCATCCACACGCCGCCGATACCCGGCACGGCCGTAAACGACCCCGCCTGCTCCATGGTCCTGCGGATATACCGCAGGTTGTCCATCGCGTGCGCTTGCATCTCAACGGGCCGCGACGCGGGCGTGCCGATGGGGAGGATCGATGCCATCAGAAACCATGGTACGCCTGTTTCGAGCATTTCTCAAGTACTTTTTGAAACAAAGTTAAATTTCACGGCAATCCGTCTCTCCCTGCTAAAATGTTCCCGTGGTGGAACCAGGCCCAACGGAGGAATATCCGCGGGCGGATGTCCGCAGGCGATTCAAGATCTCCGAGCGTGAGCTGAGGAGTTGGGAGCGCCAGCGCCTGATCCTTCCGGCCGGCGCCTATTCTTTCTCCGATCTGATCGCCATTAAGGCGATCGCCAAGTTGCGTGAGAACCACATTCCGGCGCCGCGCATCGGGCGGGCCGTGGAATCCCTGCGACGCAAGCTCGGGTGGATCAAGCAGCCGCTCTCCGAACTGGGCTTCGTTTCCGACGGCAAGAAGATTGCCGTCCGCGTCGCCGGTCAGACCATGGAGGCGCTTACCGGCCAGATTCTATTCGATTTCGACGCCGCCGAGCTAGGCGGCGTCAAGCAGTTTCCGGAGCGCAAAGGATCCTGGAACCGCGCGCGCGAGTCGGAAGCATGGTTCCAGAAAGGCCTGGACGCGGAGGAGACCGGCGCCCCGGTCGAACTGGCCATCGAAGCCTACCGGAAAGCCCTGGAACTGAATCCCGCCGCTGCCGGAGCGCTGGTGAATCTCGGGACCATCTTCTATCGCCGGAAGAATTTCGCGGAGGCCGAAAAGCACTATGTGAAGGCGGTAGCCGCCGATCCCGGCTACCCGCTGGCGGAATTCAACCTCGGGAACCTTTACGATGAGCAGGGCCGTGTGAAGGACGCGGCGGACCACTACCACCGGGCCCTCCAACTGAATCCCGCTTTCGGCGACGCCCACTTCAATCTGGCGTTGCTCGCGGAGCGTTCCGGCGAACCGTTGAAAGCTGTTTCCCATTGGAAGACCTACCTGAAGCTCGACCCATCCGGCCAATGGGCCGAAATCGCCCGCCGTCAGTTGGAGCGCCTGCGGCAAGCCACCGTGATCCACTCGCGCTGACCCATGGCATCCTCATGAGCCATAACTGTTTCGATTCGGACGAACCCGGCATTTTCGACATCGCCACGCGCGCCGCCGGGCCGCGCGGCCGGCTGCCCCTGACCGCGAGCATGCTCCGCGAGCTTCCCTCGGGCGACCTGTTCGGCTGGACCCAGAACGCCGGCATGGGGTGGACGCCCTCGGAACTGGGCGGCAAGGAATTCCTGATCCTCTCCACTCATGGCGGCGTGCGCGCTCCCGACGGAACGCCCGTGGCGCTCGGCTACCATACCGGACACTGGGAGGTGGGCCTGCTGGTGGAGGCCGCCGCGCGGGAGCTGAAGGCGGCCGGCGCCATTCCGTTCGCGGGATGCTGCACCGACCCCTGCGACGGCCGCTCGCAGGGAACTCCCGCCATGTTCGACAGCCTGCCCTACCGCAATGACGCAGCCACGGTGTTTCGCCGCCTGATCCGCTCGCTCCCCACGCGGTGCGGCGTGCTGGGCATCGCCACCTGCGACAAGGGGCTTCCGGCCATGATGATGGCGCTNNGAGGGCGAGGACGCGGCGGCCATACAGAGCATCGGCGCGCGCTACGTCCACGGCGAATTGACGCTCGAACAAGCCGCCGATCTGGGCTGCCGCGCCTGCGCGTCGCCCGGCGGCGGCTGCCAGTTTCTGGGCACCGCGGCCACCTCGCAGGTGGTGGCGGAGGCTTTGGGAATGGCGCTGGGACACGCGGCGCTGGCCCCCTCCGGCCACGCCATCTGGCTCGACATGGCCCGCCGCTCGGCGCGGGCGTTGCTGGCGCTCGAAACGCGTGGCATTGCCATGCGCGAGATCCTCACGGAAGCCGCGTTGCACAACGCCATGGTCACGCACGCGGCCTTCGGAGGTTCCACCAACCTGGTTTTGCATCTGCCCGCCATCGCGCATGCGGCTGGCTTGCCCCGCCCCACCGCCGCCGACTGGGCCCG
>PLGA01000083.1:657-2045 GCA_003139735.1 Bryobacterales bacterium | reverse complement strand
TGCTGGAGACCGGCGCGCTGACGGCCGGCGGCGCCACGCTGGGCGAGCAGCTCGACGAATGGGAGCGCTCCGCCCCGCGCACGCGCCTGCGAACCCTGCTGGCCGAACGCGATGGCGTGGACCCGGACAATGTGATTTTCTCGCCCGATGCTGCCGCGCGCCGGGGGATTACCTCCACCGTTTGCTTCCCCCACGGAAACCTCGCGCCCGAGGGATCCATCATCAAGAGCACGGCCATCGACCCCAGCGTGGTGGATGCGGACGGGGTGTACCGCAAGACCGGCCCGGCGCGCATTTTTCGCACCGAACACGCCGCCATCGCGGCCGTCAAGGGACAGGGGCCGGACCCGATTCAGCCGGGAGACGTGCTGGTGCTGATGTGCCGCGGGCCGCTGGGCTCGGGTATGGAAGAGATCTTCGAAATCACGGTGGCGCTGCGCTACCTCGATTTCGGCAAGCACGTGGCGGTGATTACCGACGCGCGATTCAGCGGGGTTTCCACCGGAGCGTGCATCGGGCACGTGACGCCGGAAGCGCTGGCGGGCGGGCCGATCGGCAAGCTGCGCGAGGGCGACCTGATCGAAATCGCGATCGACCGGGTGAAGCTCGAAGGCACGCTGAACCTGGTGGGCTCGGGCGAGGTGCGGTTCGGCGCCGAGCAAGGCACGCGGGTACTGGCGGAACGGGCGCCCCGCGAGGATCTGGCGCCGGACCCGGCGCTACCAGCGGCCACGCGCTTGTGGGCCGCGCTGCAGCAGGCCAGCGGCGGCACGTGGGCCGGGGCGGTACACGATCCGGACGCGATCCTGCGCGCGTTAGGAGCGGCGGGCAAGGCGCCGAACTCCTGACGCTAAGGGAAGCACGGGGGGGCGCCCGCAACTCCGTCCAGGCCTGACCATCACTGCTCGCCTCGTACCATAACCAAGGTTGGTATTGTAAACGGAGAGCGTTGATCCACATACTCCAATTACGCCAAGGAGGGCGATTAGAAATGTATCTGCTTATCAGATAGCCGATTGGGATCATTGTTGAAGCTCTGGTACTCGCTCAGAAAAGGAACCGCATGCGCGTCGCGGCCGCGGGTTTTCCAGACATCATCGAATTGAGGCGCTCAGGCGCACAATGGTTTGCTGCATCCGGCCAACCGGTTGAGTTCGATTTCCTGATGTCCTGCTCTCAGCAGGGCGAGAGTGGTCCCTGTTCCATGCCGGCCCGCGCCGCCCGGGCGGCCGGGTAGGCAGTGATCGGATAGCGAGGGGTTGACGTGACGAGGATCAGGCTCGATTCGCGCCCGAGCCTGATGCTGCACACCGACAACCGTAGCGTCGCGTGGCGCGGGGGGCCGCGAGTTATAGGGCGGGGGACTGGTCGTCAGTCGAGACGCGGGC
>PLGA01000083.1:0-623 GCA_003139735.1 Bryobacterales bacterium | reverse complement strand
CCAGGCGGATGGCGTCCACCAGGGCTTTCCAACTGGCCTCGATCACGTTGTCGGATACGCCGACCGTGGACCAGGTCTTACGGTGATCGCTCCACTCGATCAGCACGCGCACGCTGGCGGCGGTGCCTTTGTGGGAATCGAGCACGCGGACTTTATAGTCCGTCAATCGGACGTGGGTGATTTGCGGATACAACTTCGACAGGCACTTGCGCAGGCACAGGTGCAGGGCATTGAAGGGGCCGTGGCCGTGCTCGGTGGCAGTGTGGACGCCGTCCTGGGTGCGCAGGCTGACGGTGGCGGTGGTGCGGGAGGAACCGGCGCCGGCGGCGCGGGTGGTGACTTCGTAGCTTTCCACGTCGAAGAAGTGCGTGCCGGGGCGGAGCGCTTCCCTCACCAGCAGCTCGAAAGTCCCTTCGGCGGCTTCCAGCTCGTAGCCTTCGTACTCCATTTGTTTGATCCGCTCCNNAGCTGCTTGAGCTTATATAGAATGTTGCCGCGCCCGGAAAGATCGCTCACCAACACGCGTTGCCGGTTGCCCACCGTCTCCGGCCGGATGTGTTCGTAGGTGGCGGAATCCTTCAGGACGGCGGCCACGTGGACGCCGCCCTTGTGGGCGAAGGCGC
>PLGA01000243.1 GCA_003139735.1 Bryobacterales bacterium | reverse complement strand
GTTAAGTTAGCGCCTATGGGCCAGGAGGCCCGCCCCACCTACCGATCCAGCAGTTCGACGGTGAGCAAGATGGTCCGGCCGACGATTTCGAGGCTGCGGCGGGAGACCTTGTCCATGGTGTCGGCGTTGCTGTGGTGAAACTCGCCCATGGAGTCGAACTGGGGGCCCATGCGGCCGTACATCGCATCGACCACATCGACGGAGGGTACGCCCGCACGGATAAACGGCACATGGTCGTCGATGATGTCGATTTGGTATTGGAAGAAGTCCTGGCTGTAGCCTAACTGGGCGGCGGCGCGGGCGATGAAATCCTGCAAGCCGCGGTCGGAGCCGGTTTCGCGGGCCACGCCGAGATCCTTGTCGCCGATCATGTCGAGCAGAAAGAAGCCGCGGATGCGCGAGGCGGTTCCATTGGCGGCGAGTTGCTGCGCCAAGTGGCGGCTGCCGTAGAGACCGTCGTCATCGTCGAAGGTATGGATGGCCTCTTCGAGATCGGTCCAGACCAGCCAGATTTGCATTTTGGTCTTCCGGCCGGCCAGCGCATCGGCGAAGGCCAGTAGGATGGCGGTGCTGGACGCGCCGTCGTTGGCGCCGATGAAGCCGGGCTGGAAGAGCGTGTCGTAGTGGCCGGCCAGGATGAAGATGGGCTGCTTGGGGTCGGCCGTGACGTTGAACTTGCCGATGATGTTATGGACCGCGATGGGACCGCGCGGCGTGGCGGCGGTGAAATCGTCGGCTTCGGCGCGGGCGCCGTCCTTTTGGAGGACCTGGTGGATCAGGTCCTCGGTCTTGCGGTGCCCTGGCGATTCGGGCCAGCGCTCACCGAAAGCGGCAATTTGGGCGGTGTAAGCGTACGCCTGTTGCGAGTTGAAGCTGTCGTGTAACGAGGCAGCGGGCGCGGCAAGCGCGGCGGCAATCCATCCAAGGTGAACGATCATGCGCACCTTCTTTATACCGCGGACAGAGGCCTTCTACTGGATGTCGTGCGTGCGGCCATATCCGCCGAAGTACCAGCGGGCGCCGAAGGTGGTGTAATTGCCGTAGAGGCCGCCGGTACCCAGGTCGGCATATCCCAAATAGCCGCCGTAGCGGCCGAGCCAATAGACGGTGTGCAGCACGGCTCTCACGTCGAAGCTTTTGGACACTTCATAGGCCGCGCCGAGGGTGCTATCGAGGGCGATGGGATTGGCGGAGGCCGTGTAGCTGACGGCTGGAACGTTGTTCCCGAGGGACAAGACGGGCTTGGCGAAGAAGAAGACGCGCCGCAGCACCGTTCGCGCGAACGGCTGCACTTCGATGTAGCCGCCGGTCAGGTAGCGGGCAAAGGCCGCGCAGGGCGCATTGGCGCCAAACTGACCCGTGGAGGCGAAACAGCGTCCCAGGTCCGGCTCGTTGTGCGGAGGGGCAACTTCGAAATCGACGTAGCCACGCACCCAGTGGCTGGGAAAGAACAGGCCCGTGTCCGGCGCAGTGGCAAGCTGCTGTTGCGCCACGACCGGACCCGTCATCAAGACCACGAACCCCGCAAGACGCACCCGAAGATTTTTCACGAATCGCTCCTTTACCCGATCCACCAGTTTAGATGGGTAGGGTTAACAATGGAGCGTGGCGCCAACCGCTCCCTCACGGTCGCGGCTCGGACTGGGATCTACAGCGCGAGCGGGAGCGGGCTATTGGTGATCGTGGGTGCGGCCCCATCCGCCGAAATACCAGCGCGCGCCGACGGTGGCGTAATGGCCGTAGAGGCCGCCCGTACCAAGGTCGGCCGGTCCCAGATAGCCGTTGTAGCGGCCCAGCCAAAAAACGCTGTGACGAACAACCCGGATCTCGAAATTGTCGGGCAGTTCGATCCCCGCGCCGAGCGTGCTATCGAGGGCGATGGGATTGGCCGACGCTGTGTAGCTGACCTGCGGAACGTTGTTGCCGAGGGACAGCACCGGCTGGGCGAAAAGGAACAGGCGGCGCAACGGGGTTCGTCCGAAAGGCTGCACCTCCAGATAGCCACCGGTCAGGTAGCGGGCGAAAGCGGCGCAGGGCGCATTGGGCCCAAACTGACCGGTGGATGCCGCGCAGCGACCCAGATCGGGCTCGTTGGTGGGGGGCGCGACGGCAAAATCCACGTAGCCGCGCACCCAGTGGCTGGGAAAGAACATTCCCGTGTCCGGCTGCGCGGCGACCGGACCCGCCATCACGAATACGAACCCCGCAAGACCGACCCAAAGATTCTTCACAAGGCACTCCTTGACCTTCCCCAGTTTACGTGAGTTTGCGCCGCTCGAATTGGCGCATTATGAACGATTTTGATGGATATTGAAGGGTGAGGAGGTGTACAATTGCAGTTTAGATTTCGAAATCCGAATGAAGATTCTGGTAGCCAATATCGGCAGCACTTCGTTTAAGTACCGGCTCTACGACATGCGGAACGGCTCGGTGATTGGCCGGGGTCTGGTGGAGCGCATTGGGCAACCGGGCGGATGTCCGGATTACGGGTCGGCGATTGAGCGATGTATGAGCGAGTTGTCGAGCAGCGGGGAGGGTCGGGCATGCCCGACCCCTACGTTGGACGCGGTGGGCTTCAAGGCGGTGCATGCGGGTCCGCTGACTGGGGCGAGGCTGGTGGACGATGAGGTGCTTCGCGCCATGGAGGAGTTCACGTTTCTGGCGCCGGCGCATAATCCGCCTTACATTGCAGCTATGCGCGCATTTCAGAAGCGGCTGCCGGGCCTTCCGCTGGTGGCGCTGTTTGAAACCGCGTTCTACGATGCNNTTCCACGGGGCCAGCCACCGCGCGGCCAGCGAACGCGCGCAGGAACTTCTCGGCAGGCGGGATTTGCGTCACATTTCCTGTCATCTGGGCGGAAGCTCGAGCCTGGCGGCGATCCGCGCGGGAGTGGCCATCGATACCAGCTTTGGAATCTCCACGCAGTCCGGCATTCCTCATGGGAACCGCGCCGGAGACGTGGACGCATTCGCGGCGCTCTATGTGATGAAGCGGCTCGCGATGGGCGTCGACGCGATGGCGAATATTCTCACCAACCAATCGGGACTGGCGGGCCTCAGCGGCGGGACCGGCGACGTGCGCGACATTCAGGCCGCCGCCAGTTCGGGCGACCGGCGCGCGCGGCTGGCGCTGGACGTTTTCGTGCGTGCGGTGAGGCATTACATCGGCGCATTCCTGGTGGAGCTGGGCGGGACGGACGTGCTCACGTTCTCTGGCGGCATCGGCGAGAACGACGCCGCCATACGCGCCGACATCTGCCGCGGTCTGGAGGCGTTCGGGATGCAACTGGATGGCGCGGCGAACCTGGCGGCGCATTCGGAAGCACGGATTTCGGGGGTCGGATCGCCAACCGCGATCTACGTGGTTCCGGCGGACGAAGAGCGCATCGTGGCGCGCGCCACCGCCGAGCTTCTGTCAAACTGCTCCAAAGCCGATCAAATTAAGGCAGGGGGTTCCAACTAATGGCCGCCATTGCCAGAACTGCCGTCGAAGAAATCGTCCGGAGGATCGTTGGCGAGCGGTTGGCAGGCGCGAGCATTGCGCCGACCCTGGTGGTGAACGCCTCGGCGCGCCACATGCACCTCAGCCGCGAGCACGTGGACCAACTTTTCGGGGAAGGCTATGAGTTGACGGTACACCGGCCGCTCTATCAGCCAGGGCAGTTCGCGGCCAAGGAGACGGTCACGCTGATCGGTCCACGCAGCCGGCTGATTTCGAACTTGAGAATTCTGGGACCACTGCGGAGCCGGTCGCAGGTGGAGCTGGCCTTCACCGATGCCATCAGCTTGGGCCTGGAAAACGTACCGATACGGCTTTCGGGCGACCTGGACGGATCGGCCGGCGCATTCATCATGGGGCCGCGGGGGATGGTGGAGTTAAAGGAAGGCGTGATTCGCGCCGCCATACACGCCCACATGAACCCCGCCGAGGCGGCTTACTACGGCGTGAAGCAGGGCGACGAAATGAAGTTGCGGGTGGCTGGGCTGGCCGCCGTGACGTTCGAGCGGGTGCACGTGAGAGTGGACAAGAACGTACTGCTCAACGTCCACATGGATACCGACGAGGCCAACGCCTGCGGGCTGCACCTCGCCAAGGAGATTGAGCTTGTCAAATAGGAGGACAGCGGGAATGAAGCAAGCGTTAGGCATGATCGAAACCAAAGGACTGGTCGCGCTCTTCGAAGCGTCCGACGCCATGTTGAAGGCGGCGAACGTGACGTTCGCAGGCTGGGAGAAGGTAGGCAGCGGCCTGGTGACGGTTTTCGTCGAGGGCGACGTGGCCGCCGTGAAAGCCGCGACGGATGCGGGAGCAGCGGCGGCGCGGAGGGTGGGTGAGTTGTCGAGCGTGGTGGTGATCCCGCGTCCGCACGACGAGCTGGGGCCGTTCTGGCAACAGACTCCCGCCAAGAAAGGGGAGTCCGAACCGGACACGAGCGCTCTCGGGCTGATCGAGACCAAAGGCCTGGTGGCGGTGGTGGAGGCGAGCGACGCCATGTGCAAAGCGGCCGGCGTGCGGCTGGTCCGCACGATTGAAATCGGCGGCGGTTATGTAACCGCGGTGGTGCGCGGGGATGTGGGCAGCGTGCGCGCGTCGGTGGACGCGGGCGCGGCGGCGGCGCGGCGGGTGGGGGAACTGGTGTCTTCGCACATCATCCCGCGGCCGCATGACGGAATGATTGAAGGGATGCTGCGCTAGGAGGATCTATGGAACTTACGGCTATCGGAATGATCGAAACGAAGGGCCTGACGCCGCTGGTATACGCCACGGACGCCATGCTGAAAGCGGCGAGGGTTCAGTTCAAGGGATGGAGGAAAGTGGGCAGCGGCCTGTGCACCTCCTTCGTGGCGGGCGACGTGGCTTCGGTGAAGGCGGCGGTGGAAGCGGGCGCCTCGGCAGCGCGCACCGTGGGCGAACTGGTCAGCGTGCATGTGATTCCGCGCCCACACGACGATTTGGCCGTCATCCTGCCAAAGTAGCGCCAAATGTTTCTGGCGAAGGTCATCGGCAACGTGGTCGCGACGCAAAAGAGCCCCGAGCTCCAGGGGATGAAGCTGCTGTTCATCCAGCCTTATATCAATAAGGACAAGACGCTGGTGCAATCGGGCAGCTCGATCGTGGCCGTGGACAGCGTGGGAGCGGGCGTGGGCGAGTGCGTGCTGTTCACGCAAGGAAGCTCAGCCCGGCTGACGCATAACACGAAGGGCGCGCCGGTGGACGCCGTGATCGTGGGAATCGTGGACACGGTGGAAGTGGAAGGGACCATTGTAGAGAAGCCATGAGGTTATGTTTCTAGC
>PLGA01000609.1 GCA_003139735.1 Bryobacterales bacterium | reverse complement strand
ATCTCCGACAGACTCCTAGGCTCCGTGCCGCCAGGGCTCGTGCATGTGTTGCATGGTGTGATCGCGTTTATCGGCTCATCCGGTCCGCAGCACCCCGCCGGGGTCTGCTCGACCGCCGGAGCGGTATAGCAATACTGGGCGACGGCACTGCGCCGGGCGTCGTGGAGAAGCAGGAGCAGGCTCCCCGCCACCAACAGCAATCGAAGCAGCTTCCGCATCGCGTCTCTCCCATCGCCTCGCCGTTCCTAGCGAGGATCCGCCCACCCCGGACTCCCCGGCCAGTGGCCCTCCCTATTCCCCGGGAAGTAGGCGAGGTCCAGCCGCTTCCAAGCCGACGTGCCGGGGTCGAATACCTGATACACTCCGCCCCACCGCATTCCCCCGGCGAAATCAGCCGATACGTAACGAATGTTCACTTCCCTTAGCACGAACAGCAGGAGCGTGAGTGCCACGGATCGCCTGATCTTATCGACGTAGTCCGCCAGGTGGACGGCCAGGGTCTGCCCCGGCTCGAAGTCCAGCGGCTCCGCGCTCGGGGGCTGGGAGATGGGCCGACCCTGATAGTCGAATGCCGCCGCCGCGGGTATCCTCCCGATGTTCAACTGACACGCCGCGCGAGTCCTCCCGGCCGTCGTCTCAGGAAAGTCGACCTGAAGGTTCAAGAAGACAATGGTCTGATTCGTCCGGTTGAGCGCATAGACGGTCAGGTTCTGGAGCCAGTCGTCGTTACCGGTAAAGGGCGTATCCGGGTCGGGCTGCTCATCCCTCGCCCTGTCCCAGCGGCCAAGCTGGACTGTAGAGGCGCCGAGCGCCACCTTAGTGATCACCACAGGCTCGCGCTTCAGCGCGGCGACAAGGTGGACCGTCCTCTGGGCCTCCGCACCCGTCGCGACGCCGACGCCCCCGACGCGGGCCCCCAAAGCCACAAGGATTATGAACACAAGCGCGCTTCCGCCGATCGCCCTCGTTCGCTGCGACATCACGTTATCCTCTCCAGAGGACGGGCATGGCCCGCCCCTCCTGCCTAGCCTTCGCCATTTCGACCCAGACCCTGACCAACACGCCGCCGCCCATGGGGGCAACCGCTACTAGCGCACCCATACCTATCCTTTCCGCAGATCCGCCAAGACCTGCTCCTGCTGGTCCGATTGGAGTTCCCCCACCCACGCATTCGTTACAACGCCAGCCTTGTTGACCAGGAGCAGGGTCGGCGTCGCCTCGACGCCGATGTTCTCCATCGGTAACTGCTTGACCTGATCCAGGCGGATGCCCTCGCTCTCCAAGAATTTCGTAGACTCACCGACGGGCTGGGGCAAGACCGCAACCGTTCGGAGCACCTTGCCGACCTGATCGTGCAGCTCCCTATAGAACGGCGCGCTGTCCCTGCAGAAGTGGCACTGGGTAGAGATAGCTAGGACAAGCGTCCGGCCATTCTTGCGCCAGTCAACTCCGGGGATCCTGTCCTTCAGGCTCGCGCCGACAACCGCCTCTCCCTGAGGCTGCGGCCCGGGGGAAGCGGCTGCCGGCCGCGCGCCCGGGACACTACGTGACGGCGGCGCGAAATAGAGCTTTATCAGGGCAGCAGACACCAAGACCGCAACCCCGACGGTAGCGACGTTTGCCGCTATGTCTAACTTGTCCCGTACGCCCACTTACCTGCCTCCGAAAATAAATATGAGCCGACCAAGGACGCAAGTCAACCGTCGTCTTATGGCCAAAAGCGAAATCTATTGGCCAAAAGCGACATTTTCGGTCTATCGCAGGTGAATACCCGTTACGGTGCTTGAGTTGCGCTCAGCGGGGATCGGGCCTCAGCTCTTCGAGGCGCGAAGCCTCACGGTACCGGCGGGGTGTAGCACCACTAAAAGCCATGAACCGCCTGCGGAAGTGGCTCAGATCCACGCCCGTGAAACCCACCCGCGCCGCTACTTCCTTGACGCTCAATTGAGTTGACGAGAGGAGGCGCTCGGCCTCCCTCAGTCGCATGACCCCCAGGGTACGCAACGGCGTCAGGCCGGTGTCGCGGCGGAACAGATCCTCCAGACGGCGGCGGCTAATCCCAACGCGCCGCGCGATCTCGGCCACGGTGAGCGGCTCAGCAAAATGAGCCTCCATGAATTTCAGGGCCTCACGCACGCGGTAGTCCACCGTGCGCGAGTCCGGTGCCTGAACGATCTCCGGAGGCGAAATCATGCGCAACCTCCCCGCCGGACTTGTCTGTCCTGGACGGCGGCAGCCCAATCCGCCACTCTGGATTCTGGAGTTAAAGATCGCCTTACCGCAATCCCCATTTCGGGGGGGGGGGATCACCATTTTTAGGGATTGACTTTGGCGTGAAAGGCTGTCAAGGTCCGGACCCGGCCACCATTCGGCGCACTGCAACACGCTCACGTTATGATGGAAAGAGATGCCACAGATTCTGGATGGAATCCGGGTCCGCGACGCCATTCTGAGCGAGCTGAAACCGCGCGTGGACGCGCCCGTCGCGCTACGAGGGCTTCGGCTTGCCGCCGCTGGAGGCGATGGCGTGCGGCACGCCGGTGGTGACCGCCAACGTGAGCTCGCTGCCCGAGGTGGTGGGGGACGCCGCCGTGATGGTGAACCCGGCCAACGTCTTCGATATCGCGCGCGGCATTCGCGACATCTTGCTGGACGAGGCGCTACGCACCGAAATGATTCGCCGCCGTGCCGTCCAAGTTAAAGGATTCCGACGGAGGTATTGTGCCGAGGGTCAACGGGAAGGAATAACGGACCCGCCCAACCGTGGTTTCAGGAAAACTAAAACGGAGCGCCACGAACGCGATTGCGCGATTTGTCCGGTTTAGGAAATAAACGGTGAGGCCCTGAACCCAGTCGTCATCCGCTACGAAGAGGGTAGTGGGCGCGGCGGACTCCGCCGATCTGGCGAAACGGCCGGATTGCACCGCGACGTTCCGGAAGTTGACCTTGGTGATCACCACCGGCTCGATCTTGGTCGCGATGGGGAGCCGAACCTGTCTCGGTACTTGTGCAGCCGCGCCGGCCTTCGGCTCGACGTAATGGACGGCCAAACCGACGAGGGCCGAAAACGCGAGGGCGCTTCCGCCAACCAGCTTTAGTCGCTCGAACATATGGCTATCCTTTCCGCAGGGCAGTCAGCACCTGCTGCTCCTGCTCGGGCTGGAGCTTCCCAACCCACATCTTGGTTATGACACCAGAGCTATCCACCAGGAGCATAGTGGGCGTCCCCTGCACCCCGATGTCCCCCATTGTCGCCTGCTTGACCTGACTCACGCGCACGCCCTCGCCCTTCAAAAACTGCTCCGCCTCGTCAACCGGCTGGGGTAGTACGGCCACCGTTCTTAGGCTCTTTCCCACCTGCGCTTCCAGCTTCCGGTAGAATGGCGCGCTGTCTTTGCAGAAGTGACATTGGGTGGAGATAGCAAGGACGAGCGTCCGGCCGTTCTTGCTCCAATCGACCCCCGGAATCCGGTCCTTCAAACTTGCCCCAACAAGACTCGTTCCGCCTCCGCCGGCAATCGCCGCTCGTGGAATGCTTCGCGACGGCGTTGGCAAGAAGTACGCCTTGATCAAGGCAGCCGACAGCAAAACCGCGACGCCGATGAAAGCGACGCTTGCGGTTGCCTCCAACTTGTCCCGTATACTCACTTACTCACCTCCGATACGAAGATAGAGCGGAGTGAACGGGAGATCAAGTGTGCTGTTATGGCGAAAAGCCGCAATTATATGGCGAAAACCGGAATCTACTACCGGGCCCGAAAACCTGTTGCCGTATCCGAAATACGGCGAGACCGCGCCTTCTTCGGCCCTCTTAGCTGTGGCATTCCGCAGTATGTGGCCTGGGGCAGGTCCACTGGGGGCGAAGTCGCTCCCAGTGGCGGACGGCTAGGCCCAAAAACCCGCCCGCGACAACGACCGCTCCGGCACTCGCGTTCAGAACTCTTCCACGGCTTCCGCGCCTGCCCCGATTGCTGGCTAACTGGACCGCAGCGACCTACTGAAACGTGATGCGGCTGGCCGCTTCGAAGTGCCGGTGGTTCTTGTACTCGCATCTCGTCAGCGTCATTCCACCGTCGGACATCGTAAATGTGATGTCCGCTGAAACGGGAAGCAGGTGGGTAGCGTCTCCGATTTTCACGAAGTCCCAAGACGTACGGCTCTCCTCGGCCGATATGGAAAAGTCCTTCGGGAATACCCGCGAGTCCTCCTCAAGGCGGATTACATTCTCCTCGGGTTCGTCAAGCCAGATCCGCCCCGTCATGCCCTGGTAGAACTGCTGGTAGACCGACAATAGGAAGCCGCATCCGTCGGGCGGCGAGTTGTAGCGGACGACGGATACGGACTTGCCACCCTCAGTGACCCGTGCCTCGGGTTCGAACGTCGTTCGTGATCCACGAGCGAGAAGGCAGGGCAGTTCGAAGCCGATTCCCGGCGTCCACAAAGCCCCGAAATTGTCGTTGTACGCGGATTTCCAAGGCCTGCCATTCACGGTGATGTGCCCCCTCGATGCGCCGCCTCCATGGAAGGTCATTTCAGATCCAATGGTATCGACTAACCGCCAGCTTGGGGGGCTCGTCCTGCTCGCGTAACGCTTAGCGACTTCATCGGCCACGAAGTTCGGCATTTCCTTGACATACGCCAGGAGGTGCGACCGGATCTGTTCCAGCTTGGCTGGCCATTCCGGGGTCGGCTCGGTCCTAAGCTCCAGGCGTCCATCCGGCAGCAGGGCCAGTGCCGTCCTTGTAGGCCATTCTGTGGTCGGCTCTGTGGCCCGCCCGTTCGGAACCTCAGTCGCGCGGGGGCCGTCCGGCAACGCTTCGCCGGGCAACGGCAGGTCGGGGCGAAAGTACTGTAGAAATAGAAAGAGCACCGCG
>PLGA01000210.1 GCA_003139735.1 Bryobacterales bacterium | reverse complement strand
AAGTGCGCGCCAAGGAAGAAGACTCCTCGCCGGATTTCAGCCAGGAGGCGCCGCAGGTGCACGTGGAGAAGCCCGCGCCGCAACTGGCGGTGCGCAAGGCGGAATGGGAACAGCGCGTGCGGGCGCTCTCGCGCATCTTTCGCGAATATCCCGATGTGTACCAGAACGAGGTGGGATTCGCGGCGCAAAGCTCGACGCGCTACTTTGTTTCGTCGGAGGGCGCGGCGCTGGTGACGCCTTACGTGGCGTCGGGCTTGGTGATCGTGGCCGTAACGCGCGCCGACGACGGAATGGATCTGTTCCTTGCCCGGACCTTTGAGGCGGATGCGCCGGAAGGGCTGCCCGCGCAAGCCGACTTGGAAAAGGCAGTGCGCGAAATAGGCGCGCGGCTTGAAGCTCTGCGCAAGGCACCGGTGACCGAGCCGTTCGATGGCCCGGCGATTCTCTCCGGCCGCGCAGCCGCGGTGTTCTTCCACGAGGTACTGGGCCACCGGCTCGAGGGCCAGCGCCAGCGAGGCGACGAGGAGGGCCAGACCTTCACGAAAGATCTCGGTAAAGAGGTGCTGCCGACCTTTCTTTCCGTGGCCGACGATCCCACGCTTGCGAGCTTCGACGGCATTTCTCTCGGCGGTCACTACGAATATGACAGCGAGGGCGAGAAGGCGGAACGGGTGGAGCTGATTCAAGACGGCGTGCTCAAGAACTTCCTCATGTCGCGCTTGCCGATCGCGAGTTTTGGTGCGTCCAACGGCCACGGCCGCGCGGAACCGGGATTTGTGCCCACCGGGCGCCAGGGCAACCTGATTGTGACTTCGACCAAGACCGTCTCCGACGCCGAGTTGCGGAAGGAACTGATTGAAGAGGCGAAGAAGCAGGGCAAGCCCTACGGCCTCTACTTTGAAGACATCTCTTCGGGCTTCGCGGTGACGCAGCGCAGCTCGCCACAGGCGTTTCAGGTGATTCCGCTGGTGGTGTGGCGCGTGTATGTCGATGGCCGGCCCGATGAACTGGTGCGCGGCGTGAGCATCGTGGGCACTCCGCTGGCGGCGATGAAGAAGATTCTCGTGACCGGCGACAAGAGCGAGGTATTTGACGGTGTGTGCGGCGCAGAGTCGGGATCGATTCCCGTGAGCGCCGTGGCTCCCGCGATGCTGCTGAGCGAAATCGAGACGCAGCGCCAGGCGCAGGGCACGGCGCGGCCGCCGATTCTGCCGATACCCGGAGCAGATTCTGAAGCGCCGAAGCAGTAGCAGATGAAGACCTCAACCCCAATCCGTGTGATCGGCTTGATCCTATGCGCCATTTGCCTGTTCACAGGCTGGTACATGATTGCCGCGAACTACGACTACGGTATGGTCGCAGGTACCTACGAGTTCCGCGGTGTCGGTGAATCTTCGGTGCTGCTTTTGAAGAAGGACGGCAGCTTTCTTCAAAAACGAAGTAGCAATGGAAAGATCGAATTCGCGAAAGGCACCTGGCATCGATCCGGCGAGGGCGGCGTCGACTTCTCTGAAGGCTTTCTAGAGGTTGGTGGTGTCGCTCCCGATTCAGACGGCCACACGTATGGTGAGGTCATAAAACATTTTCTCAACTTGATTCCGTCGATCGTTCTTGGGGACGATTGGGATCGTGGCCCAAAATTCCACAGAGTCTTCTTTCATTCGGCAGAACTGGAGTAGCAATGAGGCAGTTTCACACAAAAGCTCTGATCGCCACTCTCGCGCTGATTTCTTTGGCCAGCGTCGGCGCGGTCGTAGCGCAGCCCACGCGCGCCGATGCCGAGAAAGATCCCGTGCTGAAGGCCATGCTGACCGAGCTCGACCGCAGCATGAACCAGCTCCAATTGCCGGGCTTTGCCAAGCCGTTCTTTATCCAGTACCGCATCGAAGAAGTAGACGATTTCCAAACCAAGGCGGAGTTCGGGGCGAGCGAAGGCGCCGGACGCATGCGGCAGCGCGTGGCGCGGGTGACCGTGCGCGTCGGCGACTACAAGACCGACAGCTCCGGCGGCCGTGGCGACGGTTCAGTCGAGCTGGCGGCCCAGGACGACGATCCCATCGCGCTCCGCTCCGCGCTATGGCAGGCCACGGACCAGGCTTATAAGAATGCGCTCTCAGCCTACGCGCAAAAGCAGGCCGAACTGAAACAGGTGCAGACGCCGCCGCAGGCCGACGACTTCAGCCAGGAGAAACCCGTGGTCTCGCTTGGCGCACCGGTTGCATTGCAGCTTGATGAGAGCGCGTGGACGGAGCGCGTGGCGCGGCTGAGCGGCCTCTACCGCACCGATCCCGCGGTGAGCGCGACGCAGCGCGACGTGGAGTACGCGGANNGAAGCGAGCTTTCGCGCCCGCGCGACCACTACGTGGATCGCGACCAGCGAAGGAAGGATCGTCCGCAAATCGGAGGCGCAATACGAGGAGTCGTTTGCCGCGGGGACGCAGGCCACGGACGGCATGAGCATCGACCGCTCATACGCATCGACGGGAACTTCGACTTCTGACCTGGATTCGGAAGCCGTCTTCAACAAGCATGCCGTGGATGAGATTGCATCGCTGGCCGAGCTGCGCAAGGCGCCGCTGGTCGAAGAGGAGTACCACGGCCCCCTGCTGATGAGCGCCGACGCGGCAACCGACACGCTGCGCTCGCTGCTGGCCACGGCGGTGACGGCCACACGGCCCGCGCTGGGGACAGAAGCGCGCACCAACGGCCCGTTTGCCTCGAGCTTTCACGCGCGCGTTCTGCCCGATTTCATGAGCGTGATCGACGACCCCGGACTGAAGACGTTCGAAGGCAAGGGCCTGATCGGAGCCTACGATGTGGACGACGAAGGCGTGCCCGCACAGGCGGTGAAGCTGGTCGAAGCCGGGCGGCTGGACAACTATCTCATCGGCCGCCAGCCTGTGCGCGACTTTCCGCAGTCGAACGGCCACGGCCGCGCCGGAGTGACCGGCCCCGCGCGTCCCACGATCGGGGTGCTCAAGATCGGCGCGGAAAATGGCCTGAGCGACGGCGAACTCAACCAGAAGTTGCTCGCCATGGCGAAGGACCGTGGTTTGGCGAGTGTGTATTTTGTTCAGACCATGGGCGGCCCGCGCACGCCGCGCCTGCTTTACCGCATAAGCCCCGACGGCAAGCGCCAGTTGGTGCGTGGCGCCGTCCTCGACGACATTGACGAGCGCGCCCTGCGCTCGAGCATCGAGGCCGCTGGCAAGGATCTCTTCGTCGCCAATTACTACGGAGACGTGCCCACGACGGTGATGGCTCCGGCAC
>PLGA01000549.1:5963-8735 GCA_003139735.1 Bryobacterales bacterium | reverse complement strand
ATGGACCCGGACATGTACGGCGGCGGCGAACCCGGCCGCGAGCAAGTCAAAAACTACCTCCTGGCCGAAGGATTTCGCCGCAGCGTCGGCGCCTCCAACGTCATCCACCTGTCGATGCGCTATTCCGCCCAAGCCGAACGCCTTTACCGCCGCGCCATCCAGGATTTCGACCGCATTAAGGCCCTCGGTGGCCCTCCAGATCCCCCCTCCGAACCCCTTCCGGACCAAACGAACCCAAATCCCCCTGAACCCCAACAAACCGAGCCGCTTAACCCCTCCGAACCCGCTCCGGAAACGCCCCCCGCCGCAGCTTCCAACCCCTGGGGGCCGCCCTTCGGATCCAACGAATTCCATTACAACGGTTGCATCTGCTCGCTATGCCTGGCTGACAAGTCGCGCTTGGCTGAAAAGAGCGGAAACCCAATCGCTCCGGCCGCCGGAAGCGACCCTTGTTAGCACAAAGAACCCCAACCCGATGCCCAGAGGCCAGCGCTAACGCTGGAACCGCGCCATAATATACCAATGCATATACCAGCGGTCTGTGTTGCTTTGATTCTTGCGGGGGTGGCGCTGGCCGCCGACCGTCCGGAAGTTCCGCTTTGGGCCAACGGGGCGCCAGGCTCGGAAGGCAAGACTGCCAAGGAAGTCGACGAGCCGCCCAATAAGGACCACGCGTACTTCAAGATCACCAGCGTCAACAACCCGTCCGTCACCGTATTTCTGCCGCCGCGCGAGACGGCCACCGGCGCCGCGATGGTGATTGCGCCCGGCGGCGGCCACCAGTTCCTCAACTTCGATCAGGAAGGCACGTACGTAGCCGCGTATCTCAATACCATCGGGGTGGCGGGCTTCGTTCTCAAGTACCGCCTGGCGCGCGAACCGGGCTCGACGTACAAAGTGGATGATGCCCTCGCCGATGCGCAGCGCGCCATCCGCCTGATCCGCAGCCGCGCCGCCGAATGGCGGGTGAATCCGGCGCGCGTCGGCGTCATCGGATTCTCGGCGGGCGGAGAGGTGGCAGCGCTGGCCGCCACGCGTTACGACGCCGGCAAGGCCGAATCCGCCGATCCCACGGACCATCAAAGTTCGCGGCCCGATTTCGATGCGCTGATCTACCCGGGCATCCGCGCGGAAAGCTACACCATCCCGAAGGATATGCCGGTGACCTTCATGCTGTGCGCGGATAACGATCGCGGGCCTTCCACCGCTCTGGCCGGTCTGTACCCCATGCTGAAAGCCGCCGGCGTCAAGACGGAAGTGCATATCTACGCGTCCGGCGGTCATGGTTTCGGAATCTATCCGGAGACCAGGAGCCAATCGCCCGTCGCCACCACGTGGCAATTGCGCCTGGGCGATTGGCTCAAGGATATCGGAATGCTGAAGGTGGACTGAAGGCTTGACGCGGAGACGCGGAGACGCGGAGAAAACCCCGATGGGCAAAACGAACCACTATGGACGTCTTTCTCCGCTATGGCCGTCTTTCTCCGCGTCTCTGCGTCTCCGCGTCAGGGCTTTTGCCCGCGATTTGAGATGTTACCCTCGGATCATGCGGTTTCTAGGAGAAACGGGTATGATTACATTCCTGCGGCGCGCCAGATGGGTCCTGCTGCTGGCGGCGCTCACGGCCGCCTCCGCGCAGACCTCGCAGGTGATCTCGCTCAACGGAACCTGGGATTTCGCGTTCGCCGCCGACGCGGCCGCGGCGGATCGCCTGGCCGCGTTCTACCAGGACAACTTCCAAGGCGGCGGCTTCGTTCCCACGCCGGTGCCCTCGAACTGGGCGCTGCAGGGCTTCGAGGAACCCATCTACTCGCGAACCAGGCAGGGCGGCGAGGGTTTCTACACGCTTCGCTTCCAGGTCCCCGATGCCTGGCGGGGCCAGCACGTGCTGCTGCACTTCGGCGGGGTCTGGGCTTCGGCCGAGGTCTGGCTGAATTCCGCGCCGCTCGGCCGTCACGATAGCGGTTTCACCGGGTTCGCCTACGATGTAACGCCGAACCTCAAGCTCGGAGACAACCGGCTGGCCGTGCGGGTCCGCCAGGTGACCAGGGACTCCGCATTCGATACCAACGACGACTGGGCTCTCGGCGGCATCTACCGCGACGTGTGGCTGGAGGCCATGCCGGCGGCGCAATACATCGAACGGGTCGAGACCACCACCACGTTCGACGCCCAGTTCCGCGACGCCGATCTGAACTTGCGCGTGCTGGTATCCTCGGGCCGCGGTCTTAGCGCCCCGGCTGCCCCTGGTGCAGCAGGCGGCGGACGAGGAGCGGCAGGAGCCGGACGCGGCGGCGTGAACATCGCGCCGGATCAAGGCTACGAGCTGCGGGCCATCCTCACCGCGCCCGATGGCAAGGAGGCGCAACGGACCGTCATGTCCATTCCGCCCCACCGCGGCACCGCGCGCGACACGCTGCTCACCATGCACGTCGGCGCTCCCCTGCACTGGACCGCCGAAACGCCCAATCTGTACCGGCTCAACGTGGAGATCGCGCCGGGCGGCGCCGTCACCCACGCGCGCATCTCCAACGTGGGATTCCGCCAGATCTCGACCACCGGCGGCGTGTTGCGCATCAACGGCCAGGCGGTGAAACTGCGCGGCGTCTGCCGCCACGACGAAAGCCCCGACGTGGGCCGCGCCACCCGCCGGGAAGACTGGCTCCAGGACCTGCGCCTGATGAAGGCCGCTAGTATCAACATGGTCCGGACATCCCACTATCCGCCGGCCGAGGGCTTTATCGAACTCTGCGACGAGATGGGCATGTACGT
>PLGA01000549.1:0-5952 GCA_003139735.1 Bryobacterales bacterium | reverse complement strand
TTCACGGCCATGCACCTGGCGGCGATCCGCCTTGTGAAGGGGTCCGACCCCACGCGCCCCGTGCTGATGCCGCAGCGGATTGACGAGTTCCTCCCGCCCGAAGTGGATATCCTGGCGCCCCACTACCGCCCGCCTTCCGCCCTGGACCAGCTTGCGGCGCACTCGAGCCGCGTGGTCATCTCCACCGAGTACACGCACGCCTACGCGGAAGATGGGTTCGGCGGCCTGGCGGATTCCTGGCGCGCGCTCACGCAGCACCCCGCGGGCGCCGGCGGCTCCATCTGGATGTGGCAGGATCAGGGCCTTACCAGGACGCGCACGGGCGCCAACGGCCAGCCGGAGAAGTACATTCAGATTGTCACAGACGGCTGGGACGGCATCGTGAGGGCGGACCGCACGCCGCAGCGCGATTATTGGGAAGCCCGGGCGGTGTACGCGCCGGTGAACGTTTCCGACGACCCTCTGCCTTTCTGGCCCGGCCAGGACCGATTGCGCGTCCCCATCAAGAACGATTACGATTTCACCGATCTTTCCACCGTCGGCGTCCATTGGCGCCTCATGGCCGACGACCGCGAACTGGCCAAGGGGGAAGCCAAGGTGAACGCCGCGCCCCACTCTACCGGATATCTGGAACTGCCGGTGGATGCCATCAAGAGCGTGGCGGCGGGCGTCGCCTACTACGCGCATCTCGCGTTTCTCCGCCCGGATGGCTCGGAGATTGTCGAGCGCGCGGTTGAATTGCGGGCGGATGGTCCTGCCCCGGAGCCGGCCCGCCCGGTTGAGTCCCCGGTGCGCGTGCGTAACGGAAAGACCGTTCTGGTGACGGTTGGGTCCGCCTCGTATGAGTTCGATCCGGCGTCCTCCCAACTCATTTCGGCGTCGGCGGGTAGCGCGAAGCTGATCTCCGGCTCGCGCTTCACCATCTGGCGTCCCTTGGGGGCTAACGATACGCTGAACCTGCGCACGCCGCTCGCCTCCGTGGCGGACCTGAACAAGTACACGGTGTCGGTGAAAAGCTGGAAGGTGGCCGAAGAAGCCTCCGGCGTGCGCATCGATGCCGAAGCCGACCACACGGTCAACGAGAAGAACTCATTCTCCGTGGCGTACGCGTACCGGGTGGGCCGAGATGGCGTACTGCGCGTGGACTACACCGTGAAACCGCGCGTGGAGTTCGCCTGGCTGCCTGAGATCGGCATGGAGTTCGAGACGCCGGCCAGCCTCGATAACCTGCGCTGGCTGGGGTTGGGACCGCTCGACGCCTACCCCAACGAGAAGACCGCGCCCATCCTGGGAGTGTACGCCGGCCGTACGGATAGCGACACGGCGAAGGGCATGAAAGCGAGCCGGTGGGCTGAATTGACTTCCGCCGAGGGACCGGGCTTCCGCGTGGAGGGCGCCCCCTACATCCGCCTGGAAGGGCGCAATTTGCGGGTGCTATCGGCCGTGGTCGGGCGTTCCGAGAAGGGCCGCCGTCCCGAAAACCCCGAGATCCGTCTGGACACCGGCCCCTCGGTGGCATTCCAGGGAGCCTTTTCCGTAACTCCGATTTCGCAAGTGCGAAAATGAATNNGCCGCGGCTTCCGCAGCGCCTCTCTGTCCCTGGAAGGCCCTGGCGCAACAACGCGGTGGGGCGCCCGTACCCCCTTTCAAGCCCAGTGAGGCCGTCAACCAGCCGATCGGCGAAGGGAAGGGAATCTTTCCGGGCAGAGTCGTGTGGGTGCGCGATGCCAAAGCCACCAGTTGGGACGGCGTCACGGGTCACTGGTGGGACGACGCCAACACCAATCAGAAAGTGGTCCACGCCCTGGCGTCGCGGATGGTTCTCAATCTGACTGGAAGGAAGAATGAGAAGCAGGCGTGGGACGCTCTGTTCCGCAGTTTCAACGATACCCACAAGCTGGGCAGCGCCGGATATCGCCCGGGTGAGAGAATCGCGATCAAGATCAATTGCAATCAGGATCGCGCCCCGGAGTGGGAAGCCGACGCGCCCAAGAATGGCTTGCCCAGCCCTCACGCCGTGGTGGCGCTGGTCACCCAACTGATCGAAATGGGAGGAGTGCGCGGCGCGGACATCATGCTCTACGATGCGGCGGGCACGCGCAACGTCGGCCAGCCCATCCACAACCGGATCCGGGCGAATTCCAATCGTGAATTCCAGGCCGTGAAGTTTCTGGTTGGCGCCGATTACAACCAGGGCGACCGCATGTCCCCCACGCCGGACACGGCCAACCCCGTCCAGTTCTCCGGCGGGAAACTGCCGGCCGCCTATCTTCCCCAGCAGGTGACCGAGGCGAAGTACGTGATCAACATGGCGCTGCTGCGGCCGCACGGGATGGCCGGCGTCACATTGACCGGGAAGAACCACTTCGGCTCCGTCTATTTTCCGAACGATGGCGGATGGTCCCCAAGGGCGCTGCACGGCGCCGTCATGAGGACTCAGCCAATGGGTTCCTACAACGTCCTGGTGGACCTGTTCGGGCACCGCCAACTGGGCGGCAAGACCATGCTTTTCGTGCTGGATGGCCTGTACACCGCCGAGCACAATGAAGGCAGCGTCTTCAAGTGGGCTTCCTTCGGCGACCATTGGGCTTCCAGCATGCTGATGTCGCAGGACCCGGTGGCGATCGACTCCGTGGGGCTGGACATCCTCAGGAACGAGCCGCGCGCGACCGAGGTCCGTGGCAACGCGGACAACTACCTCCACGAAGCGTCGCAAGCGGCCAAGCCCCCATCCGGCACGGTTTACAACCCCGATGGCAGCGGCGCACTGGCCAGTCTCGGCGTGCATGAGCACTGGAACGACGCCACGGCCCGTAAGTACTCGCGCAATCTGGGCCGGAAGGAAGGCATCGAACTGATCGCCCAGGTTTAGCGAAGGTAAGGGATGGGTGGGCTGGGTGGGGCAGGCGATTCGCCTGCCCACGGCCTGCTCCCCAATTACCTGAATCACCCCGAAGTCATCTTCGATTCAAACGCTCCTCATGGATGCCGGCTTACTGAATGGTGATCACCGGGACGGGGCCTGACACGCCGGCGCATTGAGCCGGGGCCCAGATGTCGGCTTGATAAAGTCCCACCCATCCGGGGGCGAGGCCCGCCCACCAAACGGGGGCGGCTTGGCCGCACATGGTGACCGTTACATTGCCGGCAACGGCAGGGAATGGCGGTATGGATGGAGCGGCCGTACCCTCCTTCACTGGAGGAGTCACGGCTCCGCCGCCAGTAAACCAGATGGTCACCCACTGGCTGGCGGCTTGCCTCAGCCATTGGTAACTAAATGCGTCCGTAAAGAACTCGCCGCTCGGTCCGCGGAAGATTTCCGCGAACGAGTGCGTCATGGGAACGGTTGAAGTAGCGGTGCCGACGGGTGTCGTTACCACCACGTTGGCCGTGGAGTCTGAAACCCCGTAAGGCACCTGGACGTTCACTTGCCCGGGTGAAACCATAAACAGCGGGGCCGCTATCCCATTGACCGTGGCCGATACATTGGCCATGGTGTTGGGCAGCGGAATAGTGGCGGCGCCCAGGGTTGAGGCCGAAAGACTGCTACCTACAACGGAAACAATCATCCCCGGGGATACCGGAGCGTTGACGTTCAGGTTTGCCGCGTTTACAACCGCGGCAATCTGCGGCGCTACGGACGTTGGCCACGGGATGAACCGCGACGGCACGTCGGTGAAAACCGGGTTGTTGGCGTACGGCGGCGTAAAGCGCAAAATCTGCTTGCCGTCGTTAACCAACTGGTCGTTTCTGGACCCGTTGAGCTGAACTCCAAAGAGTCCGGGCAACGAAATCGTGGTTGTGACGTCGCCGGTGTTGACAAGGCTCAAGCCGTTGCCAAAAAACCAAAGGATATTCTTCCAGTGGTTTGGGTAACTCCGCAGAACCGCGAAGTGCGTTTGAAAATACGTCAAACTTGAGGTATTAGTCAAATCGCAATCCGTAGTGCCGGGAGCGATCCAGCAACCGGCAAGCGTGTAACCGCCGTCGACGGTGAGGCCGGTGGTGAAAATTGAGCTTCCGTTTGTAACGGAGTAGTCCGAGTATCCGGACATTACAGTTTTACCGGTAGCATCCGTGACTGCGTATTTCAATTTGCCGTCAGAACGAACCGTACCGACACCGTTTTCCCGATCCATAATCCACCAGTCGATGGTCCCCTGCGTGTTAACGACAGGGGACTCAATGGTTTGAAAAACGGTTTTGCCCGTGTTGTCGGTAGCCACGAAGTTCAGGGTGTCGACCTCCAGTTTCAGATACTGCCCGTCGGCCGGGAGCGGCTGGGCTTGTGGCGAGCTCGATATAAATTGGGAAGCCGGTTGGCCGTCCACGGTTCCAAAGGCCTGGTCGGCGGCGGCAAGATACTTTTGCCACAAACCGGGAATTGTACCCGTAGGCGGTATGGCCGTCATCAAATTGTCAAAGGTGCGGAAGTCGCCACGTCCGCCTATCTCAAACATTCCGCCGGTGGCAAAAATGTCAAACGGACCCGAATACTCGTACTGGGTCGCTATCGCGCCCGGATTCTGGGTTCGCTTGAGATCGGCCATCGGTGTTAGCGACATCGCCGGAACATTGACACCCTGTTGGTGTGACAACCAATATACCATCATGGGCTTCGCTTCGTCCATCCCCTCCGCCAATAGCGGGGAAATAACGTAAGTAGCGCATGGTTGGAGATTGCTAACTTCATGGCCGGCGGCAAGGAAAGCCGTGTCGGCCAGGTTGTTCGGATCCGTGGGGAGCGAGGCCAAGCCAACTGTGAAGCTGGCACAGGTTACCCCGTTACCCGGAGTTTTGGTAAAGTTGATGATTGGCGTGTTTGGAAACGTGGCAAATTGCTTCCGGGCAGCAATATCCATATTCAGCCAGGTTTGGAGCGTCGGCACGGTTGCCCATGCGGCGTCCGGGATAGCGGTGATTTGGTCGGCCGTAGCAGGCCGAACCATAATGGCCAGTATGAAAACTGCCACCGGGAAGTGCTTTCCGACGGCGGTCATTAGCCAGGAACCTTAATTTTAGACTTTGAAATCCAATTCAGTATACACCTGCCCGCGATGCTTCAGGCCCACACGGCCGTCCCTTGTTCCATGATCGCTTGCACGTGCTCATCGGATTCTGCAGCCATCGTGGACGATCCGGAACCCCCATCCGGCACGGTTTACAACCCCGATGGCAGCGGCGCCCTGGCCAGCCTCGGCGTGCATGAGCACTGGAACGACGCCACGGCCAGGAAATATTCGCGCAATCTGGGCCGGAAGGAGGGCATCGAACTGATCGCCCAGGTNNCGCAAACAATAACGACGCGATGTAGCTAAGCGAGTTGCGGCTGGCTGGGGTCGCGTCGGGTCCATTTGTATGCCGCTAACGAATTGCTCCAGAAGTATTTCTCGGCTGCCGCCCGGCTCTTGCCGTTGAAATAGTCCTTTACGATTTGGACGATGGCCGGAAGGCTGTCCACCGCCGCTCCATTAGGCCAGTCGCTTCCGAAGACCAGCTTATCCTCGCCGAACGTGTCGAAGAAGTGGTCGAGTTGAGTCTTATAGAGAGCCGGATCGGTTGAGGGCTTGCCGTCCACCATGCGCATGACTTCGGAAACTTTGATGTAGACCGTCGGACGCTTGGCCAATTCGCGGAGATACCCTTCGACGGCCGCCTGAGCGTTGGCGTCGAGGCGCGTCGCGATGGAGGGCAGGTGATCCATCACNNCGTCGCGATGGAGGGAAGGTGGTCCATGACGATCCGCAGCCCCGGCACTTTGTCGCTGACGCGGATCGCCGCTTCGATCAGATCCGGCCGTGGGTTGGCCATGTCCAGGGTGAGATCGGCCTGCTGCATCAGCTTGAGTCCCTCAATGAAAGTTGGGTTGGCAAGCTGCTCCACAATGTTGTAACCCCAGAGATTGCCGTAGCGAATGCCGCGGAAAAGCCGGTTCTTATGGTACCGGTCCAG
>PLGA01000471.1 GCA_003139735.1 Bryobacterales bacterium | reverse complement strand
CCGCACAACGATACGAACCTGTTGTTCGTGCATCGCAAGCTGCCGACGGGCGAAGTGTACTGGGTGGACAACCGCAACAACCGCGAGGAGAGCGTGGAGGCGACGTTCCGCGTGCAAGGGAAGGCTGCGGAACTGTGGCACGCGGATACGGGCAAGATAGAGCCGGCATCTTATCGGATCGCGGACGGACGCACCACGGTACCGCTCGATCTGGATGCCTGGGGAGCCGTGTTCGTGGTGTTCCGCAAGGCGGCCGCCACGCCATCGCGCACCTTGCGCAAGCGGAGCGAAACGGAAGTCGCCACCGTGGAAGGCGCGTGGAACGTCGGCTTCCAGCCGGACCGCGGGGCGCCGGCGAAAATCACGCTCGCCAAGCTGAGCTCGTGGAGCGACAACGCCGATGAAGGAGTGAAGTACTTCTCCGGCACGGGAACCTATACCAAGACCGTGCAGGCGCCGGCCGCCTGGTTCAAGACGGGAGCGCGGCTGTGGCTCGATCTGGGCGATGTGAAGAACCTGGCTCAGGTGTCCGTCAACGGCGCGGCTCTGGGCATCGTCTGGGAACCGCCGTTCCGGGTAGATGTGACCGGCGCCATGAAACCGGGGGCCAACGCGCTGGTGGTCAAGGTGACCAACCTGTGGGTGGACCGGCTGATCGGCGACCTGCAGCCCAACGTCACGAAGAAGTATACGTATACCGCGCAGCAGTTCTACCGGGCGGATTCGCCGTTATTGCCCTCCGGGCTGCTGGGGCCGGTGCGGCTGATCAGGATTCAATAAGGATCGGAGCCGCCGGGCGCGCGGTGTTTCCACATTTTCGGGCGCTCGGGCTTGGCTTACCGGCGGGCCCCGGAGAGGTTGTTGCCCAACCTCTTTACGATTGCCCTGGCCGCCATGACGCGGCCATGCGGCCGAAGCTGGGCAAAGACCAGCGGAAAGTCGCGCACTTGGGCCCGCCACACCGGCTCGCCGCCATCGGCAGGGACAATCCTGACGTGAATGTAGTGGCCCCCGGACATCATGCGTGAACCCAGGTTCTGGTAGAGGCTGGTCATCACAAAATCGGCTTGCTGCGGATCCGCAACCATCTGAACGGGCAACCCCCGACTGCTAATCTCGGCGGCGACGAAGCGGTCGAGATTCCATTCCATGGGCGCAATGTAGAGTTTGGCGCCCGGCGGGAGGCGGCCGGGAACGGGCTGCTGGGCGTTTAAAAGGCCCGCCAGCGCCAGACACAAAACGAAGGCCGCGAGCAGATGCCGCACAACACAAACTCCCCCGGAAGTCCCACGTAGGACTCCCGAACGTTTCGATCCAGGATCCCCGTGGCTTCCTGGTTACCGCCGATTATACACCAAATCAATCCAATTCGAGCCGTTTATCTTGTTTCTTGGGCCGGAGCGGCGGGAACGGGACTGGGAGCGGCGCCCGCGCAGCGATCCGGGTTTTCATCTGTGTTACTCTGAACGTTCCACGTGGCGCCAGCGTGTGTCAGCGAAGCGTTAGTCCTGCGTACCTACCCGCTAAAGGAGGCCGACCTTGTGGTCAGCTTTCTCACGCGGGACCAGGGGATGCTACGGGGCGTGGCCAAGCGGGCGCGGCGGTCGAAGAGTTCTTTCGGCGCGGGTCTGGAGCGGTTATCGCACGTGCGGATGGCGTACTTCCAGCGTGAAACGCGTGAGCTGGTGAACCTGGATTCCTGCGAATTGATCCATTCCCAATTCGGCTTGGTTTCCGATTACTGGGCGGGCGTCGCGCTCGATTACTTCGCGGAGGTCAGCGAGCAGTTGCTGCCTGCCGCGGAGCCGAACGAGAAGTTCTTCCGCCTCCTGGTGGCCGTGCTGGAGTCTCTTCGGCCGGCGGGCGGGGAGGGGGACGCGGGCAGAGTGTGGCGCGCCGTGGCGTATTTTTCGCTCTGGGCGGTGAAGCTTTCCGGATGGCTGCCGGAGTTGGATGTCTGTCTCGGTTGCGGGAGTGTTTTAGACGGTCCGGAACGGGCGTTTTTCAGCCGCGGACGGGCGGGCCTGATTTGCGGCCACTGCCGGCCGTCGCTGCTGGCGGGCGGCAGTTGGGAATTGAGCGCGGAATCGAGAGCCATCGCGGGGGATATGTTGCGTAAACCCGTGGCGCAGTTGGCGGCTGGGAATTGGAGCCAGGCGAAGGCGGCCGACTTGCGGAGGTTTCTGGTGCAGCAGATCGAATCGCACGCGGAACGCCGGCTGACGACCGCGGCCCTCATGGAGGAAGGGCTGGCGGCTTATTGATCGACCCATGCCATCATTTCAAGACATTGTTTTCAAGCTGAAGCAGTATTGGGCGGATCGCGGTTGCGTAATTCAGGAGCCTTATGACGTGGAGGTCGGGGCCGGCACCATGTGTCCGGAAACATTCCTCCGCGTACTCGGACCGAAGCCCTACCGCGTCGCCTACGTACAGCCCAGCCGGCGCCCGGCCGACGGCCGTTACGGCGACAATCCCAACCGGCTTTTCAAACACACCCAGCTCCAAGTGATTCTGAAGCCTTCGCCCGCCGATGTTATCGAGCAGTACCTGGGAAGCCTGGAGGCTATCGGCATCGATCTGCGCAAGCACGATATCAAGTTCGAGGAGGACAACTGGGAAGCGCCCACGCTGGGCGCCTGGGGCATCGGCTGGCAGGTGATGCTGGACGGCCTGGAGGTCACCCAGTTCACCTACTTCCAGCAGTGCGGCGGCATCGACCTGGATGTGGTTCCGGCCGAGCTGACGTACGGCTTGGAGCGGCTCACAGCTTTCCTCCAAGTGAAGGACAGCGTCTACGACATCGAATGGACCAAGGGCTTTTCCTACGGCGACGTACGCTACCTGGACGAGTTGCAGTACTCGGTCTACAACTTCGAAATGGCGGACATCGCGACGCTTTGGAAGCTCTTCGACTTGCATGAGGGCGAAGCGGCCCGGCTGATTGAGGCGTACGATCCGAAAGCGGCGGACAAAAGGCGTTTCCCGCTGCTGGCGGCATACGACCAGGTGCTCAAGTGCTCCAACCTCTTTAATACGCTCGATTCGCGGGGCGCCATCAGCGTGACGGAGCGCGTGGGCGTGATCCAGCGGGTGCGGAAACTGGCGGTGGGCGTGGCGCAGGCGTGGGCGGATCAGCAGGAGGCGGTGGTATGAGCTTGTGGGGCAGGTTGGAAACCTGCGGGCCGATTGGCAATCGGCCCGCGCGGCGGTTGACAACCGCCGCGCAGGTTGGCAACCTGCCCCACATGCCAGAGGCCCCACAATGACCCTTCCACTCTTGCTCGAAATCGGTACGGAAGAAATCCCCGATTGGATGATTCCGAGCGCGCTGGAGAGCTTGCGCCTGCTGTTTGAGAAGCTCGAAATCCCGCATGAATCGGTGGCCCTGGACGCCACGCCGCGGCGCCTGGTATTGCGGGCCGAAGGGTTGCCGGAGCGCCAGCCGGATTCCGAAGAGCGCGTGCTGGGCCCGGCGAAATCGGCGCCGCCGCAGGCCGTGGCCGGCTTCGCGCGCAAACAGGGCGTGAGCGTCGAACGGCTCTCGACCGAGACCACCCCCAAGGGCGAATACTACGCGTTGGTCAAGAAGGTGAACGGGCGCCGAACCATAGACATCCTGGCGGGGGCTCTGCCCGCGGCCATCCTGGGAATTTACTTCCCGAAGACCATGTACTGGACCGGCAAGACCGGCCCGCGCTTCATACGGCCCATCCGCTGGATTGTGGCGCTGCTGGGCGAGGAGACCGTACCGTTCGAGATCGCCGGCGTGCGCGCGGGCAACTTCACCTCCGGCCACCGCCGCCTGGGCGCGCGTGAGATTGCCGTCACCGCCGCCGATTACGCACAGCGGCTGCGCGAGAGTTACGTGATTCTTTCGGCGGAGGAACGGCGCAACAAGATTTCGAGCGCGCTGGCGGGGATCCGCGTGAAGCCCGACCCGGCGCTGCTCGAAACTCTGGTCTACCTCACCGAGTACCCCACGCCGGTGACGGGAAGCTTCGACCCCCGGTTTCTGGAATTACCTGAGGAAGTGCTGATCACGGTGATGCGGCATCACCAGAAGTACTTCTCCGTGGAGGATGCCCAGGGCAAGCTTGCGCCGCAATTCGTGGCGGTGATGAACATCGACGCGGATGCGGAGGGCATTGTCCGGCGGGGCAACGAGCGGGTGCTGCGGGCGCGCTTCAACGACGCGCGCTTTTTCTGGGAGACCGACCAGAAGAAGAAGCTGGCGGAGCGGCTGCCGGATCTGGCGCACGTCACGTTTCAAGCCAAGCTTGGCTCGTATTTGCAGAAGACCGAACGGATGGTGGAACTGGTGAAGCAACTCGGCGGCGACGCGCACGCCCGCCGCGCCGCGGAGCTTCTGAAGTGCGACCTGACCACCGAGCTGGTCAAGGAGTTTACCGAATTGCAAGGCGTGGTGGGCGGCCTCTACGCGCGCGCGCAGGGTGAGCCCGAACCCGTCTGGCAGGCCATCTACGACCATTACAAGCCCGAGAGCATGGAGGATGCCATCCCGCGCGGACGAACGGGCCAGATTGTGGCGCTGGCCGATAAGCTCGACACGCTAAGGGGCTGTTTCGGCGTGGGGCTGATTCCCACCGGATCGCGCGACCCCTTCGCCCTGAGGCGCGCGGCGCAGGGCGTGGTGAAGATCGTCGTCGAAGGCAGAATGGAAATCGATTTATTGCCGTACCTGGGCGAAAAGGCGCTGGGCGATTTTCTTCAAGACCGCACGCGGTATTACTTCAAGGACATTCGCGGCTTCAAGTACGACGAAGTCAACGCCGCGATGGCAGCCGGCTGGAGCCGCCTTCTCGATCTGGAAGGCCGCCTGGAGCGGATCCAGAACCTGCGCGCTTCGGCCGATTTCGAGCCGCTGGCCGCCAGTTTCAAGCGCATCAAGAACATCCTGGGCCAGGCGGGTTTTGTGGGAGGGGCGCAGGCCATCGACGAATCCCTGCTCGAACCGGGACCCGAGAAGGACCTGTTCGAGGAATGCCGGCGGATTGCCGGCCAGCCCATCGAAAACGCAATTGCGAGGCTGCGGCCCAAGGTGGACCTGTTCTTCGACAAGGTGCTGGTAAACGCGCCGGACGCCCGCGTCCGGCAGAACCGTTTGACGCTGCTACACACGCTATTGGCGGAGTTTTCCTCGATAGCGGATTTTTCTGAAATCGTTACAAATTCATAGGAGCTAGGAGCAAAGCATGAAGAAGTTAGTCTACTTGTTCGGCAACGGAACCGCCGATGGCGACGGCAAGATGAAAGACGTTCTCGG
>PLGA01000023.1 GCA_003139735.1 Bryobacterales bacterium | reverse complement strand
GTCCGGTAGTGCTCGATGTGCCGTTTGACATCTTCAAAGAGGAAACGGATCTGCAGATGCCGCAGGCCGCGGAGTGGGACGCCAACATCAACTGCCGTTGCGGCGCTGATTCCGAGGGGCTGCGCCGCGCGGTAGACATGCTGCTGGCGGCCGAGCGGCCGGTGATCCTGGTTGGCCAAGGCGTCAAGTACGGGAAGGCAACCAGGGACTTGCTGGCGCTCGCCGAACGGCTGCAGATTCCCGTCACCTGTTCCTCCAGCGGAATGGGTGCGATCGATAGCAAGCACCCGTTGGCGCTTGGGCTGGTGGCGCGCAACGGCACCTACCAGGCGAACCACGCCGCGCGGCAGGCCGACGTGCTGCTGGCGCTCGGCGTTCGCTTCGACGATCGGACTTCCAGCAGTTGGATCCCGGGCTACTCTTTCAATATTCCGCCCACCAAGCTCATCCACGTCGACATCGATCCGGATGAGATCGCGAGGAATTACCCGGTGGCATTGGGACTGATGGCCGATGTTCGCACCTTCCTGCGCCAAGTCCTCGATGAGGTCGAGAAACGAAATGTCCCGGCCGGGCCTTCCGCCGGCCGCAAGAGCTGGTTGGACGCGATTGCCGGATACCGCAAGGAATGGGAAAAGTTCATTGCCCCCGGTTTCCGCGACGAAGCCACTCCGATCAATCCTCAGCGCGCGGCGCACGAGATTGACAAAGTACTGCCCGAAGACGCGATCCTTGTGAGCGATATCGGGATCCACCACAACTGGCTCATTCAGTTTTGCCATCCCAGGCGGCCCGACTCGTTGATAGGCTCAATGGGCTTCGGCCCCATGGGATTCGGGGTGGCCGGCGTGCTGGGGGCCAAACTCGCTGCACCCGATCGTCCCTGTGTTTCGGTGTGCGGCGACGGAGCCTTCTTTATGCACGCCAGCGTGCTGGGTACAGCGGTGGAGTACAACATCCCGGTCGTCTGGGTGGTGTGGAACAACTACTCTTATGCATCTATCCGGGGCTTGCAGCGCGGATACGTCGGCGGGCGAGAGCTGGTGACCGAATTCCGGGATCCAGCGACGGGCAAACTCTATAACCCGGATTTCGCCGCCATGGCCCGCGCGGCGGGGATTGAGGGCGTCAGTGTGGACAAACCGGCGGACCTGGCCGATGCCGTCAAGCAGGCCATCGCAGCCAACAAGCCTTACCTGATCGATGCAAACATCGGGGCGGACAAGAACCCTGGGGGAGCCGGCGTGTGGGAGCTTCCCGGTCTAGGCCACAAAGAGCCGGCAATCGGCGGCAAGCACGTGGTGAGTGAATAACGCGGGGTCCTCGGCAGGTACGGCTTTTGCGCCTGCCGGGGTGAGGCTGCGGAGGTGGCAGGAAGCTGATTCCAACGGCAGGGCCTAGCAAGCGGCGCCGAAATCCGGCGCTGATTTGAAAGGAGTCTCGTTCATGGGTGGAACTGGGGTAAAGCTGAAGCCTGCCTCTAAGGGCGCGGCATACATTGCGGACTTTCTCGTACGACAGAAAGTGCCATACGTTTTCGGTCTGTGCGGCCACGGGGATCTAGGGATGTTGGATGGCCTCTATGATCGGCAGAGCGAGATCAAGATGATCTCGGTGCATCATGAAGCGATTGCGGCGTTCATGGCCGATGGCTATTTCCGGATCAAGCAAAAACCGGTCGCGACCTTATCCTCATGCGGTCCTGGCTCGGCAAACATGGTGGCGGCCATCGCCGGCGCCTTCGCCGACTCTTCGGCCATGCTGCTCATCACCGGCAACGTGCCCACCAGCCAGTGGAACCGCGGTCCCTTCCAGGAGAGCGGACGCTTCTTCCAAGGCGATTTCATCACCGTTTTGCGGTCCTACGTGAAGCGGAGTTTTCAGCCGACGCGAGGCGAAATGTTGCCGCTGGCGATGCGGCAGGCGTTTGCCCTGATGACCAACGGACGGCCCGGTCCGGTGCACCTCGACGTTCCACTCAACCTTTTTGTCGAAACCGTGGATGAGGCCGCGGCGGCACGCGAAGCCAATTGGCCGACGCTCGACTGGGAACGCCCGGCCGGCGATCCCGCAGCTATAGCTCAGGCAGCGAAGCTGCTGCTCGAAGCCGAGCGTCCGGTGATCGTCGCCGGCCACGGCGTCGAGTTAAGCAACGCCGAGGCGGCACTGCTGGCCTTCGCCGAAGCCTTTACGATTCCTGTGGCGACCACGCCGTTTGGCAAGGGAACCTTCGACGCGAAGCATCCGCTCCACCTGGGGCCGACCGGACGCAACGGCCCCTTGATGGCCAATGGCGCCTGCCGCAATGCGGACGTGATCCTGGCGCTCGGCACGCGCTTCGACGACCGCGCCACCAGCGCCTGGTTGCCGGGAATGACCTACAGCTTCCCGCCGACCAAGCTGATCCACGTCGACATCGATTCGAACGAGATCGGACGCAACTTCCAGCCGGCAATCGGGATCATCGGCGACGCCAAGCTGGTGCTGGAGCAATTGCTCGCCTACAAAGCCGGGGTCCCCGGCGCGCCTGTTTCTGGCGGGCCGGGGTGGAAGGCCGATGTCGCTTCGCGGCGCGCCGCCTGGTTCAGTCGTATCGACGCCTGGCGAAAGANNGTTCAGCCGCATCGACGCCTGGCGAAAGAAGTGGTTGGCGGCAACCACGGAGGCGAAGAGTTCGGATGCGGTTCCGATTGCTGCCGCGCGCGTCGTTGCCGATCTGCGCCGCGTGGTGCCGGACAACGGCATCGTGCTCTCCGACGTGGGCGGTCATCACAACTGGCTGGTCTCGGATTGGGAGGCGCGCCAGTCGCGCACCTTCCTGCAGACCTGGGGCTTCGCCTCGATGGGCTTCGGAGTGGCCGGCGGACTCGGCGCCAAACTGGCGGCACCGGATCGTCC
>PLGA01000275.1:4930-11679 GCA_003139735.1 Bryobacterales bacterium | reverse complement strand
CTCATCACCGACATGAGTCAGCCCCTGGGCTTCGCCGTGGGCAACGCGCTGGAGGTCATGGAGGCTTCCCAGACCCTTCAGAACGCCGGGCCGCACGATCTCACCAAGCTCTCGCTCGAACTCGCCGCGCGCATGATCCATCTCGGCAAGCAGTCCTCCTCGCTCGATGACGCGCGCCGCATCGCCGAGCAGCATCTGGTCGATGGCTCGGGCTTCAAGAAATTCAAGCAAGCCGTCGCGGCGCAAGGCGGCAACCCGCAGGCGCTCGACAAGTTTGAGCTGCTGCCCAACGCCACCGGCATGCGCGAGGTGGTCTCGCCGCGCGGCGGCTACGTCACATCCATCGATGCGGAGGATATCGGCGCCGCTTCCAACCTGATCGGCGCCGGCCGCGAAAAACGGGAGGACGCCATTGACCCCGCCGTGGGCATCATTCTCGAGGTCAAAGCCGGCGAGAAGGTGGATGCCGGCTCCGTGCTCTGCCGCCTCTATTACACCGGCGAAGAGCGCGTGGAGATGGCCGCGGAAATGGTCGAAGACGCCTTCCGCATCTCCGGGCAAAAGCCCGACGAGCGCGAATTGATCCTCGAAGTCGTGGGGTAGAATGGGCCGCTTCACGGGCTTCCTGGGCCTCCTCGTCATTTTGGCGGTCGCGTGGCTGTGCTCCAACAACAAGCGAGCCATTAAGCTTCGGTTGATCGCCTGGGGACTGGGTCTCCAGTTCTGTTTCGCGCTGCTCGTATTGAAGACCGATTTCGGGAAGGTGTTTCAGGCCATCGGCAGGGGCGTCAACGCCATGCTCGATTTTTCCGAGGCCGGAACCAGTTTCCTCTTCGGCCCGCAGTTGGGCACGAAGGCCGGCCCGTACGGCGTCATCTTCGCCTTCCAGGTTCTGCCCATCATTATCTTCATCGCTTCTTTCTTTTCCATCCTGTACTACCTGGGCATCATGCAGTGGATGGTTCGCGCCATGGCCGTAGCCATGCAGAAGGTCATGGACGTCAGCGGCGCGGAATCGCTGAACGTCGCGGCTAGCATTTTCATGGGCCAGACGGAAGCGCCCCTCACCATCAAGCCGTTCCTCGCCGGCCTTACCGAATCCGAGCTTTTCGTCGTCATGACCGCCGGCATGGCGCACGTCTCCGGCTCTACCATGGCCGCCTACGTGAAGGTCGCCGGCGTTTCCATCACGCACCTGCTGACCGCCGTGATCATGACCGCCCCGGCCACCATCATGCTCGCCAAAATCTTCATCCCCGAAACGCAAAAGCCCGTCACGGCGGGCCGCGTGGACATCCAGGTGGAGAAGACCTCCGTCAACGTGATCGATGCGGCGGCCCAGGGCGCCGGCGACGGTCTGCACTTGGCGCTCAACGTCGGCGGCATGCTGATCGCGTTCCTGGCGCTGATCGCCATGTTGAACGGCATCCTCGGCTGGGCGCATGCGCTCCCGTTGATGGGGTGGCTGCCTCCCTCGCTCCAGCAGATCTTCGGAGTGCTTCTGGCGCCGGTGGCCTGGGTCATGGGAGTGCCGTGGAAGGACGCTTCCGCCATCGGCAACTTGCTCGGCACGCGTCTGGTGACGAATGAGTTCGTGGCCTTTCTCGCCCTCGGTCCCATGAAGGGAACGCTCGAACCGCGGTCGTTCGTCATCGCCACCTATGCGCTGTGCGGGTTCGCGAATTTCAGTTCCATCGCCATTCAGATTGGCGGCATCGGCGCCCTGGCCCCCAGCCGCAGGTCGGACCTCGCGCGCCTGGGCCTGCGCGCGGTGGCCGCCGGTTCGATGGCCAATTTCATGTCGGCCTGTATTGCGGGGATGTTGTTATGAACGACGAAGCTAATCCCGTGGGGCAGGCGCTTCCGCCTGCCTTCTTCGATCAAGCCTTAGCCTTCATCCAAGGCCGCACCACCCTGCGTCCCTCTATCGCCGTGGTATTGGGTAGCGGCCTGGGCGCTTTCGCCGATGTACTGTCGGAGCAGGTGGAGATCCCGTATTCCGAGATCCCCGGCTGGCCCGGCTCCACGGCCGTGGGACATGCCGGCAAGCTGGTCCTCGGACGTCTCGGCGAGCTGGAAGTGGCCGTCATGGCCGGCCGCGCCCATCTCTACGAGGGCTATTCGCCGGCCCAGGTCACCTACGGGGTGCGCGTGCTCGGGCGCCTGGGAGTGCGCTCCATGGTCCTCACCAACGCCGCCGGCGGCATCGATCGCTCGCTCCAACGCGGCGGCCTGGTGCTGATCTCCGACCACATCGATTTGCAGGGATCGAACCCCCTGGCGGGACCCAACGACGAGGCTCTCGGGCCGCGTTTTCCCGATATGTCCGACGCCTATTCGCGTGCATTCCGCGAGAAGGCCCAGCAGGTGGCGGCGGATCTCTGCATTCCCCTGTCGGAAGGCGTGTACGCGGCCATGCTCGGGCCGAACTATGAAACGCCCGCGGAAATCCGTTTTCTGCGCACCATCGGCGCGGATATCGTCGGCATGTCCACCGCGGCGGAGGCCATCGTCGCCAACCACATGGGCATGCGGGTTCTCGGCATCTCCTGCGTCACCAACATGGCCGCCGGCATCCTGCCGCAAAAGATCGACCACCAGGAAGTCCTCCAAACCGCCGGCATGGCGCGCGATACGCTGTTGAAGTTCCTCAAGGCCCTGCTGCCGAAACTGGCCGAGGCGGAGGGATGAACCCGCTGGTCTCCGCCGCGCTGGCCGCCCGCGAGAACGCCTTCGCGCCCTTTTCCAAGTTCAAGGTCGGCGCCGCCATCGAAGATGCGGAGGGACGCATTCACTCCGGCTGCAACGTCGAAAACGCCACCTACGGCCTCACCGTGTGCGCCGAGCGCGTGGCCGTCTATAAGGCCATCTCCGAGGGCGTACGCCGGTTCCGCCGCATCGCGATTGCAGCCGATGCCGATGCGCTCACGCCGCCCTGCGGCGCCTGCCGTCAGATCCTTTGGGAATTCTGCGGCGATATCGAAATCATCCTGGCGAACCTGCAAGGCAAGACCGAGACCTATAGTCTGAAGGAACTCTTCCCGAAGCCTTTCGATGTTTCGTATCTGTAGCTTCTTCCTCTTCGTTTGCGCGCTGGCGGCGGAGCCGGTCGATTGGATCTGGAGCGGCCGCTATCTCATCACCGAGGACGCGCAACACCGCGTCATCCAGAACGGCGCCGTCGCCATTCGCGGCGAGCGCATCGTGGGAGTCGGGACCAAGTCGGCCATCGACGCGCGCTTCCAGGCGAAGCAACGCATCGACCGCCCCGACGCCATCCTGGCGCCCGGCCTCATCGATACCCACACGCACGCCGCCATGTCGCTGTTCCGCGGCATCGCCAACGACCGGAATTTGCAGGACTGGCTGAACAAGTTCATCTTCCCCGCCGAGGCCAAGAACGTAACGCCCGACTTCGTCCGCTGGGGCGCGCGCCTGGCCTCGCTGGAAATGCTGCTCGGCGGAACCACCACCTTTACCGACATGTACTACTTCGAGGACGTGGCGGCGGAAGTGGCCAAGGAAGCCGGGATGCGCGGCGTGCTGGGCGAGACCATTATCGGCTTCCCGGTGGCCGACGCCAAAACGCCCGCCGACGCCCTGAAGTTCGCCGAGCGCTTCCTCCAAAGGTTCCGCAACGACCCGCTGGTGGTTCCGGCGGTGGCCCCGCACGCGCTCTACACCAATTCCGACGCGACGCTCCAAGCCGCGCGCGCGCTCGCCAACAAGTACCATGCGCCGCTGCTGATCCACCTTTCCGAAACGAAAAAAGAGAACGACGACGAACAGGCCAAGCGCCACCGCAGCCCCACGCAGACCCTCGACGCGCTGGGCGTGTTGAGCGGCCGGACAGTAGCCGCGCACTGCGTGTGGGTGAGCGACGCCGATTTGCGGATCCTCAAGGCGCGCGGCGTGGGCGTGGCGCACTGCCCGTCGAGCAACGCGATGCTTGGCAGCGGCGTGGCGCCGGTTCCGAAAATGCTGGCCCTGGGAATCGCCGTGGGTCTCGGCCCGGACGGCCCCGCCGGCAGCAACAACGATTTCGACGTCTTCGAGGAAATGGACCTCGCGGCCAAGCTGCAAAAAGTGTCGGCGCTAAACCCCCAGGCGCTTTCCGCCGCCACGGCTCTCGAGATGGCTACTATTGGCGGCGCGCGCGTACTGGGCATGGAGAAGGAGATCGGCTCGCTTGAAACCGGCAAGCGCGCCGATATGATTTTCGTCCGCCTGGACCGCCCCAACGCCCAGCCCGTCTACGATGCGGTTGCGCAGATGGTCTACGCCCTCAAAGCCGCCGACGTGCGCGACGTAATGGTGAACGGGAGGCCGGTGGTCCGCGACGCGAAGATTCTCACGCTGAACCAGGACCAGATTCTGCAGAAGGCCGCGGAATACGGCGTCCGTGTGAGCGCGTCATTGCGGTAGGGTCCCGTCCGAGAGCAGCGGATCGGGGCCGGAGAGTTTGCGGAAGAGTTGGTCATTCGCAGCGGCGGCATCGCGCTTGCCTTCGCGGGCAGCCTCCAAACCTCGCAGATAGTAAATGCGCGGGAAGCAAAACGAGAGGATTGGGGCGCTTCCCGCGGTGGGAAGCGGATTCAACCGCAGAAGGGGCTCGGCTTCCTGGCCGCGGCCGGTTTCGAGGCAGGTCCACGCTAGCAGGATGGGCAGGGCGTCTTGCGGATCCGCCTGGTCGGCGCTGTCGTAGATCCGCTTCAGGACTTGCGATGCGGGTTCGAACTCCTTGGCGACAAGCAGGGCATAAGCCAAAGCAGTGTCGCGGACGGAATTGCGCGCGGGACCGGCGAAACTCTGCGCGGCGCGCGCGGTCCACTCCGCCGGGGACGCCGGCGGGGACGTGAGGAACCGGGCGAGCGCCACGATCTCCGCGCTGGAGGGGCCGGCGTTCGCAGCCGCTTGCTGGGCCATTCGCCCGGCCTCGGCGCGGTCTCCGAGCACCAGCTTCCAGAGAGCTAGCGTGGCATAGGCTCGGGCGGCCATTTCGCGCGCGGGACCGTTTTGAGCGGCGCGCGCGAAGGCCTCCATTTGCGCGCCGGCCTCCTTGCGCCGCCCGCTTGCCCACAACCACTCCGCCTTGCGGTAATCGAGCGCCGGGTCGTGCTCGGCGGCCCGTGCATCCAGGTACTGGCGCGCCAATCCGTCCGCGCCGGCGATATCGCCGGTCATCAGGCGGGCCATGGCGGCTTTGAAAATGGAGCCGTCCGACTCGAAATGCGGGGTTTTCCGGGACGCCTGGAGATAAAAGCTCTCGGCTTCACCGAGATGCCCGAGGAGCAGATTCACATCGCCCATCGAATCCAAAGGGTTGGCATCGGCGGGGCGGAGCGCCTGGTAGCGGCGCAAAGCCGCCATGGCGGCGGGAAGGTCGCCGGCGTGGGCGCAGGCATAGCCCAACTGGTTCAGCGAATTGATATCCTGCGGCTCGATCGCAAGGGCCCTTCCATAATCGCCGACAGCCTGGGAATACAAATGCGCATTCGACCGGGCCTCGGCCAGCGCCTGCCACACGGTGGGGTCCGAAGGAGTCAGCTTGGAGACCAGATCCAGGGCGCGGAGCCGGGCGGCCCGGTCGCCGCGCAATTCAGCGTCCGCGACTTCCAGGCGCGCGCGTTCCAACGGCCGCAGATCGGTGGAGAGGGCCTGACCAATCACGGCTNNCGGCCATGGCGCCGGCGGCATCCCGGTTCTCGGCTTTCAGTTGCGCGAGGAGACGGTAGGCCGCCGCGAAATCCGGGCTGGCGGCGATGGCCTGTTCGAGATTGCGCACGACCTCCGCCGGATCGCTCCCCTCCAGCGCGGCCATGTAATACTTCAAAGCCGGAGCGTGGGAGGCACGGTACGGCGGGGCGCCGGCCCAAAGCTGGCGGGCCAAGGCGGAGGCCGCCGCGATGACGTCGTTCTCCGGGGCCGAAGCGGAGACCGCCGTGGTCATTTTCCCGGTTTGGAGATTCTNNTCAAGACGGGCTTGGAGCCTGCCGCCGGAAACGGAGTACTCGCCGTAGCCCAGGCGGTTGGCGCCGGCGACCATGGCCAATTCCCGCTCGGCGGAAATGCCCGGCGCGGATACCGGGCGGGCCCCCATGACGCGCTCGAAGTTGTGAATGCGCGTGGACGGGATGGCGTACATGGCAGGGGCTGCGGCTAATTCGGAGGTGACGATTTCGGAGAAGGCGCGGCCCATCCAATCGGTGGAAGCATCGGCGCCGAGGTTTTCAAAACGGAGGATGGCGATGCGTTGGAACTCGGGCGCGGGGCGGCGGGAACAGGAGGGGAACAGCGCTGCTACAAGCACCAAGAACGCCGGCACGAATGCCGGCGTAGCACGATCGAAAACCCCGATGTGGGGCAGNNGGATACCATCCTGCCCCACGCGGGATCTGCGAGGGTTTTCGTGAGTCTTGGCCCTACAGTACACGCGGCTCCGAGGCTAGCAATTGCTTGAACTCCGGCAGGTCGCGCATGGCCTGGAATTCGGGGTCTTGCTCCAACTTCTTCTTGTCGTGGAAGCCCTCTTCCAGGGCCTTTTTCAGATACTGGATGGCCAAGTCGTTCTGGCTGGCTTTGGCGTAGATCTTGGCGAGATTGTAGTGGTACCGGGCGCGGTCGGCCACGGTGCTGTCTTCGAGAGCGGTTCCAAACGGCGAGCGGTTCTCGAAGACATCCGGATCGAGCCGAAAGGCCTCCTGGTATTCCTGCATCGACAGTACGTCCTGCTTGCGCGCGAAGTAGGC
>PLGA01000275.1:0-4906 GCA_003139735.1 Bryobacterales bacterium | reverse complement strand
TTGAGCTTGACGGAACGCTCGTAATCCGCCTTGGCCTTATCGAGCTGGCCAAGCTGGTGCCAGGCGATCCCGGTCTTGTTCCAGATGGTCGCATTGTCCTTGGGACCCTGCCCGTAGGCTTCAATGGCCTCGCGGTACTGTTTGTGAACCATGAAGAGATCGCCACGCTCCTCGAGGGAGAGGGGTTTCGCGGGCGTGGGACTAGCCTGTCCCTGAGCCATGAGAGAGCCGAGGCCCACCACGAGCGCGATGGCGAACCTGAAAAAAACCATACGCGCCTCCTTGGCTTTATTTAAACACACCCAACAGACGCCGCAATATCCCCGGTTTCTCTTCCTTCTTAGGAGGCTCGGGCGGGGGCGGCTGGGTCTGGGCCGCGGGGCGCACCGCACGGACCCGGCGCGGCACGGAAGGCGGGGCCGCGGCATCGCTATCCGTGACCAGCGGGCGCGCGCCGGCCGGCGCGGCGACCGCCGGCGCGGGGCTAAGGGAAGTGGTGTCCCAACCGGACACGTTGGTGACATTGCGGCCGCGGTGCAGCGGGCACGTACCCACCGGCTCGGTGCCGGCGATGTAAACCTCGCGGCGGACCTTAGGGCAACTGGAGGTGGCCGGCATGCCGGATTCCGGATCGATCATGATGGAAACGACGCCGCCCGGGCTTTCAAAGGGCTTGGTATCGCGGTACTCGCGAAACTGGAGGGCGCGCTTCATGAACTCGGCCCAAATGGGCGCGGCCGAGTGGGCGCCTTCGAGGTCCAGATCGAGGTTACTGTCGATGCCCACCCACACCACGCACAAGAGTTCGGACGTGTAGCCCGCGAACCAGCCATCGTGGGAAGTGCCCGTCTTCCCGGCCACGGGGAAGTTCAGGTTGTAGCGCGCGGCCACGCCCGCCGCCGTGCCGCTGCGGATGACTTCCTGCATGAGTTCGGTCATGATGTAGGCCACACGCGGATCGAGCTGCTGCTTGCGTTCGGTTATATTCTTGTAGACCGACTTGCCCTTCTCGTCGCGTACCATATCGATAAAGCTGGGCTTGATCCAATCGCCGTGGTTGGCGAAGAGGGTGTACGCTCCCACGGCTTCGAGCGGGGTGATTTCGTAGGTGCCGAGCGCCACGGCCGGGGTCGGCTGAATGTCGCCGGTCATGCCGGCGCGGCGGGCCATAGCGACCACGGCGGGGTAACCGACGGTCTCCGCCACCTTCACGGTGGCCACGTTGAGCGAGTGCGCCAGGGCTTCGCGGAGGGTGACCGTGCCGTAGAACTGGTGGTCGAAATTATCGGGGCTATAGGACTTGCCGTCGAACCAGAAGGTAGTGGGTTCATCCACCACCTGGGTGCTGGCGGTGAGCACGCGCGATGCGCCATGGACTCCGGTATCGATGGCCGCGGCGTAGACGAACGGCTTGAAGATGGAACCGGGCTGGCGCTTGGCCAGGATGTGGTTGAGCTGGCTGACGCCGTAATTGCGGCCGCCGACCAGCGCCTTGACCTCGCCGGTGTGCGGATCGATGGCCACGAGGGCGACCTGCGCTTCGGGAGGAGTCTGGCCGTGGAAGCGGCGCTGGCGCTTGATCTGCGCGTCGACTTCCTGCATGCCCAGGCGGACGGCCTCGCCGGCCTCGCGCTGGAGGCGCAAGTCGATGGTGGTGTAGATGCGGAAGGCGTTGGACTGGAGATCGGCGTCCTGGAACTTGCTCTGCATCTCATCGTCGATCATGTCGACGAAGTAGGGGGCCTCGACGGACTGGGCCATTCCCTTGGCGACGGTGAGGGGCGAGTCCACGGCGAGTGCGTAGTCGCGATCGTTAATGAAGCCGTTCTGCCGCATCAACCCGAGCACGATGTTGCGACGGTCGCGCAGATGATCGGGATGGCGGAAGGGGTCGAAGTAGGCGGGCCAGCGAGGCAGGCTGGCGAGCTCGGCGGCCTCGGGGATGGTGATCTGGCCGAGATCTTTACCGAGGAACGATTCGGCGGCCTCTCCGAAGCCGTGAATGCGGAAGGTGCCGCGCGAACCGAGGTAGATTTGATTGGCGTAGTCTTCGAAGATCTGTTCCTTGGAGAGACGCTGCTCCAGTTCGAGGGTGATGACCACCTCCGCCAGCTTGCGGCCCCAGCGCTTGTCGGGCGAATCGAGGCCCGTATCGAGCCAGAACATGCGGGCCAATTGCTGGCTGAGGGTGGACGCCCCCTGCTGCTTGCGTCCTTCCTTGAGATCCACGTAGGCGGCCTTGACGATGCGGATGGGATCGAACCCGGAGTGCTGGAAGAAGCGTTTGTCCTCGGCCGAGGTGAGGGCATCCACCATCACCTTCGGGATGTCGGCGAACTTGACGATGCGGCGCTTCTCGCGGCTGGGGCCGGAGACGTTGGTGATGAGTTGCGGCTCAAGCTGGTACTGGCCGCGCGCGGTGTTGTCGCGCAGGGAGATGATTTGCGAGATTTTTCCGCCGGAGAACGAGATGACGCCGGCCTCCTGTTCGAAGTAGGAATCGGCGCCCGGGAAGATCTCAACGGACCTGGGATGTAACTGATAGTAGCCAACGGGGTTATGGCTTGAGTCGGTATAGCCGCTGCGGCGCAGTTCGGCGGCGATGCCGGCGGGGGTGGCAACGTCGCCCACCGCGGCCGTTTCGGGGCCGGCGAAGATCTTGGCCGTATTGGCGAAGGGGCCGGCGCGCAGTTTCTGATCGATGAGCCGGGCGTACTTCGCGTAATAGTAAGTGAACGCGCCGACTCCCAGGACAGTGCACAGGGCAAACCCGACGAGCAGGATGCGGCCGGCCGGCCCCAGGAAGAAACGCGTCAGCCTGGCGCCCTTGGCGACCCGAAATTTCATCTCTTTCCTGGGCACTCGATACAATTTTCGCATGTTGGGGGGAAGAATGGCTGTAAAGCGAATCGGAACAGCCCCTGTGGATCACAGGTGCGGGGCCGCATCTATCGGTGGCCGCCGTTGTTTCAATTGGAGACCGTGCAGGTATGCGGTGAGATCTGCCATCTCCGAGCCGCTGAAGCGAGGCCAGGAAATCCTTTTCAGCCGCATGCGGTTTAACATCACCGGCCCGTGCTTCCATAGAGCAGCCACCATATCGAAGGNNCATCGAAGGAGGTCATCCTCCCCGCCATAGCCGACCGGGCCGGCGCACCACTGGACGGGTCGTCATGACAGATCCCGCAGCGCTTCCTCGCAAAAACCTTCTTGCCTTGCCGAGGGTCGCCCCGCTCCTCAAAGAACTGCGTCGAAACGAGGTAGCCCACCAGTCGCCGCATCTCCTCATAGCTAAGCGGCGCCGGACTAGGTAGTGTCCGGAATGCATGGTTCCACATGGCCGCGGCAAAGTCGGTCAGACCGTATCGGGTGGGGCGAGCCTCCAGGGTCAGGGCTCCCCGGTGGCAACCTGCGCAGCCCTTCGACACGAACAGCTTCTCACCGGACTCCCCGGAACCGGGCGAGAAGTCGCCGGCCTGGCCGGACTCTTGAGTGCTCCGCAGATACATCAGCACATCGGTCAGCTCCTGTGCGGAGAACCGTGGATAAGGAATCTCCATCCGGTCGAGCGCCGGTTTCATCTCCCAGGAGTGATTCCACATCTGCTGCGCCAGCGCGATAGGGTCCGCAAGTGCCTTCCAAGCCGCTACTGGCTGGATGCCTTCGCGAAGCATGGAGCCAATGCCGTGGCACTCCACGCACCGCTTCACAACAAAAACCCGTTTGCCGCGCTTGGCGTCGCCAGGCTGCTCGAAATAACGGGCGGCAAAGAAATAGACGAATAAATCCGCCGCCTGCTGCTCACTCAGCTCGGGCTTGGCAACCCCTCGTCTTTCCATTGCGGCCCACATAACCGGAGCATGGTTCCACAGCATGCCGGCCATCACGTAGGGGCTGAAGCCCCGCTCCGCGCCCCGCCCGAGGTCTGGCGCGTTCTTTCCGCCCTCCCCGTTGATGCTGTGGCAGGCGCCGCAGTCCCCCGTGCGGAATACGTCCTTGCCACGTTCTGCATCGCCAGGCAGCAGGCTGCGCGTCGCACAAATCCCGCTATAACCAGCGGCGATCAAGATGAGAAGACCTGAAAGTCTCTTAACCATTTGGAAGCCGCCCACAATTGGGGATCCGAAACGGAAACGGCGACCCAGCGCGCAATGGCTGCTGAGTCGCCGCTGTTTCCCCTACCGCGCCAATTCCGTTTGGACTTAGTCGACTCAGCGCATCGCCAGAACGATCTCTCTCGGGGCGTGCCCCGTGGCAGCGGCGGTTTTCTTCAGCTCCCGTTCTGTGCGCGACGGCGGAAGGTCACGCCCCACCGACGCCGTCGAAACCCGGGACAAGAAGTACTGATTCCCGTAACGATTGAAAATCAGCTTAGGCCCCTGCGAACTCGCGAAACCGCTGCCCGGGCTGGTCAGAACATAGTAATGTTGGCTGCCCTCGAACTCCACCACGGACGACCCAGGCCGAACCGTAATAACATATTCCCCGGGCGCTACCGTCTTGTTCTGAGCGCTGAATTCAAACGGGATGTCCGCTCGAAGAGTTGCTACCTGTGCGCATAGCGGGAGCGCCAAAACCGCTGCCGCAAAACTCGTAAGCCCGATTCTTTTCACTGTGTTATCCCCCTCTGTGTCGTTGGACACCTATGTTGTAATCTACCCGGGCGGAAGACACCCGGAGTTTCAGCGCCAAGCCGCTGGCGCCATTTTCCCAGCTTGTCAGAGTGAGAACGTAAGGGTCTGGGGTTCGAACTCTAAAAAGCTATCCAAACCAGCAGAGACCGTGGATTCCCTCACTGAGTGCTGGGAATACAGTATCCCAGTGCCCGGCGAATTGCAAGGAACGTACGTAATAAACCTTACATGTTGTGGTCGCCGCCGCGCTCTAGCTACTTTCTGGCGCAAAA
>PLGA01000226.1:5704-8437 GCA_003139735.1 Bryobacterales bacterium | reverse complement strand
CCAGGATCCCATCGGCCAGGTGATCGTCATCGGCAAGGGACTCGGCCCGCAGTTCGACGACCTGCCCCGGGAAATCGTAGGCGTGGTGGGCAACGTCCGCGAAACCGGGCTTGAGGACGCCAACGTCGGGGTGATGTATGTCCCGCAAACCCAGGTACCCGAAGGGTTGACCGCGCTGGCGAACAGCATCATTCCGCTTTCCTGGGCCGTTCGCGCCGCAGGCGACCCCATGTCGCTGCGCGCGGCCGTGGAGCACGAAATCCGCTCGGTCGATGGCTTGATACCCGTCTCCCGCACGCGCACGATGGACCAGATGGTGTCGGAATCGCTTGCGAGGCGGAACTTCATGATGCTGCTGCTCTCGATTTTTGCGGGTATCGCCGTGCTTCTGGCGGCCATCGGCGTGTACGGCCTGATGTCGTACTCGGTCGAGCGGCGGACCCAGGAAATCGGCATCCGCGTCGCGCTGGGCGCCGAGCGTCAGGACGTGCTGCGCCTGATTGTGCTCGAAGGCCTGAAGCTCGCGGGCATCGGCGTGGCGGCGGGCCTGGCAGTCGCTTACGGCGTCACCCGGTTGTTGGCTACGCTCCTGTTCGGAGTGAAGGCGGCCGACCCGGCCACGTTCGCAGCCGTCGCCGTCACGGTGGCGGCCATCGGGTTGCTGGCGGCCTACGTCCCCGCCCGGCGCGCCGCCGGCATTGAAGCGGCCGATGCGCTGCGGCATCAGTGAGGACACGCCGCGTACTACCGCCCGGACGATCCGAATCCCCCGGCGCCCCGCTCGGACGCGCCCAAATCGCCTTCCACCCATTCCACCGGCTCGTAACGGGCCACGATCATTTGCGCGATACGGTCGCCCGCGTGGATCGCGTACGGCTCGCGCCCCAGATTCAGCAGGATGACCCGCACTTCGCCCCGATATCCGGGGTCGATGGTGCCGGGCGCGTTGGGCATGGCGATCGAGTGGCGCAGCGCCAGGCCGCTGCGTGGCCGCACCTGCGCTTCGAATCCCGGAGGAATTTCGACGGTGAGGCCGGTCGGGACCAGCCGCGGTTCGCCCGGCGCCAGGGTAATGTCTTCCACGGCGCACAGGTCCATGCCGGCGTCTTCTCCGGGACCGTGCGCGTAGGCGGGAAGGACCGCGCCGGGGTGGACACGTTGGATTCGGATCTGCACCCCGCTATCATAACCTCTTGACCCCTGTGAAACGCGTCATCACTCTCGCACCCATGCCGCCGGAAAAAAGCGCCTACGCCCTGGCGCGCTACAGCCGGTCGCCCGACTCCATACGGGATTCGCTCGAATGGGTGCGCCGCCACGATTCGCGGAAGTTCCTTGAGAGCTTCTACTTTCAATACGGGCACGCTTCCATCGCCGACCTGGGCCATGCCGTACTGTGCTTCGAAGGCATCTCGGAGCTGGCGGCCACGGAGATTGAAGAGGAGCCGCTGTGGGACGGCCAGGCGAAATCTTCGCGCTACCAGGATTTCTCGCGCTCCGGGTTCGTCACGCCGCCCGAGCTGGATGCGGAGGGCGCGGCGGCCTATCGCGCCGCGGGCGAGGCGCTGCTGGAGGCTTACGGCAAAGTCAAGCAACTGGCCTTCGAGCGCCTCTCCGAGCGTCTTCCCCGCCCCGGCGATATGAAGCCCGACGCCTACCAGCGCAACCTGGCGGCTCGGGCTTTCGACGTAGCGCGGTACCTGCTTTTCTGGGGCGTGCCGACCAACGTCGGGCAGGTGGCCAGCATACGGACCATGGAAAAGCAGATCCGGCGGCTCAAGGCTTCCGAATACGCCGAACTGCGCGAATTGGGAGAGGAAATCGCGCAGGCCTGCGCGGCCGACCCGGACTGCGTCTGGGACCCCGCGGCGGCGGCCGAACCGCTCGCGCCCACGCTGGCGAGCCATGCCGATCCGGACGAACACGCCGCCCGCTCGCGCCGCGACCTGAAACTGTGGGCGGCGCAGAACCTGCCTGCCGCAACAGGCGCGCCGGCGGAGCGCGTGGACCTGCTGCGGCCGGATTGCGTGCCGGCGGATATCGCCGCCACGCTGCTCTACCCCGTTACGGACCGGCCCTTCCGCGAGCTTTACGAGATTGCCCGCGCGTGGAGCGAACGGCAGCGCGCCGAAGTCTTCGACGTGGCGCTTGCTTCGCGTACCCGGCGGGACGAAATCCTGGCCGGGTTTCGAGGCGGCCTTTATTGCTACGACATGGCGATCGACGTGGGCGCTTACCGTGACCTGCACCGTCACCGGCGGTGCCAGAAGTTTCGTCAGGAATACTCCGGCGCACTGGGCTACGACACGCCGGCCCTGGTGGTGGAAGCCGGCGCGGGCAGCATTTATGAACCGGCCATGCGCCGCGCGCTAGACGTCATGCGCAGCCTGCCCGCTCCGGCGGCCCACTACCTGCTGCCCTTCGGCGCGCGTTCGCGGTTCTTGTTCAAGATGGATTTCGCGGAGGCGGAATACATCTCGAAATTGCGCAGCGGCGTTAAGGGGCATTTCAGCTATCGCGAAATCGCCTGGGAGATGAAGCGCAAGATGGAAGAGACGGAGCCGGAACTGGGACGCCTGATGGAAGCCACGCCGCCGTGGATTGAAGATCCGCTGCGCAGATGAATCCACGCGGTCTCGCGGTGCGCGTCCGAAATTGCGACGTGTATGATTGCGCCGGCGACCGCTCTCTTACGGGGCGCCCGCTGGGCCCGGCTCGGTTCGATTTGCTTGG
>PLGA01000226.1:0-5608 GCA_003139735.1 Bryobacterales bacterium | reverse complement strand
CTCGCGGCCTACTGCGAGTGCGGGTACTACTATACTGTCGGCCCGTGCAAGCATTTGTGGGCTACCATCCTGACCGCGGACGCGGAGGATCTTCTCTCCGCCGCCTCAGCCGCGGAACTGACTCTCAACGCTGGCGACTACGGCCTGGATGTGGAGCCGGACTACGAGGATTACGAATACGGCCGGGGGCAACGCTACCCGTCGCCCCGTCCGGTTGCGACGGTCCCGAAGCCGCCGCCGGCGCCGAAGCTGCCGGCCTGGCAGCGGCAGATCGGCGAGATCGCCCAACCTCGCGAGGAGGCCGGCCGGTACGGCGATTCATGGCCGGCCAAGCGGCGGATTCTCTACATCGTGGATGTCGCCAACAGCATCGCCGCGGGTTGCCTGGTGCTTTCGCTGGAACAGTGTACTCCCAAGGCGGACGGCAGTTGGACGCGGCATAGCGCGCTCAGCCTGAAGCGCCGCCAGGTGGCGCAGTTGCCGCTGCCGGAGGACCGCGAAATCCTGGCGGCGATGGCCGGGGTGAAGCAGTACTACGGCCCATGGGGTTACGCGGATTCCTACGAGGCGGTNNCGGCCCGCACCGGGCGCTGCTATTTGCAAGTCGACAAGACGACGGGCGCCTTGACCCCGCTCGCGTGGGATGAGGGCGGCGCGTGGCAATTCGTCCTGGAAATGCGGCCGGGGACCAAGAAGGATTGGATGGTTGTCGGGGTATTGCGCCGCGGAGAGGAGCGCCTGGACCTGGCGGCGGCNNCTTTTGGTTACGCCAGGCGGGTTCGTGTTCACGAAGGACCGCGTGGCGCCGCTTGCGGAGGGCGCGCCGTTCGAGTGGATTTCCTATCTCTGCAAAGCCGGTTCCATCCAGGCGCCGGAGAAAGAGCGGGAGCAATTGTTGGCGGCGTTGCTCACCTCGCCCACCGCGCCTCCGCTCGAAGTGCCCGCGGAACTGCGCTTTGAGGAGGTGGCGCCACAGCCCCGGCCCTGCCTGCGGATTGGCGCGGCCGCGCCCGCCAATTACGGTTCAGGCCGCCTGCGAGGGGAGCTGTCGTTCGATTACGATGGCCGCCTTGTGCCGTCGCTGGAACCGGCCAGAGGATTCTACGATGCGGAAGCCCGCCGCTTTCTGCGCCGGGACGCCGAGGTGGAAAAAGCCGCCGCCGGATTGCTCGGCGAGTTGGGCCTCAAGATTCAAGCTCCAGCCTATTTGGCTGCACGGCCGGCTTGGGAAATCGCTCCCACTAAATTGCCGCGCATCGTCCGCGCGCTGGTGGAGCAGGGCTGGCACATCGAAGCCGAGGGCAAGGTTTTCCGTCGTCCGGGGGCCTTCCGCATCGAGGTATCGAGCGGCGTCGATTGGTTCGAGCTGCACGGCGAGGTGGAGTACGGCGAGAGCCGGGCGCAACTGCCCGAGTTGCTGGCGGCGCTGCGCCGTGGCGAGAGCATGGTCCGCCTGGGCGACGGAACCTACGGCGTGCTGCCGGAGGAATGGCTGCGGCGGTTCGGCATGCTGGCCGGATTGGGAACTCCCGATACGGACCACGTCCGCTTCCGGCGGAGCCAGGCGGGGCTGCTCGACGCCTTGCTGGCTTCGCAGCCGGAAGCCCGCTACGACGAGACATTTGCCCGGGTTCGCGACGAGATGCGCGCCTTTCAGGGCANNTTGCGCGATTACCAGCGCGACGGCTTGGGCTGGATGCACTTCCTGCGCCGCTTCTCCTTTGGCGGCTGCCTGGCCGATGACATGGGGGTGGGGAAGACGCCGCAAGTGCTGGCCCTGCTCGATACGCGCCGCGAGCTGCGCGCCCGCGGCGAAGCGCTAGGGCCATCGCTGGTGGTGGTTCCCAAGTCGCTGGTCTTCAACTGGATGCAGGAAGCCGCGCGCTTCACGCCGCAACTGCGCATGCTCGATTACACTGGCCTGGCGCGCTCCGGCAACGGTTTCGCGGCTTATGACGCGATCGTGACTACCTACGGAACGCTGCGGCGCGACGCGTTGCAGCTTAAGGACGTGGAGTTCGACTACATCGTGCTCGACGAGGCCCAGGCCATCAAGAACGCCAACGCCGAATCGGCCAAAGCCGCGCGGCTGCTCCGCGGAGGCCATCGCCTGGCGCTCAGCGGGACGCCCATCGAGAACCACCTGGGCGAGCTGTGGAGCCTCTTCGAATTCCTCAATCCGGGCATGCTTGGAGCGGCCAGCGTATTCAAGCTGGCGGGTGGCGCGGCGCGCAGACCCGACGAGGATACGCGCCGGCTTCTGGCGCAGGCGCTGCGGCCGTTCATCCTGCGGCGCACCAAGGAGCAGGTGGCCCGCGAGCTTCCACTCAAGACCGAGCAGACCATATTCTGCGAAATGGAGCCGGCGCAGAAGAAGCTTTACGGCGATCTGCGGCAGCACTACCGCAACGCGCTGCTCCAGCGCATCGAAACGGATGGGCTGGCGAAATCGAAGATCCAGGTTTTGGAAGCGCTGCTGCGGCTGCGCCAGGCCGCCTGTCACCCCGGCCTGCTCGATCCGAAACGGCTTGGCGACCCCAGCGCCAAGCTGGAAGTGCTGCTGGAACAACTGCGCGAGGTGTTGGACGAGGGCCACAAGGCGCTGGTGTTTTCGCAATTCACCAGCCTGCTGGCGATTGTCCGCGACCGCCTGGACAAGAACGGTACGGTCTACGAGTACCTGGACGGCGCCACCCGAGACCGGCAACAGCACGTGGAGCGCTTCCAGAACGACCCGGAGTGCCGGCTCTTCCTGGTCAGCCTGAAGGCCGGCGGCCTGGGCTTGAACCTCACGGCCGCCGAATACGTTTTCCTGCTGGATCCGTGGTGGAACCCGGCGGTGGAAGCCCAGGCGGTGGACCGCGCCCACCGCATCGGGCAGACCAAGCGGGTTTTCGCGTATCGTCTGATCGCGCGGGACACCGTCGAGGAGAAGGTGCTCGAGTTGCAGAAATCGAAACGCGATCTGGCCGCCGCTATCATTGGTGAAGACAATAGCCTAATCCGCGATTTGCGACGGGAAGACCTGGAACTGCTACTATCGTAGTGGCAGCGGCCAGACGGCTCAAAATGCCCGTTAACCGGGAAGCTGGCCCGCGCATCCAAGTAGGTGAACGAGAGATGCGAGGCCCGGCGTCGACGCCAGGGAACGCGCTTTGGCAGAGAGGTGGCGAAAATGGAACGCCGATCATGGTTTTGGCGGGGAGCATCCCTGATAGCCATCATGGCGATGGCGGGCATCGGAAGCGTTGCGCTGGCGCAAGGGCCCGCAACTCCCGCTCCCAATCAGGCTCCCGCGCAGCCGATTCCTCCGCAGCAACTGGATAATCTGGTAGCGCCGATCGCGCTCTATCCGGATCCGCTGCTCGGACAGGCGCTGGCTGCTTCTACTTACCCGTTGGAACTGGTGGAGGCGAAGCAGTGGGTGCAGGCCAACCCCACCCTGCAAGGCCAACAGTTGACGGATGCCGCGCGCCAACAGCCCTGGGACGCCAGCGTGCAGGCCATGGTGGCCATGCCGGACGTGCTCAACAGGCTGACCGAGGATGTCCATTGGACTACCGACTTGGGCAACGCTTTCCTGGCGCAGCAGGCCGACGTGATGGGCGCCGTGCAGCGCATGCGCGTGCGCGCGGAGGCCAACGGCAAACTGCAATCCACCCCGCAGGAGACGGTGACTAACCAGGACCAGGGCGGGCAATCGGCAGTGGAGATTCAACCGGGCGACCCGCAGGTGGCCTACGCCCCGACCTACGACCCCGCATACATCTGGGGACCTTCGGCTTGGGGAGATTATCCGCCACTCTATTATCCGAGCTATGGATTCTGGTGGGGACCGGGAATCAACATGGGACTGTGCTTCGGCGGCTGGGGCGGCTGGGGCTTTGGCTATGGCGGCTTCGGTTGGGGCTGGGGCATGAATTGGTTCGGCGGCGGCTTATTCGTTAACGGCGGCTTCTTCAATCACTACGGTTACGGGTATGGCGGCGGGTTCGGCCGCGGATATGGCGGCGGCTTCGGCGGCCGCGGAATCGGCGCCGGGATGACCGCGTGGGCTCACGATCCCAACCACCGGCAGGGAGTGGGCTATGGGAACAGCCAACTCAATAACAGGTACGGCGCGGCGTCGCAGGCCTCGCGTGCGGCCACGACTTCGCGGTCTGCCGCGGCGTCGGGGGGTTGGCAGAGGTTCAGCCAGGCGGGGGCGTCGAACTCGTTCCGGGGCCAAGCCGGGGCGTCGAACTCGTTCCGGAGCGGCTCGGCGCAAGCCGGCGCACGGGGCAACCAGTCCATACAGGGACGGCAAGGCGCTCAGTCCTACGGACGCTCGCAGATGAACACGCAGCGATACCAGGCGCCGGCGCAGCGGTATTCCGCGCCGGCCGCGCGCAGCTACCAGTCGGCGCCTAGCTATGGCGGCGGGTCCCGTAGCTATAGCGGCGGCGGGGGCGGTGGCGCTCGCGGCGGTGGAGGCGGCGGTCATCGCTGATCGGGGCTGATCGGGTAGCTTCGGGTTCAATAAGCTTCAACGGGATATGGAGCTTCGGGACGCAGTCATCAGCTTCCAGNNGGCCACAGGTAAGGCCCGTCAGCGGTATACCCTCCGAAGAAGGCAGGCCACAAAAAACGATGGCCTGCCCCACTGTATAGGTAGTTCCTGGACGCTACGCTCGCGGAGCCACTCCTGGCGGACCTCGGCGGCGAACTTCTCGGGGCGGCCCTGGGGAATGCAGGAAGGTCAAAGCCATAGCCGCCAAGCCAATCGCGGCGCCTCACCTAATGCCGTCCGAAACGGTGTCCGCCTCCGCCGCTGGGCATGTGGAACGAACGGGGCGCGGGGGCGGGGTGGAAACTGCGCGCGGGCGGCGAGAAGTGGCCCGTCTCGGGGCTGCTGTGTTGACCGAACGCCTTCCCCGGACCGCTTGAGGGCGAGGCGTACTTCGAGCCGCCGAACCCGCCGCCCTTCGAGGCGTACTGGGAACTCTTGAAGCCGCCGCTCTGCGCGTAGGAGCTTCCGGAGTAGCGTTGCTGCGTAGAGGCGCCTTGGGTGCCGTACTTCTGGCCGGAGGCGGAATCGTTGCCGTAGTAGGTCCTTCCGCGGCTCTGGTAGTCGCGGTAGCCCTCCCATTCGCCGCGATCGAGCGGACGGTAATCGTGACGGAACAGCAGGTCGCGCATGAGCGCGTACTGGCCGTAGAAGACCCAGAAATCGTGGCCGCCGCTATGGTCCCAGTAGCCGTACTGATTGGACCCTTGCGAGGGCGGCGCCATGTAGGCGAAGCCAACCGGCTGCGCCACGCGGTCGGATTCGGAATCGTACTTCCCGAGGGACTTGTGCTCGATGGCCATGCCGANNGCGTAGGTGGATTGCGGCACTTGCACCCAGTGTTCGTCAGAGGTGGCGGTTCCCTGCTTCGCGGAAGCGTCCGGAACCTGGGTCTTGACGGTCTCGATCTGCTGGTCGTATTCCTTGGAAGCCCCGATGCCGCGGGTTTCCATATCGGCCAGGATCTTGTCCCAGGAGGTGTACAACTGCCCACTGAGGGATTGGAGCGCGGCGGAGTTGGCGGGCAGCGCGGCGGCGTCGGTCTGCAACTGGCCGGCGGCG
>PLGA01000644.1 GCA_003139735.1 Bryobacterales bacterium | reverse complement strand
TCGCGGTGCCATTGGCCCCAGCCGTTGCGCTCGCTTCCCTCGACTCCCGGCCCGTAGTGGCTGCCGGTTGGGTCGGTCAGCGTCTGCGTGCCCAGCGGTCCGGTGTAGTGCTCGTATGCGGGCCACGACTGCATGAGCATCCTTCCTATAGTTGCAAGGACCTGGATGTTCGTGCCGATAGTCTGTTCGATCCACTCTTTTGCGATCGCATCTGCCGAAAGATTCGGGTCCCAGGCCAGGCGACCGAAGGCGTAGAGATTGGCCATGGCCAGCGGCGAGCCCAGCCAGCCGTCGCGCCCCACGCAGGAAACGCCGATCATGCCGCCGAGCGGGCGTTTGAAGCTCTTGCCTGCGATGATTTCTTTCACCGGCGTGGAGCGGTTTTCCGCGTGCAAATCGAAATCGAGAATCTGCTTCCACATCGGCGCGAGATAAACCAAGTGCCGTTGTTGGCCCGTGTACTCCTGCGTGATCTGCAGTTCCATGGCGGAGTTGGTTTTTTCGAGACCGGCAAAGAGCGGCGACACCGGTTCGCGCGCCTGGAAGTCGATGGGCCCGTACTTGATCTGCACGATCACGTTCGCGGCGAACTTGCCGTCAAGGGGGTGGAAGATGTCGTAGGCGGCGCGCGCGCGGTCGGCCTTCAGATCGTTGGAATCGAGGTGATTGTTGTAGACGAAGGCGCGATAGAGCACCACGCCGCCGTGCGGCGCGAGCGCATGGGCCAGCAAGTTGGCGGCATCGGCAGGACTGCGGCCATAGCTCGCCGGTCCCGCCTGGCCTTCCGAGTCGGCTTTCACTGTGAACCCCGCCAAGTCAGGAATCTGCGCATAAATCTCGTCGACCTTTGCCGTCCACCACGCCTGCACCGCGGGATCGAGTGGATCGAATGTCTTGAGGCCGCCGATCTTTTGCGGGCTTGCGATGTCGACGCTGATAGCCAGCCGCACGCCCCACGGGCGCATGGCATCGGCAATTCTCGCCAAGCCGCGGATCCAGTCCGAAGTCAAAAAGAGCGAAGCTCCATTCACGTTGTTCACGTTGCAGCCGTTGATGCCGACAGACGCGAGCAGGCGCGCGTATTCGCCCACGGCGCTCAGGTCGTCGCGAACCTTTCCGCCCTCGAAGAAGATGGAGGGCCCGCCGTAGCCGCGTTCAATGGTGCCGTTGGCATTGTCCCACTCATCGGTCCAGCGGATGGGCATGGCAGGACGGCCGCGCAGCGGGTATTCAATCTTGAGTTTGCCCATTTCGGCGGTGTAGGGAAGGTGGAGCAGAGCAAACACACCATAAAGAGCACCGCGTTCGTCGCCGCCAGCGATCACGAGCAAGCTGGATTCGTAGGAGCGGTTCCAATAAATCCAGTAGCCCTCCGGCTCAAGATCGACGGGGACGGGCACATCGGGGTAAGCCTTGCGGACCTCTTGCGCTGTGCCTACGATGGTTCGGTCCGTGAGATGCCGTCCACCGGTTGGCGGGGGACCCGTGACATTCCCACGAGAGAGGCTGCGCGTGAGTTCCTGGGCTGCGGATTGCTCGATTGGGCCGCTACCCAACGCAGTCACTCTTCCGAAAAAGACCGCGTGGCTTGGTTGATGCAGCCACGCCTGGTCCGCCGTCTGGGCCCGTGCGGCAACGGCTCCGGCGGCAAAAAGCACGGTGCAGGCAATCGCCTTGAAAAAATCGATTTTTCCCGATTGCAGAACGCGCCGGTTTCTCATCGTTTCCACTCCCCCCAACGTTTTACCACTTCCTAAAGGCAGGGACCAAGGGAACGAGGGAACAAGGGAACAAGGGAACAAGAATACTAGGCAGCGGAGGTTTGCCAATCGATTTGCACGCGCCGCATGCCGCGTACTGCGTTGGCGAGGTACACTCCATCCGCCTGGCGCAGATCGTTGAGAAACAGCACGCGCTCCTCCATCTCCGGCCGCGTTGCGAGCAGATGCCGCCGGAAAACGCCGGCCAGCAGCCCGCACTCGACCGGCGGCGTCGACCAGCGGCCGTCCTTCTCCACAAAAACATTGCTGATAGCGCCTTCCGTCACTTCGCCGCGCAGATTCAAGAACAGCACATCGTCGAATCCGTCGCGCACGGCCTGTTCGAACGCCGGCGCGTAGAGTGGGCGATGCGTGGTCTTGTGGTAAAGCATTGCGTCGTCAGGATCTGTGCGTTGCGGCGCGATGCGCGCGCGGGCGATGCGGTTCGCTTCGCCGCGTGGCGGCAGAACTTCGCTTGTAATCTCGAATTGACCTTCCGCATCAAGCAGCAGCCGCACCTTGCGCGGCGCACCCTCCGCAAATTGCTTCGCGTGTTGTTCCAACGCCGCTCGTGCCTCATCGCGATCGCATGCAAAGCCGAAATACTCCGCCGAATCCGTGAGCCGGTCGAGGTGCAGCCCCAAAAATGGATAGCTGCCGAGCGGGTAGGCGCCCTGCCAGAGCATGGTCTCGATGAGAGAAAACCACTCCGGCCGCCGGTCGGCGCTGCGCGTGAGGAACTCCGCTTTCAGCAGGCACTCGCGGTACTCATCGGCCGGATCGGAGTCGATGACGATGCCGCTGCCGGCACCCATGCTGCCACACATAGTTCCGGGCCCGCCTTCGAGCTCGAGCGTGCGAATGGCCACGTTGAAGACCGTTTGCTGCGGCGAAAAGAAGCCGATAGCGCCCGTGTACACGCCGCGCGGCGTGTCTTCAAGTCGCGCGAGCAGTTGCATCGCACGCACCTTGGGAGCGCCCGTCACCGATCCCGAGGGAAAGAGCGCGCGAAAAATCTCTTGGAAGTTCACCTCGGGCCGCAACTCCGCGCTCACTGTCGAAGTCATCTGCCAGAGCGTGGCATAGCGCTCCACGTCGAACAGCCGGTCGGCATGGACCGTGCCGGTTCGCGCCACGCGGCCCAGGTCGTTGCGCAGCAGATCGACAATCATCACATTTTCACTGCGATTCTTGGGGTCGTTGCGCAGCCACTCGGAAATCTCCCGGTCCTCGCGCGTAGTGCGCCCGCGGCGCGCGGTGCCCTTCATGGGCCGCGTTACGATACGCCGGCCGGCGCCGTTCGCATCGACGCTCGGGTCGATGCGGAAAAACAGTTCCGGCGAGAGCGACAGGATGTGCCGGCCCTGCTGCCAATGTAAAAATGCGCCGTAGTCGACCGGCTGCCGCGTGCGCAGCCGCGCGTAGTGCGCCGCAACGCTGCCCTGCACTTTGATGCGAAACGGCGCCGTGAAATTCAGTTGATACACATCGCCGGCGCGAATCCATTCATGAATCGCCGCGATACGCCCGGCGTACTCGGCTTCTGAAAGCGCAAACTCTGCGATAATCTCCGCTTCTGGTTCGGGCTTACGCGTTCCTTCTTCCGCGGCTGCCCTTCCACCGCGAAGCCGCTCCAGCTCCGGCTCGCCGTCCAAAAATGTTCCGGCCTCGTGGTCGAATGCGT
>PLGA01000130.1 GCA_003139735.1 Bryobacterales bacterium | reverse complement strand
CGGGAAAGACGTTCCCGGCGCCGGCTAAGCCGTTCGAAATCGATCAGAAGTCGCTGATGTTCCACCCGCACGTGATAGCGGCGCCGGTGGGCTCGACCGTGCAATTCCTGAACAGCGACAAAGTGCAGCACAACATCTTCTGGCCGGCCGTCAGCGGGAACAAGAAGCTGAGCCACAACATGGGAACGTGGCCGACTGGAGAAGAGCGTGAATTCAAATTCGATACCGTGGGCGTGGTGCCGCTGCTGTGCAACGTGCATCCCGAAATGTCGGCATACATCATCGTGTCCCCCACTCCGTATTACGCCGTGACGGACGCATCGGGAAATTTCAAAATCGCCGACGTTCCGGATGGAAGCTACACGGTTTCCGCATGGCACGAGGGCATGAAGATCCTAGCCAAGCCGGTGACCCTTTCCGGCAGCGCGACCGTAGATTTCAGTCTGACCAAATAGCGGTGCGGGGAAGCGGCGATCACTATGCTCGAACGGCTGCGAGACAAACGCGTCGACCGCAACTGGCTCGACACGAACTTCCCCTGCATGATGGCTTGCCCCGCGGGCACCAACGCCGGGCGGTACGTGTCGTTGATCGCGGAGGGGCGCTTCGAGGAAGCGTACCGCTACGCGCGCGATCCCAACCCGATGGCGAGCGTCTGCGGCCGTGTGTGCGCCCACCCGTGCGAAACCGCTTGCCGTCGCGGCGCTATCGACCGGCCGATTTCGATCCGCGCGTTGAAGCGCTTCTTGACGGAACGGCACGGGCCGGAGTCGCGGCATCCCCTCCCAGCGAGAAAGTGCAGCGTACCAAAGCTGCACTACAAGGTCGCGATCGTGGGCAGCGGACCGGTGGGCCTTTCGGCGGCCCACGATCTGGCGCTCATGGGGTATTCGGTTACGATTTTCGAAGCCGCGCAGGTCGCGGGCGGGATGCTCCACCTGGGAATCCCCGAGTACCGCCTTCCGCGCGGGATCGTCGAGGGGCAGATTCGCGAAATTCTCGAATCCGGGGATGTCGCGCTGAAACTGAACTCGGCGGCGGGCCGCGATTTCACCGTCTCGCAACTGCGCGAGCAGGGCTTCGACGCGGTCGTCCTCGCGGTCGGAGCGCACCGCAGCCGCGACCTTTCCATTCCCGGCGTCGATCTTGACGGAGTGCATAAGGGCATTGAGTTTCTTTTGAACGCGAACCTGGGGTACCGGTTCAGCATCGGTCAAAGGGTGGTCGTGATCGGCGGCGGCAACGTGGCCATGGACGTGGCTCGCTCCGCGGTTCGCGAAGTGCTGAAGCAGCACCGTGGCGATATCGAAGGCGCGACGCCCAACGATGAGAATATCGCCGCCGTTGCAACCCGCGAAATGGTCGACGTCTCGCTCTCGGCCCTCCGCATGGGAGCGAGGGAGGTCGGCATCGTCTGCCTGGAGCGGCGCGAGGAAATGCCGGCGGCGTCCGAGGAAATCGAAGAAGCGGAGATCGAGGGCGTCCGCCTGCACGACGGCCGAGGGCCCAAGCGCGTCCTCGGCCGCGACGGCAAGGTGGTAGGGCTGGAGACGCTCAGAACGAAGTGGGTGTTCGACGCGCAAGGAAAATTCAACCCGGCGTTCGAGGAGCGCAGCGAATCGACGATCGAATGCGACACGGTGATTCTGGCGATCGGGCAAGCGCCGCGGCTCGATTTCTTGAGGCCGGAGGATGGCGTCACGATTTCAGCTCGCGACCTGATCGTCGCCGACCGGCAGACGCTGATGACCAGCGCTCCGGGCGTATTCGCGGGAGGGGATTGCGTCTTCGGGCCGCGGCTGATTATCGACAGCGTGGGCGACGGCAAGCGGATCGCGATCGGCATCGACGAGTACCTTACCGGGCGGCCCCATCCCGAACCCGAAATCGAAGTCGAGATTCTCACTCGGCACCGAATGTTTCCGGACTACATGGAGATCGGGCGGCAGCCCATCCCCATGCTTCCGCTCGACCGGCGCACCGGCGTTACGGAAGTCGAGTTGGTCTACGATGAAAAAACCGCGATGCGCGAAGCGCGGCGATGCCTGCGCTGCTGGGTCAACACGGTCTTCGAGGGCAACGAACCGGACGGGTCGCAATGCATTCTCTGCGGCGGCTGCGTCGACGTGTGTCCCGAAGATTGCATTCAGCTCGTATCGCTCGACCGGATCGATTTCCCCCCTGAGGTCCTGGACCAAATCTCCCGCGACAGTGGAATCTTCCACGTGGAGCTCGACGACGTAGCGGCCGAGGAGCTGGGGACCATCGCCGGCGCGGCTATGCTCAAGGACGAAACGCGTTGTATCCGTTGCGGGCTTTGCGCGCAGCGATGCCCGGTAAACGTGATCACTATGGAAGCCTACGTGGTGAAGCTCCAGTATCCCGAGCCGGCGCTTCGAACGCCAGGAGAGTAAGATGCCAGACGAGGTCAAGAAGCCAGAGGGTGACAAGGGTCCGTGCGTGGAATGCAGCCGCCGCAAGTTCGCGAAGATCGGCATGGGATCGGTCGCCGTGATCGGGGCCGGGGCGGCCGTGTTCGGCTACCAATTTCTCTCTCCGAACGTGCTCTATGAGCCTTCGCCGGTCGTGGACGCCGGCAAGCCGGACCGCTACCCGCCGGATTCGGTAACCGCGGATACCGAGAGCGGGATATACATCGTGCATGGCGCGCAAGGCATCTATGCGCTTTCGGCGGTGTGTACGCACCTCGGGTGCCTCACGGCGTGGAAGCCGGAATTGGGCATCATCGCGTGCCCGTGCCATGGCAGCAAGTTCCACATCGACGGTGTCAAGTTCGCCGGCCCCGCGCCGCGGCCTCTGCCTTGGCTCAAGACGTGGGTGGACGACGACGGCAATCTGCTGATCGACCGCTCCGAGCCTCTCGCACGAGAGCAGTTCGTGAGGATTTGACATGGCCAATCTCCTGGAGGAACTTGCCGGTTTGCGCAACACGCGGGTCTGGCGCTCCGTGTTCCGGGGCGGAAGCGGCGACAGCAACCTGCGCCGGTCGCTGGCGGTTCAGCAGAACGTCTTTCTGCACCTGGCGTCCGTCAAGATCCGCCGGCGGGCGCTGGATTTCAGCGTCACGTGGTATCTGGGGACGCTCAGCCTGGGATGTTTTCTGATCCTGACGGTGACCGGCACTTTGCTGATGCTGTATTACCACCCATCGGCGCCGCAGGCCTATGCCGACATGAAGGATTTGCAGTTCGTCGTGTCCGCGGGCGTGTTCCTGCGCAATCTGCATCGCTGGTCGGCGCACGCCATGGTGCTGCTGGTGTTCGCGCACATGTTCAAAGTGTTCTATCGCGGCGCGTATCGCCCGCCGCGCGAGTTCAACTGGGTGATCGGAGTCGTCCTGCTGATGCTGACGCTGTTTCTCAGCTACACCGGTTACCTGCTGCCATGGGACCAGCT
>PLGA01000407.1 GCA_003139735.1 Bryobacterales bacterium | reverse complement strand
ATGTTCTCGATCATCACGATGGCGTCATCCACCACGAATCCCGTGGAGATGGTCAGAGCCATCAACGTGAGGTTGTTGAGGCTGTAACCGAGCATGTACATCACCGCGAACGTGCCCACCAGGGATAGCGGAACGGCCACGCTCGGAATGATGGTGGCCGCCACATTGCGCAGAAACAGGAAGATCACCATGACCACCAGCCCCACGGTCAGCATCAGCTCGAACTGCACGTCCGAAACCGAGGCGCGAATGGTGTTTGTCCGGTCGGTGAGAATGCTCACCTGAATGGATTTCGGCAGTGTGGAAGTGAGAGTCGGCAGCAGCAGCTTGATGCGGTCCACCACCTGGATAATGTTGGCGCCGGGTTGCCGCTGAATGTTCATGATCACGGCCGGCGACTCATCCATCCAAGCGGCCTGCCGCACATTCTCGATATCGTCGATCACGTCCGCGACGTCGGTGAGCTTCACCGGGGCCCCGTTGCGGTAAGCCACAATCAAAGGGCGGTAGTCGTCCGAGGAGAGCAACTGGTCGTTGGCGCCGATCTGGTAGGACTGGCGCGGGCCGTCGAAATTTCCCTTCGCCTGGTTCACGTTGGCGGCCACGATGGCGCTGCGAACATCCTCCAGATTCAGACCGTAGGATGCCAGCACGGTGGGGTTCGCCTGAATGCGGACGGCCGGTTTCTGCCCGCCGCTGATGCTGACCAGGCCTACGCCGGGCAATTGCGAGATCTTGGGCGCCAGACGCGTGTCGGCCAGATCCTCGACTTGCGAGAGCGGTTGGATCTTGGATGTGAGAGCCAGCGTCAGAATGGGAGTGTCGGCCGGGTTGGTCTTGGCGTAAATCGGCGGGACCGGAAGGTCCGACGGCAGAAAAGTTCCGGCCGCGTTGATCGATTGCTGCACTTCCTGCTCGGCGACGTCGATGCTCAGCGCAAGATTGAATTGCAGGGTGATGACCGAGCTTCCATCCGAGCTGGTCGAGGTCATTTGCTGCAGGCCCGGCACCTGCCCGAACTGCCGCTCGAGAGGCGCGGTGACCGAAGACGCCATCACGTCCGGGCTGGCGCCGGGATAAAAGGTGATTACCTGGATGGTCGGATAATCCACCTCCGGCAACGCCGAAACCGGCAACTGCTTGTAGGCGACGGCGCCCGCCAGCAGAATGCCAATCATCAGGAGCGATGTCGCGACCGGCCGGAGGATGAACGTCCGGGAGGGACTCACTTCTTCCTGCCTCCGGACTTGGCGGCGGCCGGGCCGCCGGCCAATTGAACGCTGACACGGGTGCCTTCCGCCAGCTTGTCGACGCCCGTTATCACCAGCACGTCGCCGGGGGAAACTCCGCTGACGATTTCCGTGCTGTCACCGTCGTCGACGCCCGGAACAATCTGCTTGACCGTAACGGTGTTGTCGTCTTTCACCACGTAGACATACTGGATACTGGTGGTTCGCTGGATGGCGGCGTTGGGTATCAGGGTGACTCCGTGCTTTTCCTCCAACAGCAAGTGGAGGTTGACGAACTGGTTGGGGAAAAGCTGGTTGTCGCTATTATCGAAATTGGCGCGAAGGCGGAGCGTGCCAGTGGTCGGATCGATCTGGTTATCGACCGTCGCCAGGACCCCGGTGGCGATCTTGATGGCGTCCGCGCGGTCGTAGGCATAGGCGATCAGGTGTTCCCCGGCGGCCATCTTGCGGAGCACCGCCTGAAGTGCGTCCTCGGCCACGGTGAAAATCACGCTGATGGGCTGGATTTGCGTGATCACCAGCAGACCGTTGGTATCGGTCGCGTGCACGATATTGCCGGGGTCCACCAGCCGCAGGCCAACCCTCCCGGTGATGGGCGCCGCGATGTGACAGTAACCCACGTTCACCTTGGCGCTTTCGATCTGCGCCTGGTCGGTCTTCACCACCCCTTCGTATTGCGCCACCGTGGCCTTCTGGGTGGCCAGTTGCTGTTCGGGGATGGCGTTCTGCGCCAGTAATTTGGTGTAGCGGTCCAGATCGACATTCGCATTCGCCAGGATGGCCTGGTCGCGCCCTAATTGACCCTCGGCTTGGTCCAACATGGCTTGATAAGGCCGCGGGTCGATTTCCACCAGCAGGTCGCCGGCATGCACGATGTCGCCTTCGTCGTAGTGGACGTTCATCAACTGCCCGTCCACGCGGCTCTTGATCGTGACCGTGTAAATGGGCGTCACCGAACTGACCGGGCTGGTAATATAAACCCCGATATCGCCCTTCCATGCCTTCGCCGCCACTACCGGGACTACGCCCGCTCCGCCCTTCTTGCCGGCCTTCGAACCCGCCGCGGGAGTGGTGGTGAGCATCGCTCCGGCTTTCGGCCAGAGATACCAGACGCCGACGCCCAATAACGCCAGAACCAGCAGCCACAGCCATCCGCGGCCTGAGGACCGCGGCTTGGGTGACTGCGTCATGGGGGGCGGCGCCGGAATGCCTGGCTCCATCGCCGGAGTACTGTGCTCCTCGTTCATGTGGCTACCTGCCTGGTTTCCNNACGAATAGTTCCATAATAATCCATGGTTAGCGTCGGATCAGGGCCCATCCGGGCCACCGCCGATTAGTCCTTTAGGGCCTGTGACTTACCCCGGGGAACGAACGCCCGAGCGTATCGAAGGTCCCTTAATTCACGAACGAGGATTGTACCTCAAACCACCGCGACCCGCTGAAAACGTCTCAATGCGCTGGAATCGGTGAGCCAGTGGGGCAGGCCATCGTTTTATGTGGCCTGCCTTCTTCGGTGGGGCGGACCGGGGCGCGCCACGCCCAGGTCAAGGCTTCACACAAGCGAAACTTGCCGCTTCATCGATGCTGCCGCTGCCCTGGTAGCGCGCGACCAGCGGATAGTCGCACAGCGGCCTGGCCCGCACAACCTTGCCGGCCGCCACGCGGCTCGCCTCG
>PLGA01000215.1 GCA_003139735.1 Bryobacterales bacterium | reverse complement strand
GTTGTAGAGCGCGCCGTGCGGTTTCACATGCACGATCTCACCGCCGAGCCGCAGCGCCACGGCCTCCAGGCGGCCGATCTGCTCGCGGACGGAGGCTTCGATTTCGGCGGCGCTCATGGCGATTTCGACCCGTCCGAAGTTGGCGCGGTCGGGGTAGCCGGGGTGGGCGCCGATGCGCACGCCGCGGGCCAGGGCCAGGCGCGCGGTTCGCTCCATGGTGACGAGGTCGCCGGCATGACCGCCGCAGGCGATGTTGGCGGAGGTGATGTGATCGAGCAGCGCGGCTTCGTGGGCGGCGTCTTCCAGTTCGCCGACATCGCAGTTGAGATCGATCATGACAGGAGAGAGTACAACCATTGCTCCTGTTCGCGCAGCAAGGCCAGGGCGCGGTCCAGGGGTATCAATTCGAAGCGTACCTCATCCCGGGGGCGCAATTGGCCCAGGCGCCAGAAATCGGCGGAGATCACATTGGCGGGTTTGGGATAGCCGCCGGTGGTCTGGTGCTCCACGAAAAGAACGATGGGCTGGCCGCCGGGCGGAACTTGAACAGCGCCGAGCGCCACGCCCTCGGTTAGCATGTGACCGGCGGGGCTTGGGATGGGCGGGCCGCTCAGACGCAAGCCCATGCGGTTCGATTCTTCGGTGACCAGGTAGGCCGCCTGGTACAGCTCGCCGGAAAACCAATCGGCTTGCGGGCCCGCAGTGGCGCGCAGCAGGGGGGCGCGCGCGTATTCCGGGGCGGCGCGGGCGGAAAAGCGCGGTTTGCGAACGGCCTCCTGGCCTATAGGCAGCACATCGCCCGAGCGCAACACGCGGCCCCCCAGGCCCGTCAGGACGTGCGTCGAAGCGCTGGCGAGCGTCCGGGGAACGGCGATGCCGCCGCGCACCGCCAGGTAACAGCGGGCGCCGGTTCGCGTAGGGCCGCAACGGACTAGCGTGCCCGCGGGGATCTCGACGGCGCTCCACAGAGGCAGGCCGGCGCCAAAGTCGGAGCCAGTGAGCGCGATCACGGCATCCGTTTCAAATTCGAACACCCCGCCGGTCAGCGTCATTTCGAGCGCCGGGGCGTTTTCCGCGTTGCCAGCCAGGAGATTGGCCGCACGCAAGGCCAACGCGTCGGCGGCTCCGGAGGCTGAAACCCCGAGGTGGGCGTAACCGAAGCGGCCAAGGTCCTGGATCGTGGTCTGAAATCCGGGTGCGACTACTCGAATGCGGTTCAGAAACGGCCCTCCGCGATGGGGAGGAAGCGTACGCCGTCGCCCATAGCGAGCAGTGCCGGGGGCGAGGCGTCCGCGTCGAAGAGGCGCATCGGCGTCCGCCCGAGGATGCGCCATCCGCCGGGCGAATCCATCGGGTAGATGCCGGCATGGCTGCCGCCGATGGCGACGCTGCCGGCCGGCGCGAGATTGCGCGGAACGGCGAGGCGGGGCGTGGCCAGTTCCGGCGGGAGACCGCCCAAATAGGGAAATCCCGGCGAGAATCCCAGGAAATGAACCAGATACCGGGCGGAGGCGTGCAAGTCGACGACGCGTTCCGGCGAGAGGCCGGCGTGGCGCGCCACTTCGTCGAGGTCGGGTCCGAATTCGCCGCCATAGCGGACTGGAATTTCGACGATGCGTTGCGGCTGGGCAGGCGCATCGGCCGATTGGCCGCTCTCCAGGCGCTCACGAACCAGGGCCTCGATTTCAGCGTGGCGCCGCAGCCTGGGATCGAACTCGACCAGAACGGAAACGTGAGCGGGATGCAGGTTGAGAATGCCGCGCAGGCCTTCCAGAGCGTGCGTCAGACGGGCGACCGCCGCGGCCGATTCGGCGGTTATCACTTCACCGAAGGTGACCAGAAGGGAACGGTCGCTCGCCGCACGAATGTCCGCCAAGCGTCAAGCGCCCTCGATTGGCGCCAGCAGTCCGCCCATCTTGGTCCTCAGCTCCGCCACGGTGAACGGCTTGGGGAGCAAGGCGTGGCCCTTCTCGACCACGTATTTCTGCACCAGGTGCGTGTTGTCGTAACCGGAAATAAAAAGGACTCTAAGACCGGTCTGCAAGGCGGTGAGTTTGTCCGCCAGCATGGGGCCGCTCATGCCCGGCGCTACCACGTCGGTAATGAGCAGCTCGAACGGCCCGTGCTGTTTATAGAGGGTCAGGGCATGCTCGCCGCTATCGGCGGTGAGGACCTTGTAGCCGAACGAGCCGACCATGGCCCCGACGAGCTTTCGGATCTCGGGATCGTCGTCCACTACGAGAATCGTCTTTCCGTTGTCAGAAGACATCGCACTCTGATTCTAACGGTGCGCGGGGGCATCGGCAACCGAAGGCCGATAAATGTGTGTTAGTCAGTACCAAACGCCGCAAGGTAGAATCGTCTATTCGCCAAAGACCGCCATGAGCATATCGCGAGCCATCGCCGAACAGATGGAAGGTACGTCCTGGATCCGCCGGATGTTCGAGATCGGCGTACGGCTTCGCCAGGAGCGCGGCCCGGAGAACGTTTTCGACTACACGCTGGGAAACCCGGACGTGGAGCCTCCCGCGGCGGTCACGGAGGCGCTTCGGCGGGTGGCGGCGGAGGAGCGGCCCCTGAGCCACGGGTACATGCCAAACGCGGGCTTCCCGGACGTGCGCGCGGCCATCGCACGGGGCTTGGCGGAGCGCAGCGGGACTTCGGTTACCGGTGAAGACGTGATCATGACGGTGGGGGCCGCGGGCGCCATCAACACGGTTCTCAAGTCGATCCTCGATTCAGGCGATGAAGCGATCGTGCTCAAGCCGTATTTCCCGGAGTACCGCTTCTATATCGAGAACCATGGCGGGCGGGTGGTGGAGGTGGATACCGGAGAGCGGTTCCAGCCGGATGTGGCGCGCATCGCGGCGGCGATGGGGCCGCGCACCAAGGCGATCCTCCTGAATTCGCCGAACAACCCCACGGGTGCGGTCTACCCGGCGGAAACGCTGCGCGAGCTGAACTCCATTGTGCGCGAGCCGGCGATCCTGATCTCCGACGAGCCGTACCGCACGCTGACCTACGATGGCGTCGAGACGCCAGAGACGCTGGCCTTGATCGAGCGCGCGGTGGTGGCGTTTAGCTGGTCGAAAGCCATGGCGATCGCCGGTGAACGAATCGGGTACCTGGCGATTTCCCCGCGCCTGGCGGAAGCGGCGGCTTTGCGCGACGCCTGCACGTTCGCCAACCGCATCTTGGGCTATGTCAACGCCCCGGCGATCTGGCAGCGCGTGGTGGCTCAAGCACCGGATGCCATGGTGGACGTGCGCCAGTATCAGGCCAAGCGCGACCTGCTATCGGACGCCCTGAACGGCATGGGCTACGATGCGCCGCGCCCGCAAGGCTCTTACTATATGTTTCCAAGAACACCCATCCCGGACGACGTGGCGTTCACCGGCCTGCTGCGGGAGGAAGGGATTCTGGCCGTGCCGGGCGTGGGTTTCGGCCGCGGCGGCTACATGCGGCTTTCGCTCACCCTGCCAATGATACAGATTGAGCGCTCGCTGGGCGGGTTCGAGCGGGCGATGGGGAAGGTTAGAGGCTGAAACGGTATTATCGCGCCAATCCCTCGCGGCGCCGGTCAAAAAACCAGCGATGCGACGTTGAGGGTCTCGGCGTGCGCGGGGGGCGCCGCCTGGACTGGCAGCGTCAGGGAGCGGGCGTCCAGCGTGCCATCGTAGCCTTCCGCCAGCAGCGTGTAATGGGTGGTGTGCTCGGGGACAATTTCGAGGCAGTGGTTGGAAGAGGGATACACGCCGCGCAATATGGGGGAAATGCGCACCGACTTGGCATTCTCCACGCCGTAGCACAACATGGCTGTTTCGCCTGGCGCGATGACCCCGGTGCTGGCGTAAAACTCGAGAATCCGGACGTGTCCCGCCGGCGCGCCGGCCCAGGTTCTGGGGCGGCCTCCGCGAACGGAATCCAGTCCCCACATGGCGAACAGTACTGCCGCGGCCGCAATCGGTTTGGCGAAACGAACCGGCATTGTGACTACCCTATAGACTCTGCGATTCCAGAGAAGGTTGCAAATGCGATAGCCTGATCGGTAGATGCCCATCCGCATAGTTCACGTCGATGCGTTCACCGACCGGCCTTATGCCGGCAATCCAGCGGCGGTTTGCGTACTTCCCGAAGCGCCTCCCGAACAGTGGATGCGGGATGTGGCGCGCGAAATGAACCTCTCGGAGACCGCGTTCCTGGTTCCCGAGGACGGCGACTTCCGCCTGCGGTGGTTCACGCCGGCGGTGGAAGTGGACCTCTGCGGCCACGCCACCGTGGCCAGCGCCCATGTGCTGTGGCAGGACGGCCATCTGCCGCCGGGCGCCCAGGCCCGGTTCCATACCCGGAGCGGCCTGCTTCTGGCGGACCGGCGCGGGGATTGGATCGAGCTCGACTTTCCCGCGACGCCGGCCGTCCCCGCGGATGCGCCGCCGGGACTGTTCGCGGCCCTGGGGTGCCCGGACCAGGCGGTGATGCGGAACCGGTTCGACTACCTGTTGGAGTTGGATTCGGAGGATGCGGTGCGCCGCATGGCGCCCGATTTCGCCGCACTGAGGAAAATTGAAGCGCGCGGCATCATTGCAACCGCCAAGGCTTCCACGGCCGGATATGATTTCGTCTCGCGGTTCTTCGCGCCCGCCGTGGGGGTGGATGAAGACCCAGTGACCGGCTCGGCGCACTGCGCTCTGGGCCCGTATTGGGGCCGGGTCCTTGGGAAGACCGGGATGACCGCCTTCCAGGCTTCCTCGCGGGGCGGAGTCGTGCGAGTACGGCTCGAAGGCGACCGCGTGATTCTGGGCGGCCAGGCGGTCACGGTGATGGCAGGCGATCTGGCTGTTTAACCGTTCCGGTGCGCCTTCCTCCGTTCCCCGGCAATGGGCGCGCGACATAAGAGCCCAGACCAGGCGGGGGCCGGGTCCATGGTGCCAGAAACTGTGGGGGAGTGGCGCGGTGGGGGA
>PLGA01000360.1:4351-10263 GCA_003139735.1 Bryobacterales bacterium | reverse complement strand
ACCGCCACCGCCCTGGATGGCTCCGGCAAGCCCCTCGGCGCCGCCATCCCCGCCAAAAAGACCGCCGATGGCTGGTCGATCGCCTTAGGCAACCCCGTCACCACCTGGTACGTGCTGGAGGTCAAGCGCCATTAAACTCGTAGGGGCAAGGCACTGCCTTGCCCGCCGGGGAATTCTCACCACGAAGCTGCCCCGAACACTCAGATCCACGGACAGGACTGAAGTGCGCAAAACGAAACGGGGTAGGCTATAATACGGGGGTGTCCGATTCCCGGAGGAGCAGCCGTGAGTAGCTTGGCTTCCAGCGATTCTTCCGCCGGGGCCGGCACGGTCCGCGCCCCGGAGACCGTCGTCAGGTTTCGCCTGCTGCCGGACGGAGAGTTTCGAGACGCGCCGGTTCTCGGCTGGAAGGGCCGGGTTCTGCAACTCGACCTTCAGGGTTCGGATCCCGCCCTGGGGGCGCCGCTTGAGATCGAATCGGGGTGCATGCTGTACTTGGGCGAGTTATGCGAATGGGACGGGTCCGTGGGTTCCGTACTGGTCGAACATGCGCTGGATCGCGCCAAGTTAGCCACCGATCGCGATCATTGGGGTTGAGCGCCGGCGGCCCGGAACCGGACATTTAGTTATGGTCGAACTGTTGTGGATGGCCGGCAAGGCTTTTTTCATTGCACTGATCCTCACGCCGATCATCCGCGACATATCCCGTTCGTTCTACGTGGTGGATCGGCCCGGCCTGCGCAAAGTCCACGTGCATCCCGTGCCGCGCGTCGGGGGCGTCGCCATCGCCTTATCCTACGGGCTTTCCCTCATCGTCATCGGCGGCCTGGACCGGCCGTGGTCGAGCGGGTTGGCGCCATGGAAGGTAATTCCGGGAGCCGCCATCGCCTTCCTGGTCGGCCTCCTCGACGATTTCTTTTCACTCAAGCCCATTTGGAAGCTTCTTGGCCTCATCCTCGCCGCGTGCGTGGCTTTCCAGAGCGGATTGCACGTGGGGGCCGTTTTCCACTACGAGCTGCCCGTTTGGATCGACTGGCCGCTGACCGTGTTCTGGCTGGTCCTCGCCAGCAATGCCCTCAACCTCATCGATGGGCTGGACGGTTTGTGCGCGGGAATGGGGCTGCTGGCCACCTTGACCCTCTTCACGGCGGCCCTGCTGCACCACGATCTTCCGCTGGCCTACGCCACCTTTCCCCTGGCCGGCGCGCTGCTTGGGTTTTTGTGCTACAACTTTAACCCCGCCACCGTTTTCCTGGGAGACTCCGGAGCCTTGCTGATTGGATTCCTGTTAGGCAGCTACGGCATGTTCTGGACCCAGAAGACCTATACGTTGTTGAGCATGTTCGTGCCGCTGCTGGCGCTTTCCATCCCGCTGTTCGATGTATCCCTTTCGGTTTTGCGGCGGATCATCGGAAGAAAGCCGATCTTCCAGGGCGACCGGGGCCACATCCATCACCGTCTGCTCGACCGCGGACTGTCCCCGCGTCAAGCGGTTTGGGTGCTCTATCTGGTCGGCGCCCTGGCCGCAGCCTTCGCTTTGCTGGCGAGTTCCAAGGTCGGAGGCGTGACTCAGGGATCGATCGTCATTCTGTTCTGCGCGACCGCCTGGTTCGGCATCCGCAAGCTGCGTTATTCCGAGTTCGACCTCGGCCGGCGGCTGTTGCTGGACCCCGGCGTAAAGCGCGCGGCGAATAGCAAGGCCCGGCTTGAGCGGGTCGTCGCCGCGCTCGAAACCGCCGCCAGCGAAGACGAGTGGTGGGATAGGTTGGTGCGCGAGGGGAAAGGCCTGGGCCTCACGAAGCTCCGCTGGTCCGGCGCCGACGGCGTCCGGGAGGAAGCGTTCCGCCCTGGCGCTGCATTCGACTGGTCCCTCAACATCCCGCTCTCCGAGACCGAGTCGATTCAGGTGGAGGGCGTATCCGGCGCCGCCACGGCCTCCGGCGATCTCGATCTTATTGGCTTGGCCGAGATCCTCAAGCGCACGTTTCCGGGGAGTGACGGGCATCGGGCCGCGGCCCATGGCTCCGCCGCTGGAGTCGCATGAACACGGGCATGGGAGAACGCGCCCGAGTCCTTCCCGCGGCCTTCGACCTGTTGGCTTGCCTGACCGCCTTTTACGCGGTCTCACGGCTCTTTGCGGCGGGGCGCACGAATTGGCTGGTGGCGGTTCCGGCATCGGCCCTCGCGTCGTGCATTGCGGCCAGGGCCTTGCAGGATCGGGAAACCGGCCTCAGTTTGTGGATCGACCAGTTGTTTTACGCCGCCGGGCTGACCCTGCTGTCACAGTACGGCTTGGCTTATGTTTTCGGGTTCTGGCCTGCCCCCTTAACGGCCCTTGCCGCCGGCGCTGTCTTGTCGGTCGTTCTCATGGCTGTTTGGCCGAAATGGATTTACCCGGGCACGGCCGGAGCCCCTTCCGGCGTGCTTTTCCTCGGGTTCGACTCCGTGGCTGCCGCTTTGGCGCCCTCCTTTCGCGGGCAGATTGTCGGCGTGGTGGAAGACGACCGAGCGCGGGTTCCCCGTGACTTAGCTTACCTTGGCCCTCCCGGCAGCTTGGCCAAAATCGTGGCGGAGAAGCGGCCTGGCCGCGTGGTGGCGGCCGGCGTCCCTGCGTCGCCTCGGGTACTGTTGGATGTGCAATATTCCGGTACGCCGGTGGTCGACGGCGCGGCATTGCACGAAAGCCTTCTAGGGCGGCTTCGTTGGGACGCGTTGCGTCCCATGGACCTGCTGTTTTCCCGCTCCACCAACGCCGATCGGATGGGAATGGCGATACAAGCCATTTACACGAACGTGATCGGATTGGCTTCGCTCCTGGTGTTATCTCCCCTGCTGATCCTCCCGGCCGCGGCCATTGCGCTCGTTGGGAGGGGAGGGCCGATCCTCGAACGCACCGAGTGTATGGGGTTCCAGATGATACCCTTTAATCTGCTGCGATTCGGAACGCGCGGCAGGGATGGGCGAACCCATGCGATCGGCAGGGCGCTCTCCGCCTTGCACCTGGCGTTCCTGCCGCGGCTGATCAACGTGGTGCGGGGCGAGATGGCTTTCTTCGGTCCTCCGCCGGTGCGGCTGGAATTCGCCCGGCGTTTGGGCCGGTTGGCGCCCGTCTATGCGCATCGATTCACGGTTAAGCCCGGCATCCTCGGATGGTCGCAAATGAACTTGGCGAACACAAGCGACACGCCGGATGAGGCGCTTCGCCTGGAGTACGACCTGTATTACGTGAAGCAGAACAGCGTCTCGCTCGATCTGGAATTGCTGCTGAGAACCATATTCCCGTCCCGATCCGCCGCGCACAACGCGGCTCCGAGCGGGCAGGCTGGAAGCCTCTGATGTGGGCGGGCGCGGGGCTGGCGGTTGGCGCCGCCATCGTCCTGTACACCATCGTCCTTTACCCCGTCTTCCTGGCCCTCGGGAGGCGCCGCACGGCTCCGCCGGTGCGCAAGGACATGGGCTTCCGCGCCACGGTATCGGTCGTGTTGGTGGTTCACGACGGCGAAGGGTTCATCGTCGCCAAACTCGAATCTCTGCTGGCGTTGCGGTATCCGGCCGAGCTGCTGGATATCCTGGTGGTGTCGGACGGATCGACGGATGGCACGGACGGCAGCGTGGAGTCTTTCGCCAGCCGCGGCGTCCGCCTGCTTCGGCTTCCCCGCGGAGGGAAGGCCGCCGCGATCAACGCGGGATTGGAACATTCCTCCGGTGAGATTGTGTTTTTTACGGACGTGCGCCAGCCGCTCGACCCGGATGCGCTGGCGCATCTGGTGGCGAATTTCGCCGACCCCAGCGTGGGGGCCGTGACGGGCAAGTTGCTAATCCTCGGCGCCGATTCCACCGGCGTCCAGCGCGACATGGGAGCGTACTGGCGCTACGAGCTATGGGCTCGCCAAAGGCATTCCGAGATCGACTCGGTGTTCAGCGTTACGGGGTGCATCTACGCGATGCGCCGCAGTTTGGCTAGTCCTCTCCCTACGGATGCGCTCACCGACGACGCCGTCATTTCGCAACGGGTGTTCTTTCGCGGGTTCCGCGTAGTCTTCGACCCAAAAGCCATTGCCTTCGATTACCCGATGGCCGGGACGACGGAGTTCCGCCGGAGGCTGCGGACCCTGGCGGGCCTGTGGCAGGTATGCGTTCGCATGCCGGAGTTGTTCACCGGGGCCAATCGAATGCGCCTCGATTTCCTTTCGCACAAATTCTCACGGCTGGCGCTACCTTGGGCCCTTTTGTTGGCCTTCGCGTCAACTCTGGCGTTGAACGCCTCGCCGTTCAGAGACCTTCTCTTGATCGCCGCGGCGTTTCTGGGGGTTCTCGCGCTGGTGGACGGGCTGGTTCCGCGAAAATTCCCTCTGAAGCGCGTCACGTCTCCGGCGCGGACCTTCCTGGCTATGAACGCGGCGGCGTTGCTGTCGGTGGTGGTGTTCTTCGTTCAGCCGGCGACGTTGTGGCGGACCACGCGCATGAAGGGCCGGAACTGAGCGCGGCATCGCATGCGCTCCGCCGCAGGCGCACGGCTGCCGTCGTGCTGGCGGGGTTCTGCGCGTTTCTGGCGCTCTATGCCCCTCAGCCGTTGCTTCCCATGCTGGCCGCCGTGTTTGGCAAGTCGGCCGCGGCCATCAGTTTCACGGTGACGGTTTCGACCATAGCGGTGGCCGTCGCAGCCCCGCTGGCGGGAGCGGCGGCCGACCGGTTCGGCCGCAGAAATGCGATCGTCTGGGCCGCTTTCCTGGTGGCCGCGCCCACACTGCTGGCAGCCACAGCGCGTAGCTTCGGACAACTCCTGTTCTGGCGATGTTTACAGGGTCTGTTCACGCCCGGGATCTTCGCCATCACGGTGGCGTATATCAACGAGGAGTGGGATGAAGGCGGCGGAGCCGCCATGGCCGCCTACGTCACCGGCACGGTCCTGGGAGGATTTTGCGGAAGGACGATCTCGGCGCTGGTGGCGTCGCATTCCTCCTGGCGCTGGTCCTTCATTTTCCTGGGAACGCTCAACACGCTGGGAGCGGCCGCGATTTGGGCTTGGCTGCCGCCCGGCCGGCGCCTGGCCTCCGCCGGCAGCCGCGTATGCGCGGTGCGTGCGATGGCGCGGCATTTGCGCAATCCCCGCCTGGTGGCCACTTACGCGGTCGGTTTCTGCGTATTCTTCACGCTGCTCACCACGTTCACCTACGTGAACTTCTACCTGGCCGCGCCGCCGTTCCGGCTGAGTACGGCGGCGCTCGGGTGGCTGTTCGTGGTGTATCTGGTTGGCGCGGCGATTACGCCGTTTGCGGGCCGCCTGATCGACCGGATGGGCCACCGGTACGCTCTGACGGCGGCATTTCTGGGCGGCGCCGCCGGCATCTGCCTGACCCTGGTTCGCAGCCTGCCGGTGGTGATGGCGGGTCTGGCGCTGTGCTGCACCGGCGTGTTCGTGGCGCAGGCGGCGGCATCGAGCTACATCGGCGCCGCCGCGAGCGAGGCGCGCGCGGCGGCGGTGGGGCTGTACGTGATGTTCTACTACTCGGGCGGAAGCATTGGCGCAACCGTGGCGGGTCCGTTATGGAGCCGCGGCGGGTGGCCGGCCTGCGTGGCGCTGATCGCTTGCGCGCAGGCGCTGACCATTGCGTTGGCGCTGCGCTTCTGGCCGCCGGGCGCCCCGCCGATTTCGACGCGTAGAGCTCTCAGGGCGCTTTCGCCCACATAATCCCTCCCTGCCTGCGCAAAATCCTATTGGGAAATATTGGGAAGGAGAAAGCGAGTGCCGTACGGCGCATCGGAGTTGAAGGTCGCTGCCGAGGCAGCGACGATCGCGCCGGGACCCGCGGGCGCACGAAGCGCCTGTTAGGCGTCGGGATGGAAGCGCCAGCCTCCGCGCATCCTGACCACCACGACGGCCAGCAAACACAAAAGGAAGGTAGGCACGG
>PLGA01000360.1:0-4340 GCA_003139735.1 Bryobacterales bacterium | reverse complement strand
GCACCCGACCACATCGCCCAACACGACGTAGGCCCAAAACGGACCGACGCGGGCAACCAACACCCTTTCAATCACAGTGGGGAGGACGTAGGAAAACGCGATGCACGCAACGACGGACACGGCAATCCACCACGTCGTACGCGAGGGGCCCATAAGAAATCACTATGATATCAACCGAGCGCATCATGTACAAATAGCTCTTAAGGGCTACGCAGCATTACTTACTTTCCGGCTCCCGTTTGTCCCGGTTCGGCGTAATACCCGCTGCGGGTGCGTACGACCGGCTTACCCGGCGCGTTCACCTGNNCCCAGCGTGTACTGGTTGCGAATATCGCGCGCCACCTGGTGGGCGATGCGGTCCACTTGCGAGACGTCGTCGGGGAAGAAGGATTCCCCGCCGGTGGCGGCCGACAGTTCCTGCAAGGCGCGCTTGGCTCGCATGGCGTTGAGCGGCTCCTCGTCGCCCAGCAAGCCCACGCAGTAGATCAGGACGTCGCTCTGCTGCGCGTTCTTCACCAGATCTTCCATTTTGACGGTGCTGGCGTTGTCCTCGCCATCGGTCACCAGGACCAGCACCTTCTTCTCCTTGTGCCCTCTGGCCCGCACGTGTTCGACCGACATTTGGACGGCGTCCCGCATAGCGGTCTCGCCACGCGAATCGGTGCGCTTGAGGGCTTCCTTCATCTCGCCGATGTCGCTGGTGAAATTCTTGTCGTGGGGAAGGTCCAGGAAGGCCTTATCGGAGAAATTGACGACGAAGACCTCGTCGTCGGGGTTGGAATCGCTCACCAGGTCCAGATCGGCGGCTTCCACCTTGGCCCTCTTAGTCGCCATGCTGCCGCTGTTGTCGATGATCAGGCCCATGGAAACGGGAACGTCTTCCCGCTTGAAGAGCGTGATCTCCTGCCTGACGCTGTTTTCGAAGACGGTGAAAGCCTCTTTGGGCACGTCCGTGATCAGGCGGCCGGTTTTGTCGGAGACGGTGGTGTGGCAGACCACCACGCGCGTCTCCGTGCGGAATACGAAATCGCCAACGACCGGCGGCGCCTGCTGCTGGCCCCAAGGCGCGGCCGCCAAAAGCGGCAGGACAAGCATCGCTCGAAGCATCACTGTTTAAAGGACTCGCCGCTAGCGGCCGCGGCGGCCGCCCGCCGTTCCGGAGTGGCGTAGTAACCGGTGCGGGTCCGCACGGTGGGATGCCCGGCGGCATTGACAGAGACCTTGATGGTACGGTAGCTGCCATCCATGGCCGCGTTCGAAGGCGTGTACTGAATGCTGTACTGCCCGCGGATATCGCGCGCCACCTGGTGCGCGATGCGTTCCACTTCAGAAACCTCCTTGGGGAAATAGGCCTCGCCGCCAGTGGCCACCGCCAACGCTTTCAGGGCCTTTTCCGCGCTTCTGGCTTCGCCGCGCTCTTCCTCGGACAGCAGGCCCACGGCGTAGATGAGCACTTCGCTCTGCTGCGCCATCTTCACAAGCTGCTCCAAGGTGATGTTGCTGGAGTTGTCGTTTCCGTCGGTCACCACCACGAGCACCTTCTTATCCCGGCGGCCCTTCTCCTTCAGGTGCCGGATGGACATTGCAATGGCGTCGAACAAAGCCGTACCGCCGCGCGAATCGACGCGCGTCAGGGCTTCCTTCATCTCCTTGATATCGTTGGTAAAGTTCTTGCCGGGCGGCAGATCGAGGAAAGCTTCGTCGTTGAAATTCACGATGAAGACCTCGTCTTCGCGGTTGGAATCGTTGACCAGGGCCATGTCGGCGGCCTCGACGGCGGCTCTCTTCGTGCGCATGCTGCCGCTGTTATCGACGATCAGGCCCATGGAGACCGGGACATCCTCGCGCATGAACTTGCGGATCTCCTGCTTCACGCCATTCTCATATACCGTGAAGGCGCTTTGCGGCAGGTTAGTGACCAGGTGGCCGCTCTTATCGATGACGGTAGTGTGAAGATCCACCAGACGGACGTCCGCGCGGATCACCGTGCCGGTATCGTATTGCGGCGAACTCGGAGATTTCGCCTCCTGGCCGGGAAGGTTCGCCGCCAATGGCAGGACAACCATGGCGGCGGCGAGGAACCGCGGCCTATTGGAGTGGCGCATAATAGCCCAATCTCCAGGATGCCCGGAGAGGAGGCAGACCGTGCGGCGGCGCCAGTCTCACCTGGACCCGCCGGTATTTCCCGTCGTGCTCCCGATTTTGCGGCGCATAACCAAGTATGTACTGATTTCTTAGCTCCAAGCCGATTTTTGCGGCGATATCCGGCAACTCATCCACGCTTTCCGCCGGGTACTGCCGCCCTCCGGTCTGCTCGGTGATTTCCGAGAGCAGAACGGGTCCCGCGAGCTCTTCCGGCGTGCGGGCGCGTACCGCGGCCGGTTCGAAAATTCCGATCCCATAGATTTGGACGTCGGTTTCCTTCACCAGGTTCTTAATTTCCGTCTCGGAGTAGCGGCTGTTGTTGTCGCCGCCATCGGAGAGGATCAGCAACGCCTTGCGCGAGTTGACGGCCTTCTTCATTTGCTGGAGGGCGAGGTAGACGGCGTCGAGCAGGGCGGTCTGCCCGGCCGACTGGGTAAAGGTCAGGCGATTCTGGATTTGCTCCAGATCCCGGGTGAACGGCTGGATGAGCTTGGCCCCGTTGTTGAACTGCACCAGGAAAAACTCGTCCTCCGGGTTGGCGGTCCGGAAGAACTGCGCGACGGCCATGCGCGATTTTTGGAGCTTGCCTCCCATGCTGCCGCTGCAATCGAAAACCACGCCGACCGAAATCGGAAGGTCCTCGTTGGAAAACTGGGTAATCTGCTGGTCGGCGCCGTCCTCGACCACCCTAAAGTTCTCCTTTTCGAGGCCGGTCACGAGGCGATTGGTGTAATCCGTGACGGTGACGGGAATGAGTACGAGGGTGCTATCGATCCGGATGGCGGCTCTGGGGCCGGCTTCGCGCGGGGGTTGCGCGCGGGGAATTACGGCAATGGTATCGCCGGAGGGGGAAATCTGGCCGAATCCGCAGACGGATAGCGCCAGCAGAACGATGGTCGCGTTCCGAACGCATGCGCGCTGGCGGGAGGGCAGCATCGGCGGCTTGCCAAGCCTTTCTAAGCCAAGTCTAGCATAGGGGTTTTGTGTTATCATCTCCTGTGCCGCGTAAAATTCTGGGCGTCATTCCCGCCCGATTCGCTTCTTCCCGTTTCCCCGGCAAAGCCCTCGCCCAAATCGCCTCCAAAACCATGCTGCAGCACGTCTGGGAGCGGGTTTCCCAAGCCCGATACCTTACGAGCACGGTTATTGCCACAGATGATGAAAGGATCATGGAGGTCGCAAGAAGTTTCGGAGCGCGTGTAAGGATGACGCGCGCCGACCATCTTTCCGGGACGGATCGCGTGGCCGAGGTGGCCTCCGCCGAGGAAGCGCAGTTGGTGGTGAATATACAGGGCGACGAACCGCTGATCGATCCCACCGCGATCGACGCCGCGATCCTGCCGCTGGCGCACGATCCCGAGATCGTCATGGGCACTCTCAAGAAGAAAATAGAGGACCGCCGGGAGATCGGCGACCCGAACGTGGTGAAGGTGGTCACGGACCGCGACGGCGACGCGATATACTTTTCGCGGCTGCCGGTTCCTTTTTGCCGGGGCGGGGAAGGTCCGGCGCCGGATTATTACAAACACATTGGGCTGTACGTATACCAGCGCGACTTTCTGCTGGGGTATTCGGGGTTGCCGGTGGGACCGCTCGAACGCGCCGAACGCCTGGAACAACTGCGCGCGCTCGAAAACGGCTTTCGAATCCGGGTGGTGGAAACCGAGTACGAATCGGTGGGAGTCGATACGCAAGAGGACTTGGAGCGGGTGACGCAATTGTTCGATGCTACGGGGCGGGGAGGAAAAGATTGACGCGGAGACGCGGAGACACGGAGAAAGGCCCAGAAATAGACGCTTTTCTCCGCGTCTCCGCGTCTCCGCGTCAAAAAAGGCCGCCCGGAGGAGATTTGCCATGGCTAAGTATATTTTCGTAACGGGCGGAGTGGTTTCGTCTCTGGGAAAAGGGATTGCGGCGGCTTCGATCGGCTGCCTGCTGGAGAGCCGCGGGCTGACGGTAACGTGTCAGAAATTCGACCCTTACCTGAACGTGGACCCGGGGACGTTGAGCCCATTTCAACACGGGGAGGTGTTCGTCACCGACGACGGCGCGGAAACGGACCTCGACCTGGGCCACTACGAACGCTTTACCCACGCCAAACTCACGCAGAGCAATAACCTTACCTCCGGCCGGATTTACGAGCAGATCATCACGCGGGAACGGCGGGGCGACTACCTGGGCAAGACCGTGCAGGT
>PLGA01000601.1 GCA_003139735.1 Bryobacterales bacterium | reverse complement strand
GCCGCATTTGCGCGGCAAGTAGTTTCCGAGAAACGCAATGGTTCGAACGCTGGACGCCGTTTCCACCACTAGACCCATCCTATTTCTCTCCTTTTGCTTTCGCAATAGCCGGTTGTCCACCCAACAACGGCCGACAAGCCAGATGTGGAGCGGTTCATTTAGGCGGCCTTCACGAGGGTTTCCCCGAGAAACTCCGTGCGTTCCGGGAGGTTCCCATCGGCAGCCTCCTGGCACTTGATACAACGCGCCGCCCATGGCACGGCCGCTAAGCGTTTCGGGTTGATTGCCGATTCGCACTCGATGCAGGTTCCAAAGTTGCCCTCGTGAATCCGGCGCAACGCGGCTATTACCTGACGGAGCAGGACCGACTCACGGTCCGCGTTTTGGATCGCCAGATCTCGTTCAGACGCGTACTGAATCTCGTCCATTTGGTCCGCGCTCTTCTCGATTGCGATGCCGTCGCGCTTTCGCAATATCTCAACCAGTTCGGCTTTTTGTCGTTCGAGGATCTTTTCGACCCCGCCCATCCAGGCAGATGCTGCTTTCATAGAAAACTTCCTTTCGTGCGTCGAGTTGATGACCTTCCCTAGCACGGGACTGGCCAGAAGAGAATCCCAGCTATTCGACGGGTAGGGGTGGCATTTGGAGGAAACTCAACGAAGGTGGCGGGCAAGTGTTGCACTTCGAAATGCGGGAGTTGCCGACCCGCAAGCACCGGCGCCCGCCAAGCCGTCAATTGTTCAGGACCACGTTCAATAGCGAGTTGGGGACTTCTATCCGGCCCTTGTAGTCGATGAATCCGTCCTCCTCGACGCGCATGCTGCGCGCGAGCAGTTGGCGGTCGCGGTTGACATGCGCGACGCTTGGTGCGACAGACATCCTTCGCCGAAGAAGTCGCCCGGCCCAAATGGTTCAAATCGTGCATTCGGGAGTGCATGTTTTGCCGGTGCTCGCGTAGCCGCCTTGTAGTTGGCTGTTCTGCCTACGGCGAAAGTGCTTGGCCCGCTGCGAGGACAACCGCCGGAAAATTGTGAACTCGGGAGATCGCTTCGGCCTCGATGATCGCCATCGCCTCCGGGCGCGTAAGCCAGCGGTTCGTCTGCGGATGCCGGTAGATTACCCAACCACGCTCGTTCATGCGGTAGCTCCACCCTGCTTCGGTAAGCTCTCGGTGCTGATCCTTCATACTGGCCTTCTCTTCTTCTGAAACCGATAAGGGGAGGTGCTCCTCCCCAGGGGCGACTGAAGCCCCTAATGACAGTCTGGCCCCCGCACAGCGGGTCCGAATCGTGTTTCGAGACGCTTTAGTTCGTCGTCCCCCAGGACAATTGCTTCCATCCTGCTATCTCCACGAGAGCCTATGTTCCCGTTGTAATCATCTGTTCGGGCGCGAGTTTCTTACTGTTTCCTTTCGCACGAGTGGGCCGCCCGGCTCAAAGCGGATCCGGCAAGAAAGCCGACCGCTGCCGCGGCCACCAAAGAGCCTGTCAGATGCCGCCGACCAAACCTCCGCAAGCCGGCGAACGCATCGCGCAGGTCTCGATCTTCGACGTATGACGCCGTAGCATCCAGTCGATCCGCTGCGCCGGCGGCCAAGTTGCTGATCGCGTCGGAGCCCTGACGTCCAGTCTTACGCACGGAGGAGGCAGCCGTATGGAGCGCGGCCCCTGTCTCCTCTCGCACCTCATCCAGTTTCTTGCCGGCGGACCGGCCAAATTGCTCCACCGACTCTTTGGCCTCTTTGCCAAGATCCGATGCCGATTCCGTTAATGTTCTTAATGGGGTCAAGATATTCCTCCGAAGGAGATACAGGGCACGTTGGCCTCCATTACGATCGAGTGGCGCACAAGCGGAATCGCCGGGCTGCGAGATGCCAAAGCTGCGAAAATTACACGATCGACGGCAGAATCTGCACTTGGCCGGGTGCGTCCCCGGCCGTCCTGCCTCTCCCGGCCCGTTCAGCGGATTGGCCAACCGCGTGCAGTGCACCGTAGTTCCCCCGCCGCGGGCTGAAGTCCGCGACAGCGGGCTGAAGCGTGCGCCACAGACCCAATCAATCAATCAATGATGACACCTATTCCGCGTGATGAGTTAGGGTTGGACCGCCGGCCCCGAGCGGCCGTTGTGGTCGCCCATCCAGACGATGAGACGCTTTGGTGCGGCGGCTTCATATTGACCCATCCGGAGTTTCATTGGCGCATCGTAACTCTATGCAGAGCGGTGGATCCGGATCGCGCGCCGAAGTTTCGCCGGGTCCTCCAGAGATTGGGAGCGGAAGGTGAAATGGCGGATCTCGACGATGGACCAGGCCAGACGCCTCTGCCGGCCGGGCAGGTCCAAGAGACCGCCGCCCGGCTGCTGACCGAAACCAGCTACGCCCTGATTCTGACCCACGGCCCTCATGGCGAGTACACGCACCATCGCCGGCATGCCGAGTGCAGCCACGCCGTCGTCGACCTTTGGCGATCGGGTGGCATCGGCACAAGGCAATTGTGGCTGTTTGCTTACGAAGACGGGGGTCGGGCGTACTTGCCGCAGGTTCGCGACGATGCCGACCGGCGCGACATGTTGACAGACGGCGTCTGGCTCGAAAAGCGGCGGATGATTACGGATCTCTATGGATTCAGGTCGAGCAGTTGGGAAGCGCGCACCACTCCGCGCGAAGAAGGGTTCTGGTGCTTTGACTCGGCCCAAGCGGCGGTGAAACGCACAGCGCCCACCGAGCAGCCATCATGAAGGTCCTGGTGCTGACCGAGTACCCGCCTTCGGCGGCCGGCCTGGCAACACAGGGCCGGCTGTTGTGCCGCGGCCTGCGCGAGATTGGCGTGGATGTCCACCCGGTGCATTTTGAATCGCCCCAAGAAAAGGAATGGTATTATCGCTGGTTTCAGCCGGACGTGGTGGTTGGAATAGGATTCTGGGGCCATGTTCCGCACCTGGTTTTGCACCCGCAGCAGTTTGGGATGAAAGCCGTGCCATGGCTGGTGGCCGATGGTTATGTCGCGGCGCACCAAGACGTGCTGAACGCTCTGCCGTTGATCCTGGTGACCTCCAACTGGGTAAAGGAAACCTACATCAGGGATGGCCTACGGGGAGACAACATCGAGGTGCTGCCCGTGGGTTGCGACACGGACAGCTTCGCGCCGCGCGGCCGCGACGACCCAAAGGTCCGGGCGATCCGCGAGGCTTTGGGAGTATCCGACGACCAGGTCATGATCCTGACGGTCGGCGGCGATGCGGCGTCCAAGGGCGCCCAGGANNTGGAGATATGTCTGCAAGGTCTGGCCTCAGCCGCGCACGGTGCAGCAGAACCTGATCGACCTGGAACTGGCGGGGCGGCTTGGCATCGGCGGGAAGGTCGTCTACTCCACCAATGTGGTCTCGCACAATTTCATGCCCTACTTGTTGGCCGCCTGCGATATCTACGCGGCGCCGTCGCGGCTGGAAGGGTTCGGAATGCTTCACGTAGAAGCTAACGCGTGCGGAAAGCCGGTGATCGCGATCGATGCGATGGCGTTTCTCGACACGATGGTCGACGGGGAAACGGCGTTCCTGGCGAAGGTGGCGGAGGAGAGGAAGATCAGTGAGGCGGTATTCGGGGAAGGCCACGGGATCGACAATAGCCATCGCATCGTTTTCGCGAGTCCGCGGACAGCGGAGTTCCGGGCCAGCGTGCCCGACATCGCCGAGCGCCTCTTGAGACTCATGCAGGACGGCGGTCTGCGACGAAGGATGGGCGAAGCGGGGCGAAAACGCGTGGTCGAGCTGTTCGATTATCGCCAAGTAGCCAAGCGATTCGTGAAGACCGTAGGCGACCGGTTAGGACTTCGCTAGGATGGCCCTCCTTATGGACGATAAGTCGGCTGTCTCCGTCGATCGGGCCAAAGAGTCAGCCCTCCGCGTCTTGCTCCATAACGCGCGGGGGCCATGTCAAGGACTGCCCAGAGCAGCCGGATGGGGATACCCAGAGCCTTACACGCGCGACCTGATGATTTCAGCCCTGGGCTTTCTGGCCACCGGCAAGGAGGAGCTGGCTGATGCACTGCGGCGCACGCTGTTGGCGCTGGCTGCCAATCAGACGTCCCGCGGCCATATCCCATCGCTCGCGCACGATCCTGCCGACCGTGGCGCCAGCGACACCACGCCACTTTTTCTGCTTGGCCTGGCGCTGTACAGGAAATCGACCAACCAGCCGGAGTTCCTCGACGGGGCGGCGCGGAATGCCCTGAAGTGGATGCAGTACCAGAGCCCCGACGACATGGTGATGGTCTCCCAGTTGCCGACCAGCGACTGGCGCGACGAGCAGTGGGTGTTGGGTTATGGGCTGTACGTGAATACGCTGGTTTATGCGTATCTCATGCTCTATGGCGAGCACGAGTCCGCCGGTCAACTGCGCGAGTCGATGAACCGTCTGGAGGTCCGCGGCGAAGCGAAAGACCCTCATGAGCACGAGGGCTTGGTCGTGCCATCCAAGCCTTATTACGCCCTTTACTCCTACAAACTCTTCCATAGCGACCGTTTCGACCTGCTGGGCAACAGCCTGGCGATTCTGACCGGGATTGCTCCGCCCGCACGAGCCGGAAACCTGGTGGCATGGATCGAGGCCGAGTGCGAGGCTATGCGGAATCGCGGAGATCTGGCCGTGGATTCGCCGCCTTGTTTGTT
>PLGA01000507.1:1163-3807 GCA_003139735.1 Bryobacterales bacterium | reverse complement strand
GACCGCATGCTGATCGGCAACGCTACCGGCTGCTCTTCCATCTATGGCGGCAACCTGCCCACCACCCCATATTGCGTCAACGAATCCGGACGCGGGCCCGCCTGGTCGAACTCGCTGTTCGAGGATAACGCCGAGTTCGGTTTGGGCATGCGCCTGGCGGCCGACAAGCAAAACGAGTACGCCCGCGAGCTGGTCTGGCGTCTGAACGCCGTCATTGGCGAGAACCTCGCGCAAGCCATTCTCAACGCCGTGCAGAAGAGCGAACAGGATATCTTCGAGCAGCGCGAACGCGTCAAGCTGCTCAAAGAGAAGCTTGCTTCCGTCAATACGGCCGAGGCGCGCGATCTGCTCAGCTTGGCCGACGCCCTGGTCAAGAAGAGCGTCTGGATCCTCGGCGGCGATGGCTGGGCCTACGATATTGGCTACGGCGGGCTCGACCACGTGCTGGCCTCCGGCAAGAACGTGAACGTCCTGGTGCTCGATACCGAGGTCTACTCCAACACGGGCGGGCAGTCTTCCAAAGCCACTCCGCGCGGCGCCGTCGCCAAGTTCGCGGCCGCAGGCAAGCCCATCCGAAGGAAAGATCTCGCCCTCATGGCTATGAGCTACGGCTCGGTCTACGTGGCCAACGTCGCCATGGGCGCCGGCGACATGCACACCGTCAAGGCCTTCCTGGAAGCGGAAGCCTACGACGGGCCATCGCTCATCATCGCTTACAGCCACTGCATCGCGCATGGCTTCGACCTGGCCTACGGCATGGATCAGCAGAAGGCCGCCGTCAACTCCGGCTACTGGCCGCTGTTCCGCTACAATCCCGAACTGGCCGCGCAGAACAAGAACCCCTTCCTGCTCGATTCCCGCGCGCCCAGCATCCCGCTCAAGAATTTCATCTATAACGAGACGCGCTACACCATGCTGGTCAAGAGCAACCCCGAGCATGCCAAGGTGCTGCTCCAGGAGGCGGAGGACGATGTCGCCAAGAGCTGGAAGCTATACGACTACATGGCCCACGAGCCCTTCAACGGGGGAGAGAAATAATGATCGACCTTAGCAAGACCATCGATCTTTCCACGACCTACCTGGGTCTGAAGCTGAAGAATCCTCTGGTTGCCTCGTCCTCGCCGATGTGCCAGGACTTGGCCAACGTGTGCCGAATCGAGGAATTCGGCGCCGCGGCCGTCGTTCTGCCATCGTTGTTCGAAGAACAGATCGAGATGGAAAGCGACGAGCTCGACCACTTTATTACCGAAGGTTCGGAAATCTCCGCCGAATCCATCACCCACTTCCCCGAACTCACGCGCACGGTCGACGCCCCGGCCGCATACATGAAGCACATCGAAGCCTGCAAGCGGGCCGTCAAAATTCCCGTCATCGCCAGCCTCAACGGCGTCACCAAGGGCGCGTGGATCGATTACGCCAAACAGATGGAACAGGCCGGCGCGGACGCGATGGAGCTCAACATCTATTACATCCCCGTCGATGCCGCCGTCTCGGGCGACCAGGTGGAGCAGCGCTACGTCGATCTGGTGCAGGCCGTCAAGGGAACCGTCCATATCCCCGTAGCCGTCAAACTGGGGCCGCACTTCAGCTCCATCGCCAATATGGCGAAGAAGCTCGATGCCGCCGGCGCGGACGCGCTGGTGCTCTTCAACCGCTTCTACCAGCCGGATTACGATCTGGAGTCGCTCGAAGTAGTGCCCAACCTGATCCTCAGCAATTCGCACGACCTCTTGCTGCGCTTGCACTGGATCGCCGTGCTCTATGGTCAAATCCACGCCGACATGGCCCTGACCGGCGGCGTTCACACCGCCTCGGACGTCATCAAGTCCATGATGGCCGGCGCCAAGGTGGCCATGATGACTTCGGCGCTCCTGAAGCGCGGCATCAGCTACCTCGATACCCTCACCACCGAGATCCTGGTCTGGATGGGCGAGCACGAGTACGACTCCATCAAGCAGATGCAGGGCAGCATGAGCCGCAACGCCGTCCCGCAGCCCGCCGCCTTCGAGCGCGCCAATTACATGAAGGTCCTCAGTTCCTACGCCATGCGGTAGCAACCGGCGGGGGCCGGGCATGCCCGACCCCCGCGGCCCTCCAGTCTCCCCTATAATTGCTCACTGGAGGGGTTTAATGGCGACGGAACATCGCGCTATTACTTGTGGGTCTACGCGATCGCCCTGCACAGCGGCAACGACATTGGCGGATATCAATGCTTCCCGAAAGTGACCGGGGGAACCACCGTTTTCCACTGGGTGCATGTTACGGAAGGCGCCAAAGACGGTTACCACTTCGCCACTGTCCCGGAAGGCTGACGGGCGGCGCTCCTACCGTGTCGTGCTCAGCGCTACGGCGCAGGCGGACTGCGGGAGGCTTTGAGTGGGATTCAACCTCCGGCTGGAGTCGCGCCCGCCTGCGCCGCTCTCCCGGACCGCCCCAGCCAAGTCCTCGGAGAGTTCCGCCAGCCGCGCCATCGGAACCAGGATCGCGCGCCAAACCACCACCGCCAGTACCGCGCTAATCAGGCCTATTAGTATCACTCAGTACAATAGTGGCTCTCTAAATTAGATTTATCAAATATTTTGTATTTGAAATAAAATTAAATCTTCTCGGGGGCGTTCCCCTCCCCCTACGCCGCTACCCGCGC
>PLGA01000507.1:0-1111 GCA_003139735.1 Bryobacterales bacterium | reverse complement strand
ATCACCAGCGCCACGTCGCATTGCCCGAACTCGCCGTTGATGTCTTCCATCGCGAACAGGCGGTCGTAGGGGATGTCGGCTTCCGCCATGTGTGATGGGCCGCTGCGGCAACACCTCCTGCAGCTTGCCCATGGCCATCAAGCTCCCGTTGAAGGTGAGGAAGCCGAGCAGCGTTTCGATCATCAGCGCGACCAGTATGTACTTCGGCTGATTCGGATCGCGGTAGAACTCGGCCGTGCCTACGGGCGCCTTTGCAGCGAAGGACTGCCCGTCTGGCAGCGCTTGGCGGCGATTGGCCTCGCGGGAGCACGGCCGGAGCGATACAATATAGACCAGAATCACTATTTCAATGACTGTCACCGTCAAAAATAGAACCCCGCTCGTCGTGCCGACGGCCGCTCGCCGGAAGGCCGGCTTTAAGAGCGGGCAGGAACTCGAAGTCAAGGCCTCCGGCGGTGTCATCACGATCGTCCGGAAGCCCTCGCCCGACGAAGCGCAGGATGAGCGCGAGGTTCGCGACCCCAAAATTCAGGCGGCGATCCGGGATGGCTATGAAGAGTTTCTCGCAGGCAAGACCCGCCCCATTGAAGAGTTTTTCGCCGCGCGCGCACGGAAGCGAACCCGCCCGCGTCTCTCAGCATGAGCACTGCTTTCGCCGTTCACCCCACGTCCCATTACCAGCGGCTCTCCACGAAACTCCAGAAGGGTCACCGCGATTTTGGAGCCACCGAACGCAGCGCAGTGACGGTCCTCGCGGCGGACCCGTACAACCGATCACGTCAACACAAGATCAAGAAGCTCGAAGGTGTGGCAACCGGCGAGGGCCAATATCGGCTGGCCGTTGGCCGCTGGCGCTTCCGCTACGACATCCTGGGCCAGGTGATCCTTCTCAGCTACTGCGGGTTGCGCCGGGAAGACACGTACTGAGGCAAGAATGGCTCAGGCAAAAACCGCTCAGCTCCGGGGGGACCTGCGGGAGCACCGACCTCCGGATGTTCAGGTACCATTTTCGCGGAATCGGAACTTCAGGGCGCGTGCCTCGATGTGCTCCAAGCTCCCCCCCTTACACCGCTACCCGCGCCGGCAGTTCCTTGACAATCTCCGAGACGAA
>PLGA01000501.1 GCA_003139735.1 Bryobacterales bacterium | reverse complement strand
GGACCACATGGCCACATGCCCGCTGGTCAGAACCGAAACGCTAACCAGCAGGGCGGCCATCACCGCGCACAGCGCCAGCAGTTTGCCGGCTTTGACCTTCTGCAGGATTGCCGACCCGACAAACCTCCCAATCATGGCGCCGAGCCAATACAGCGATATGTACCTGGCCGCCTCTGCCAATGCAGCGTGATAGCGGAGAGCTGGGTCGGCGATGCTCGACGCGAATCCGCCAATGCCGGGCAGGGCCAGATAGTTGGAGATGGAGCTCCCAATCGCAACTTCGCCGCCGACGTATACGAAGATCCCAATCGCCCCGAAGACGAGATTCGGATGTTTCCAGAGAGAGTCGTTCACCTTTTCGCCGATGCGGTGTTCGGCGGACTCGATCTTGGGGAGTTTCGACATGCCAATGCCAATCGCCAGAATGCATAACGCCACCGCGAAGAAGTACACGTACAACCTGACGATGGCGGTTGCTTCCTCCGAAGTACTCTGGGCAAGCGCAGCGGATGTGGTTCCAAGAATGACGCGCGCCCCGACCCAGGGGAACACCGCCGTGCCCAGCGAATTGAAGGCCTGAGTAAGATTCAGGCGACTGGAGGCGGTTTGCGGATTTCCCAGTACGGCCACGTAGGGGTTCGCCGCCACCTGGAGAATCGTGATTCCAGTCGCCAGCACGATGAGAGCCGCCAGGAAGAACGGAAACGAGGAGATTTTTGCTGCCGGATAAAATCCAAGACAGGCCACGACCATCGTCAACAATCCCACGACGATCGCCCTCTTGTATCCGAGCCAGTCGATGATTTTGGCCGACGGAATCGAAAAGACAAAGTAGGCTGAGAAAAAGGCGGTCTGAATCAGCATGCTCGCGGCAAGTCTGAGATTGAAGACATGTTGAGCGTATGGGATCAGCACGTCGTTCAGGGAGGTGAGCGAGCCCCACATGAAGAACAGCGTGGTTACAATGGCGAGTGGCCCTCGATAAGCTGTGGGTGGCGCCTTCGTCAATGTTTCCGGTTGAGTTCCTGTATTCAAGGCTGGCGCCATTGGCTTCCGTTCTTCTCTGGTCCGCGGTGACAATGTTTCCGGGCAGGACTACCTTTGGACAAGCACCATACCCTCGCGAACTTTCAAAATAACACAAATTGGGGCAGCAGTAATCGATTGCCTTCACAAGAAAATCGGCGCAGTGTTTGGTTGGCAATCCGGGGACATCTGCCGCAGACTGCCCCCGGTTTCCTTCGGATTTATTAATTTCAAGATGGGTTGTTGCCTGCGCGCGGGGCCTGATACGCTGGGATGCGATCAGTAGCGGATGCATGACGGACGATCCACAAACCCGCAGGTCCGCAGAGAGAGAAGAGAAACCATGCCTTCAAACAACGCCAATCGCTGGTGGGCAATTTTCGCGGCGCTGATTATGCTAATAGCAACCATGTCAGCGAAGACTAGCGTGACCAAGCAAGGGTTTGGGCATACATCCGACGGAACCCCCGTCGATGTCTACTCCTTGGCGGATGGCAAGGTCGAAGCGCGCATTATGACCTACGGAGGGATCCTCGTTTCCCTGCGCACGCCGGATCGGAACGGAAAGCTCGACGACGTGGTGCTGGGTTGCGAATCGGTCGAGAAGTACGCGGCGCAGACGGCACATTTCGGAGGCATTATCGGCCGCTACGCGAACCGCATCGCGCATGGCAGCTTTCAGCTCGACGGTCACACGTATTCCATTCCAAAGAACGACGGCGACAACTCTCTTCACGGGGGAATCCGCGGATTTGACAAGGTGGTCTGGGAGGCCAAAGAGATTGCGGATGGAGTTGAGCTCACCTATGTGAGTAAGGATGGGGATCAAGGTTTTCCCGGCACGCTGACCACGACCGTGCGCTACACCTTGAGCGGGAGCGCGCTGCGAATCGAGTATTCGGCGACCACGGATAAGGATACCGTCCTCAACCTGACCAACCATTCCTATTTCAACCTCAAAGGCGCCGGTTCGGGAGAGATCCTCGACCACGATTTGATGCTGAACGCCGATCGCTACACGCCAGTCGATAAGAACCTGATCCCCACCGGCCAGTTGCCCGGCGTGGCCGGCACGCCTTTCGATTTTCGCAGTCTCACCCCCATCGGATCCCGCATCGAGCAGAACAACGAGCAACTGAAGATCGCCGGAGGCTACGACCACAACTGGGTCCTGAACAGGAGCGGCAACGCGCTCACGCTGGCCGCGCGTGTGGAAGAGCCAGTGAGCGGGCGGCTGATGGAAGTCTATACCACCGAGCCAGGCATTCAGTTTTACACGGGCAACTTCCTGGACGGTACGGTCAAAGGCAAAGGCGGCAAAGTCTACGCGCGCCGCTCGGCCTTCTGCCTGGAGACCCAGCACTTCCCGGATTCGCCCAACCATCCGGCCTTCCCCTCCACCGTCCTGAAGCCCGGCCAGCGTTACCAGAGCGAAACCGTCTATCGTTTCGCGCTCGCGCCGCCGCCCGGCCGCAAGCAGTAAAGCCCTGTGGGGCGGTCCCCAATAAGCGTTAACCTAAGCCACGCCCGTGGACATGGCTTAGGTTAACGCTTATTGGGCGGTCCCCCCAGACGTATACTGTTGAACGTGCCTCGCATTTGTTTGTTGTGCTTTGCGCTTCCGCTCCTGGCCGCCGGCCCTCCGGCGAGCTTCTCCGAACACGTCGTCGCCAGCGATCTCAAGGGCGGCTACCAAGTGGTCGCCGCCGATCTCAACGGCGACGGCAAACCCGACCTGATTGCGCTCGCCAGCGGCATGACGGAGCTCGTCTGGTACGAGAACCCCGGCTGGCAGCGCCACGTGATCGCCACCGGCCTGTCGGGCATGATCAATTGCGCGGTGGTCGATGCGCCCAGCGGCCCCATCCCCGACATTGTGCTCGCCAGCGAATTCTCGCAACAGGCTGCCCACAGCTTGGGGAAGGTCTCGGTGCTGCGCCACAACGGCGACCCGCGCCAGCCCTGGAGCGTTCAGGAAATCGACCAGCTCACCACCTCCCACCGCCTGCGCACCGCCGATATCGATGGCAGCGGCAAGCGCGTCGTCATCAACGCGCCCCTCACCGGCGCCAAGGCCGTCGCGCCGGATTACCGCGACCAGACCCCGCTGGTTTTCTACCGTCCCGGCGAGTGGAAGAGGCAATTCATCAGCGACGAAAACACCGGCGTCGTGCACTGCATTTTCGTGATCGATTGGGATGGCGACGGCCGCGACGAAATCCTCAGCGCCAGCTTTGGCGGCATCCACCTGTTCAAGCTCGGCCAGGACGGCCGCTGGAGCCGCACCGAAATCGCCAAGGGCGATCCTTCGCCGTGGCCGAAATCCGGATCGGGCGACGTTGCCGTGGGCCGGCTGGGCGCCACGCGGTTCCTGGCGGCGATTGAACCCTGGCACGGGAACCAGGTGGCGATCTATCGCCAGTCCGGCGGCCAGTGGGCCCGGCAGGTGATCGACGCCACGTTCGTCGAGGGCCATACCGTCCTCGCCGCCGATCTCAATGGCGACGGCTTGGATGAGGTGGTCGCCGGATTTCGCGGCCGGGGCGGCAGCGTCTATATCTACTCCGCCGACGACCCGTCCGGCGCGCACTGGTCGCGATCGGCACTCGACGCCGGCATGGCCGCGAACGCCTGCGCCGTCGCCGATTTCAACGCCGATGGCCGCCCCGACATCGCCTGCATCGATGCCGGCAGGCTCAAATGGTACGAAAACCAGGGACCCGCCAAGCCAGTCCCGCAGCCCAAGTGACGCGCCGGCGGCCTACACCCGGTAGGTATCCGCTTTCCAGTTCTTGACGGCCTTTTTGATGTCGTCCTCGGAGAGGTTCTCCGCCGCCGCGCGCTGCGCCAGGGCCACAAACTCCGCATCCGGCGCAAACCGCAGCCCGATGACTTGCCGGACGGTAAGCTTGGGGTCCAGCAACTTTCCCGTCAGGACGTAGTGGCGCAGGTTCTCCTCCGCGCGAATGGCGCGATCCTGCGCCTTCAACGCGAACATGCGGCAGAAGCCCATCAGCATGATCATCGCCAGGCTGAGCACGAAAATCAGCGAGGCGCTGTAGATGCGCGTGTGGTCGCCCCAAGACTGTATGAGGTTGGTGACGGAACCTCCCAGCGTCAGCACGAGTAAGGGGAAGAGAACGAAGTGGAACCCGGGAACCAATTGGCGATGGTTGGCATAATTCTGCGTGTCCATGAAGGGTGACTCCTCACCCGCAGTTTACACCACGGCGGGACAGAGGTCGCGCACGAACGGGCAGCGGTGGCAGCGGTCGCCGGCATTCATCGGGAAATCAAGACTGGCCTGGGCTTCCTGGAAGTCGCGGACCACCTGCTCGGGTGAATCGAGAAGCGAGGGCGCGAGGTCCACTTCCACCAGCGTGTTGGGGCGCAGAAAATGCAGCCAGGCGCGGCTGGGCGGGCGGCCCACAACGCGCTCCACCGCCATGGCGTAAAGCCGCAATTGGAGGGCGTAATCGCGCGCGCGCTCGTGGGCCTGCTGGCGGGTCACATCGTCGGTCTTGTAATCGACCAGCACGGTTTCCTCGCCCTCTTCGAACCACAGGTCGATTTGGCCGCGGATCACCAGGTCCTCCACCGCCATCAGGAAATCGAACTCGCGCTCCACGCGGCCCGCCTGCGCCGCGCGCCTGCCGAGCGGGCTCTGGCGGAAGACATCGGCCAGACGGAGAGCCTCGGGGTCGGCATCCGGAACCGGGGCGCCGGAGAGCAGCGCGTGCACCTGCAGCCCCAATTCGGCAGCCGGGATGCGGCCGGGCTGGGCGCCTGGCCGGCTGCCGTCGAAGCCCAGGTAATGCCCCAAATAGTAAGCCCTGGGGCACTTCGCAAATTCCGTGAGCGCCGTCACGGTGGCGTTTCCGTCCTCTTGGCCGGCGATGGCGGGATATTCGAACCGCGTGCCGCCGACGGTTTCCACCGGCGGCGCCTTTGCCCGGCTGTCAACGCCGGCAAAGACCGTCGGCGCTCGAAGCGCCACCAGACGCAGGCTCCACTCTTCGCCATTCGGAGCGGTGCGCGTTACCACTTCATCGCAAGCGTCGGCCGGATGGAAATGCAGGGCTTCGGCGATCAGGGCGGCCCAATTCTGGAGCTTCTTGCCGTTACCCGAGAAGCTCAGGAACAGGCGCTCTTCCGCGCGCGTCATGGCCACGTAGAGCAGGCGGTTGCTTTCCGCCAGTTCGCGCTGCTGGCGCTCTTGCCGCAGGGCGTGCTGGAACAGATCGTCCTTCTCTTCGCGGCGGGCGGGATTGCGCCAGCGCGCGCCCAGCCCGATGCGCGGCGAGAAGGCCACCGGCGGCGGACTGGTTTCCACGCCCTTGTGCAGCGCGGCCACAAACACCACTGGAAACTCCAGTCCCTTGGCCGAATGGACCGTCATCACCTGGACGCCGCCGGCCGCATCTTCGGGCGGCGCGTCGGCCTCGCGGGGGTTGTCGTCGCGCAGCAGCGCCAGTTCCTCGACGAACTCGTCGAGCGACAGGCGCGCCGCGGCGCCGCGCGCCTGCGCCAGGAACTTCTCGATGTTGGCGTCGCCGCGCGCGCCGCTTTCCGGCCGGTAGCCGCACTCGTCGATGGCGGCCAGCAGCAGCCGGTCGAAGGTGACGTATTCGCGCCGCCTGCGCCATTCCTTCAGCCGCTCGCGGAACCGGCGGAGCGTCTCATAGTCGGCGGCCTCGAATCCGGCCGGCGCGGAAAGCGCCATGAACGCCGCGCCCAGGTTGTCGCCCATGGCGCGTAGTTCGAGCAGCGCGTCCGGCGAAACCCCGGCCAGCGGCGAGCGCAAGACGGCCGCCAGGGCAATCTCGTCCCGCGGATTGGCGATCACGCGCAGCAGGTTGACCAGGTCGGTCACCTCGCGGCAATCGTAAAAGCCGCGGCCGTGGTTGACGGCGTAAGCGATTCCGGCCTCGTCGAAGGCAGCCGTGAACGCCGGGATCACCTCCGTGTTGCGCACCAGCACGGCGACATCCTGGAACTCGCAGCCCAATTCGAGCACGCGCCGCGCCACCCACCGCGCTTCCGCGCCGAGCGCCTGGTCCATGTCGTCCGCGGTGACACTCAGGCATTCCACGGCCACCGGCTCGAGCTGTTCGAATTCCCGTTCGGCCGTCAGGCGCCGCGGCTCGATTCCCGGCGCCCCGGCTGCAATGGTCTCCACGGCCAGCAGGATTTCCGCGCGGCTGCGGAAATTGCCGGCCAGTTCCACCAGGCGCCCGCCGCCCGCCCCCACCGTGCCGCGGTACTCCCGAAACACATCCGGCTCGGCGTGACGGAAGCCGAAAATGGACTGGTTGATATCGCCCACCGCGTAGAAATTGCCGGACCGCCGCAACAGGCCGAGCAGCTTGGCCTGCTGGCCGTTGGTATCCTGAAACTCATCCATCAGGATGTGGTCGAACTGCGCCTGAACCCGCGCGCGCGCCTCGGGGTTTTCCTCGAGCAGCCGCGCCGCGAACTCCTCCAGGTCCGCGAAATCGAGCGCGCCCTCCTGCCGCTTGCGCTCGCGGTACAAACGGTCGAAACGGCCGAGCAGATCGAACAGCAACTCCCGCTGCGGGGCGTAATGCGCGGTGATGAGCGCGTATTTCAGCTCGCCGATCTCCTCGCGCAGTCGCCGCACCAGCTCGTACGCCGTGGTCCCGCGCTTGCACTTCTGCAGGTTGGCGGAAAAGCTTTCAATGGCCCGCAGCGCCTCAAGCGGGATCGCGGCGGTCACGATCCGCTCGGCGCTTTCCAGGACCGCGTCCAAATGCCGGCTTTGGGCGACACTCCACGCCTCTGCGGGATCGGCGGAAAGTTCCTCCAAAGTGAGCGCCACATCGCGCACCGTGCGGCCCCGCGGCTCCGGGAACGCCGCGAGTTGTTCGACGCGCACGCCGGCGCCGCGCATGGCGTCATAGGCCGAAAGCGCGGCCTCTTCGAACTCCGGCGAAGAGAGGCCGCGAATGAGCGCGCGCACCGCGGCCGGATGCTCGCGAAACAGAGCGTCCATCGCCGCGGAGATGCACTCCCGCTGCAGCCGCCAGGATTCGCGCTCGTCGGCCTGGTAGAATTCCGGGTCGATCCCCGCGAATACCGCGTGCTCGCGCAGCAGGCGGGAGCAGAAACCGTGGACCGTCGAAACCCACGCGCGCTCCATTTTGGCGCGGATTTCGCGGTCGCCGCGAAAGGCCTCCGCCAGCTTCTTGCGCATATTGCCGGCGGCCTTTTCGGTGAAGGTGNNCCGGCCGCCACCAGGTTGCCGAAGTACTCCACCAGCACGGTGGTCTTGCCGGAGCCGGGCCCCGCCACCACGCAAGCATCCAGATGCCGCCGGGCCACGTCGATGGCGGCAGCCTGGCTGGGCGTGAAGCGGAGATCGTTCATACGACCTCCGCCTGCGCAACGGGGACGGCCAGAGTGACGCGGCACACGTCGCGATAGTCGCACAACCGGCAGTTTTCC
>PLGA01000240.1 GCA_003139735.1 Bryobacterales bacterium | reverse complement strand
ATATCGCCACTTTCAAGTCGCGCGCCAAGTGCGAGACCGCTCGCACGGCGCGTGCTAGTCTGGCGTAATGTCCCGGCGGGTCGCGAGCCCAACCTACGACGTCATCATCGTCGGCGCCGGTCATAACGGCCTGGTGGCGGCCGCCTATCTGGCGCGCGCCGGCCGCAAGACCCTGGTCCTCGAGCGCCGCGAGATCGTGGGCGGCTGCGCCGTCACCGAGGAGCTTTGGCCGGGGTACCGCGTCTCCACCGCCGCCTACCTGAACAGCCTGCTGCAAGAGCGCATCGTTCGCGAGTTGCAATTGGAGCGCTTCGGCTACCGGGTGGACGCCAAGGACCCCGCGTTCTTTTCCGCCTTTCCGGACGGCCGTCATTTCTTCATGTGGCAGGACCACGCCCGGACCCTCGCTGAAATCGCGCGCTTCTCCCCCCGCGACGCGCGCGTCTTTCCCGCCTACGAGGAACGGCTGGAGCGCATGTCCCAGGTGGTGGAGGGTCTGCTCCTCACCACGCCGCCGCGCTTCCCGCCGCGCGGGCCGCTCGATCTTCTCGACTATGTGAAATTCGCCGCCCGGCTGCGCGGCCTCAACCCCAAGGAGATGGCGTCCCTGGCCAAGATTTTCACCCAGAGCGCCGCCGAATTCCTGGACGAGTGGTTCGAATCCGAGCAGGTGAAAGTGACGCTCGCCACCGATGGCGTCATCGGCGCCAACGGCGGCCCGCGTTCCCCCGGCACGGCGTACATTCTGCTGCATCATTGCATGGGCGCGGTCGCCGGGCATCGCGGGTTGTGGGGCTTCGTCCGCGGCGGGATGGGCGCGGTTTCGGAAGCCATTGCCGCCTCGGCGCGCTCCGCCGGCGCCGTCATCCGCACCGGCGCCGCGGTGGCCAAAGTGCTCGTGCGCGGCGGCCGCGCCCGCGGGGTCGCGCTCGAAAGCGGCGAGGAAATCGAGGCGTCCGCCATCGCTTCCAACGCCGACCCGAAAATCACTTTCCTGCGTTTACTTGACGCGCCCGATCTGCCGCCCGATTTCCTCGACGCCATCCGCCACTTCCGCATCGAGGGAACCAGTTGCAAGATCAACCTCGCCCTCGGCGGCCTGCCCGAGTTCACCGCCTGCCCCGGCGCGCCCGGCCCGCAGCACCGCGCCACCATGCACATTTGTCCCGACATCGACTACGTGGAACGAGCCTGGGACGATGCCAAGTATGGCCGCCCCTCGGCGCGCCCGCTTCTGGAACTGACCATTCCGACCATGTACGACGCGTCCCTCGCCCCGCCCGGAAAACACGTCATGGGCATCTTCCTGCAGTACGCGCCCTACACGTTGCGCGAGGGAACGTGGGATGCTCTGCGCGAGCCCTTCGGCGACCGGGTGATCGCGCTGATCGAGGAATACGCGCCGGGCTTCGGGTCCCTGATCGAGCACCGCCAGGTGCTCACACCGCTCGATATGGAGCGCCAGTTCGGAATCACCGGCGGCAACATCTTTCACGGCGAAATGAGCCTGGACCAGATGTTCGTCATGCGCCCCGTAGCCGGATGGGCGCGCTACCGGACGCCGGTCCCGGGCTTATACCTGTGCGGCTCCGGCGCCCACCCCGGCGGCGGCGTCATGGGCGCCCCCGGCTACAACTGCGCGAGGGAAATGCTGAAGCAAGGGTAGCTGTAGCTGGGTGGGGCAGGCGATTCGCCTGCCAACGGCCAACCGAAGCTTGCCCCGGATCGCCCGCCCGCTCCCCGCTTACAATCGGTACATGGACCCCATCGAGCGGATGCGCGAAGACTGGGACCGCTGGGCGCGGGAGGACGCCTACTACTACGCGGCTTTTGGCCGCCGCAATCAGGACCAGCGGGAATTCTTCGCGAGCGCCGCGGAAGTCCTCCACACCCTGACGCGGGAGCTGGTCCGCCTGCCGGAAGCGCCCGCGCAATCGCGCCGGGCGCTGGAGATCGGCTGCGGCCCCGGCCGGCTGATGCTGCCCATGAGCGCGCATTTCGGCGAGATCCACGGCGTGGATATCTCCGCGGAGATGGCGGCCAAGGCGCGCGAGGCCCTGCGCGGCGTCCCCCATGCGCACGTCCATGTCACCCCCGGCGACGGCTTGGGCATGTTCCCCGATGAGTCCTTCGATTTCATCTATTCCTATATCGTCTTCCAGCACATCCCCGACCCCGCCATTGTGCTCAACTACCTCCGCGAGGCGCGGCGCACGCTCAAGACCGGCGGCATCCTGTGCTGCCAGTTGCGCGGAGCGCCGCCGCTCCCCACCGAAATCGAGCGCCGCGAGCCTACCTGGACGGGTTGCTTTTTCACCGGCGAACGGATGGCCGCCTTCGCCCGCGAGCGCGATTTTCATCTGGTGGCGCTCTCCGGCTTGAACACGCAGTACATGTGGACCACCTGGCTCAAGCCCGCTCCCTGCGGCGCGCCGGATTTTTCGCGAACCGTGATCAAAGCCGTGACTGCCGCCAGCCGCGTCGGGCCGCGCGTAACGCCCGAGACCGCGGGGACGTGGAGGGATTTCTTCAGCCTGTGGATCGACGGGCTTCCCCCATCCTGCCACCTGGGCAACCTGGAGGTCGCCTTCGGGCAGGCTCACACGCGCGGCTGCTACCTCTCGCCGATTACCGAATCGGGCGCTTGCCAACTGAATGTGCGCCTCCCCGATGGCGTTCGGCCAGGCCCCGCGCCGGTCGCGCTATACTGCGACGGTCGCGCGCTGGCCCGGCCGCAGAGCATCCAGGTCCTGCCGCCGCCGCCGCGCTCGCCCAAAGTGGTCTCGGTTTCCGATGGCGTCGATATCGAATCGAAATACCGCGTGGTCATGGGCGGGGTCAAAGTGACCATCGAGGATATCGATCGGCCCGAGGAAGTTTCCTTCACCGTGGACGGGCGCCCCGTCGAGTATGGCCAATTCGAATGCACGGACCCGGTCACTTCCACCTACGAGTTCGCGTTTCTGCTGTCCAGGAAGACCAGGCTCGGAAACCGCTTGCTGAAGGTCCGCGCGTCAGGACGGAAGCTGCCACCGGTTCCGATTGAAATTGCGGGCTTGCCTGCCAACGGCCAGGCACAAGGCCGCCAGCATGGCCGCCAGACTCAGGAAGCAGGTGATGCGCCACTCCCATCCGCCATCGTAGGCAAGCGCAATTTCGCAAGGACCCTGGCAAGTTGGCTTCAACACCAGAAGCCCTAATCCATCGTGCGTTACTTCCGCCGCCGTCGCGCGCCAACCGGGGGCGTACGTGATCTGCGTTGAGATCGCCTGCCCCGGCGCCAGCGCGGCGTCGATCACGGCGCTGTGCCGCGAAGTCCAGCGCCACTGGGCCTCCGGGTAGATCGGCGCATCGAGCGCCGCCACGTATTTTTCCAATTCGCCCGTGTCCAGGCCGTTGATGGGCGGGTCGCGGACCAGGTCTCCGGCCGCCATCACGTGCGCCAGCGAATCCGAGCGCGCCGGCACGCCGTAGACGGCGTCGTCCCCCTCCCGCCAGAGAACCGGCAGCAGTCCTTCGAACTTGCGGGGGTTGGCGAACGGCTTATAAACTTCCTCACTGTGCGGGCCGGGAACCGAGACGGCGTGCGCCCCGAACGCCTTGAGCCACAGCGTGGCGATTTCCCCGTCGCGCGCGCCCGCGTTCATCCCGCTGTAAATGGTAAACGTCGCGATGCGCAGCATGAAGTCCGGCAGCATGGGGTCTTGCCCGCCGTGCAATTGCGGCGTGTCCGAGAAATCGTTGAAGTAGAACGAATACGACCCGCCCACCATCACGCGCTCCCCATGAAAACTGGCGTCCATCCAGCGCGCCTCCTTGTACATGGCGGACCTGGTGACATCCGTGGAGCGGATTAGGCCGCGCCCGTAGCGAATGGCATGGCGCGCCTGAACCGCGAGCGCCAATGTGAGCACCACGGCCGCCGTGGTCAAAGCTCGCGGCGAGATGCGGCGGATGACCTCCGCGCCTCCGAAGACCGCCAGCAGGCACAGCGACATATCCATGGCAATCTGGTAACGGTGCGGCTGCGGAACCACGTGGATCCGCGCCAGCGTCTCGAGCGCTACGGTTCCCGCCATCAGCCAGGCGAACAGCAGGAAGAACCGCACGTGCGCCGGCGCGCGCTGCCGCGTCACCCACCATGCCAGCGCGAATCCGGCGGCCAGCAGCGCCACGCCCACCCCGGATTGCGCGTTGAACCGGTAGTCCCCGTCCACCGTCGGCGAGTTCATGCGGATGGCCGCAATCACCGAGGGCGGCACGAATGGCGAAATCCAGCAATAGGCCAATGCGCCGATGGCGGCGGCCAGCAGCAGGTTGCGCCAGAATCGCTCCGTGCGGACGCAGGCCAGCAGGGCCGCCACGGCAGCCGCCAGAATCGCCGCGCCGAACGCGTTGCACAGAACCGCCGCTCCGAGGAACATGCCCGCCAAAACCTTGTCCCGCAGCCCGCCGCGCGTCAGGGCCAGATACAGGAACAGGATCGCCAGCGGAATCAAGGCCATGGACGCGGTGTGCGGGCCCTCGCCATAGAACGCCAGAATCTGAAGCCGCCGCAGGTTCCACAGGCCGCCCAGATCGGTACGGAACGCCGGCAGCACCGCACAGGGAGAGACGGTCGAGTACGCCGCGGCCGCCAGAAAGCTGGCCCAGGGCATGCGCGTCATGACGCAGGCCATCAGGTAAAGGAAGACCGGGCCCAGGCAGAAGAACGCCGCCGAGACCTGGTGGAACGAGAGCGCCGCCGAGTGCCCCGTGATGCGGCTGAAGATCCCCGCCATCGTTGGCAGCAGCGGCAAGTAGGTGTTCTGAAACGGCAGGCCGAGGCTCCACTCGGGCCACCATCGCAGGTCGCCCCAGTGGTTCGCGACGCCGCGAGCGATGGCGATGAATTCGCCCTCGTTCGACCCCAAATTGGCCGAGTATTCCACGTGAAACAACCGCACCGCGATCCACACATTCAGAAGCAGGAGGACCAAGGGAGCGATCCACCAGGTTGCCAGGTATGGGAGGCGAAGTTTGTTCTTCATGGAGTTTCTTTACGCGAAGAAGGCGCGCCAGGCCGTGACCGTGAGCGCGTGAACCACTACGGCGGCGCGGATGCCGCCAGCCTGGTTGCGCGCGTGCCCGCAGAACCATCCCAAGGTGCCCGCCACCAAGACCCATCGCCAATTCGGAAAACCGCGAAACCACAAGTGCACAAAACCGAATAGCAGCGACGTCAGCGCTAGTCCCACCGCGCGGTTGCGCACGGCCTGCTCGATCATCGGCTGCATGACGCCGCGAAACAGGAACTCCTCGGCCAGCCCCACCACCCAAATGTACGCCAGCAGGGTCCCCACGATCACCCAAAGCGGGGCCGGCTTGGCGAACCGCACCGCGCGAATCCCCAGCGCCAGTGGCAGTCCCACCGGTACGAAGCACAGAAAATGCACCACGCCGATGCGCCACTCCCGCGCCGAGGGCAGGAAACCGTAGCCGGTCTCCGGCACGCGCCTCGCCAGCATGAGCGCCAGCACGGCCGATTGGAAAACCGCCAGCTTCCCCAGAATGCCGATCTCCACGTGCGGATACGGCGTGGGATAGACCGAGGCTAGGAACTTGCCGAGCAGGACCCACGCCACGAGCGCGCCGAATCCGATGTCGGTCACCGCGGACCGGGGCAGCAGCAGGTACCACATCCCTATCGCCAGCGCCACCGCCGCCAGCCGCGCCAGCGCGATCCAGTGAAACGGCGCCGCCCCGAAGCAACATGCCAGGTAAGGCAGCACGGCGCCGGCCAACAGAAATGGGGGCAACCGCCATCCCGCGAAGCGCTCCCGCACCGCCTGGAACGCCGGGACCAGATAGA
>PLGA01000270.1:16612-36313 GCA_003139735.1 Bryobacterales bacterium | reverse complement strand
CAGGAGAGGCCGATCAGCTTGTTTTCGGTGAGGACGGATTCCACCGCGCGCTGCGGGCCGTCGCAGGGGGAGTAGTCGAACGGCGTAATCCAGAATTCCAGCACCAGCTTGCCGCTCTCGCCCGGTTTGAAATTGTAGTTGTAAGCGGCGTTGGCGTAGGGCAGGCGCTTGATGTACTGCGCGCATCCCCAGGCCATGGCCCAGTCTTTGTCGCCCGGCGGCGTGAAGATGTGGTAATTCTGCGCCTGGACCCCGTGGGTGGCCCAGTGCGCGTCGCGCTCGCTAATGCGCGGGTCGAGCCTCGAGCGCGCCACGCCCACCGCTTCGGGGGTCCATACGTCGCGGTGGTAGATATCGATCAAAGGCCCGCCGGAGAGATCGCCATCGACCACCACCTCGAAAATGTCGTTGTGAAGGTCGGTGCGCGCGAAGTCCCAGTAATTGTCGTAAGCCTCGTAGAGGAAGTAGAGGCGGTTGAGACCCTTGACCCAGCCCACCTTGACCTTGACATCGAGGTTCCGGGGATCGTGATTCATGCCGTGCCCGTGCTCGGTGTCCATGAGCTGATCCATGCCGATCGCGTAGCTGTCGGGGACAATAGCCCGGTCGTCGGTGTTGCCATCGATGCGGGGGATCCTGTCCGGCGGGAACTGAAAGATCTTGAACGTCACATCCGGGCGTTCCAGACCGTACTGCGGCGGCAGCCAGAGCACGGCCAGCACGGCGCAAAGGAACCACCTTCTGAGCATGCGCAGCCTCCGAGCGACAAGTATATATCCAGGCGCCGGAACCTGAACCGTCTTGCAGCGCGTATATGGCAGAAATGTCCGGCGATGCGCGCGTCAGTTTGCGGTTGGAACCCGTTCGATGTGATCGATTACAAGAACTTCGGTCTGCGCTTTCCGGGGTTCGAGCCTTAAGCCAAGTGACTCCCGCAGGGCGGTGAAAAGGTCAGCCCCCGGATCGCTCGCCGCTGCCGATGGCTCCGCTGGTCGGACACCTTGATCAGAGACCCAAGAGAGGCTGATCTCGTACTCTCCTTTGAGCCCGGTAGCGTCCACTATTTCACCGTATCCTTGTCGGGAGAGATTCTTCGCCAGCGCCTCCATCGTCATGATTCCCTTGAAACCACCGCCGCCGCCGCGCCTAATTGCCAGGGCAGTACGTGGGGCCTTTCCCATGAAGGTGGAGTCCTCTGCCGCTTCCTTTAACTTCGGGCCATTCTTGTCTACCACGAGGGCGTACCCCGCGCTCGGCCGGCTTTCCTTGCGCGCACTCAGTTTGAACCGTTCCGCCAGGAGAGCCTGAAGCATCGCCGGGATCTGGTCGATTGTTGAACCCTGCGGCAACTTGGCTACCACGTCGAAACAGTCGCTTTCGAGCCACGATGGCCCGATGATTTGGTCTTTGCTCACCTCGAACGCGTAGATGAGAACAAGGTTCAACGGAAAGCCCTTGATCGTAACTTGCCCGGGACCCATCGAATGGTCCTCATAGGTGCATTCGCTGGCTCTTTTCACGGATGCCACTTCGAACCGGACCCCATCATCGGCGTACAACTGCATCCCAAGCGAGATAATCACGTACAAGGCAACGCTAAAGGCTCGTCGTGTTTTCATTTCAAATCCCCGAAATGCGCCGCCTCGGGAATGCTTGGCTCGTCGAGCAACTGAATGGTGGTCGAAGGTCCCAGATTCACCGGGTTCCCCCACGCGCGCAACGCCCAGACCACTTTCTTGTCCGGCGTTACTTCCAGCGCCTGTACGGGAACCGTGGCGGGATCGGCCGTCGCATTCCACTGATTAAACCAGGTATTGATGAGCGTGTTCCCATTGGGCAGCCGCTTGGCGATCTGCATCGAGTTGAACAGGTAGTCCGGCACATCGGCGGGCGAAAACTCCCAGACCGTGGCCCCGGCGGGGTTTACCTCGCGAACCAGCCGCGCTCCGGCAATCAACGTGTCGCCGTTCTTCAAACGCTCCGCCGACCAGGTGGCCATCCCCGGCGTGTGCGACCAGAGTTCCTTGCCGGTCGAATCGTACTCCACGACTTTGTTCAGGTCCATGTGCGCCACCAGCAATGTGCCGGCATCGGTGAGCCGCGCATGGCGGAAATGGCCGTGCACGCTCTTGGGGTCTCTGACCGGAACCGCAAACTCACGCTCGGTCTTGCCGGTGACGATGTTCACGACCACAACCTTGGCGGGGTCGCCGTTCTGCACGTAGAGCACGCGATCCTTGCCGATCGGCTGCACCGTATGTATCTCCGTTCCGGCCGGAGCGTCGTAGTTCCAAAGCACCTTCTTATCGCGATTGATCAGCGTCACGCCGAATTGGTGCGCGAAGAGTACGTTTCCGTTAGAAAGCAGCACGGCATCGCTGATTTCGCCTTTTCCCGCGGGATCGTGGAACTCCCACGCAACTTTGCCGCCGCGCACGATGTACATGTCCTGCGTTTTGGCCTCCCCGGCGTAGAAGAAATCGTGCTGCGCCAGGCCTCTGCCGGGCAGGATGCTGGGGAAGGCCGGTTTCACGGCCGCCGGCGCTGCCGCCGGAGGTCTGGCCTCCTGCCCCCAGGCTGGCGTTACGGCGCACGCGGCGCCGGCGGCGAGGATCAGTGTAAAAAAGGGTAGTGTTTGACGTTTCATTCGCCAACACGATACCGCCATGCGCCTCACCGCACAAGGACTTATGACTTGCGGTAAAGTTTAGTCCAGGGAGAACCGACTTGAGCGGATCGATTGCGTCACGCCGCCTCGGCGCGATGGGACTGATGGTTTGGGCGCTGTCCTGCTTGGCTTCGGCTCAAACCGCGCCCTACGCGCCGCCGGCGTCGCCGCGCGCCAAACTGAGCTTTGACCTGGACTGGAAGTTCATCCGCGAGGACGTAGCCGGAGCGGAGGCGCCCGCCTTCGACGATTCGTCCTGGACCACGGTCAGCACGCCCCACACCTTCAACGACGTCGACTCCTTCCGCCAGATCATTTCCCATAGCGGCGGGGACCGCGGCACGTTCAAGGGGGTGGTCTGGTACCGCAAACATTTCAAGCTTCCCGCCAGGCTCGCCGGCGACAAAATCTTCCTCGAATTCGAGGGCATGCGGCAAGCCGGCGACATTTTCCTGAACGGCAAGGAAGCGGGCCTCTATGAGAACGGAGTGACGGCCTACGGCTTGGATATCAGCGGCGCCGTTCACTTCGGGAACCAAGAGAACGTCCTGGCGGTGAAGCTGGATAACCGCACCACTTACGCGGAACGTTCGAGCAATACGCCGTTTGAATGGAACGCCAATGACTTCAATCCCGATCACGGCGGCATCAACCGGCATGTCTGGCTGCACGTCACCGGCAAAATCTATCAGACGCTGCCGCTCTATTATGGCCTGGAAAGCACCGGCGTGTATGTTCATGCGGGGAACTTCGATATCGCGGGGAAGAGCGCCAACGTCACCGTCGAATCGCAAGTAAGCAATGCGTCGGGCGGCCGCGCCAACGTAAAGTTGTCAGCCGTGATTGTCGACCGAAAGGGGCAAGTCCGCGCCCGATTCCAGGGCAGTTCAGCCGATATTGCCGCCGGCGAAAAGACCGTCCTGACCGCGGCCGGCGCGCTCCATGCCGCCCGCTTCTGGAGTCCGGGCGACCCCTATCTTTACGACGTCTACACCATTCTCACGGTGGACGGCAAGACCGTTGACGCCGACAAGGTAACCACCGGCTTTCGCAAGACCGCCTTCAAAGGCGGCGCCGGGACGGGCGGCGTATATCTCAATGACAAGTTCGTCTACCTGAAGGGCTTCGCCCAGCGCGCCAGCGACGAATGGGCCGGCCTGGGGCAGGCATATCCGGACTGGATGCACGATTTCAACGCCCGGTTGATTCGCAACAGCCACGCCAACTATATCCGCTGGATGCACATTGCGCCGCAGCGCGTGGATTCGGATTCCGCCGATCGCTTCGGCATCATCCAGATCTGCCCGGCCGGAGACAAGGAACGGGACGCCGTGGGACGCCAATGGGAGCAGCGCCTGGAAGTCATGCGCGACTCGATGATCTATTTCCGCAACAGTCCCAGCATCCTTTTCTGGGAGGCGGGCAACACCGTGGTCACCGTCGAGCACATGCGCCAGATGGTTGCCCTGCGCCAGCAATGGGACCCGGACGGCGGCCGCGTTTTGGGCGCCCGCGGCAACGATGACGTAGCGGCCAACACCGCCACAACTCCCATTGCCGAATTCTTTGGCGTGATGATTGGCCAGGACCCGCGGACCGACCAGCTTTCAGGTCCCGGCGCCATGTTCCGAGGCTACAGCGCGGAACGCCGCGACCGTGCGCCCCTCATCGAAACCGAGGACTTTCGCGACGAAGGCGCGCGGCGATTCTGGGACGATTTCTCGCCGCCGTATTTTGGCTTCAAAAAGGGGCCGGACGATACCTATCAATACACGTCCGAGACATTCGCCCTGGCTTCGGTCAATCGCTACAAGGCGTATTGGGACAACCGCATTTCGAACGCCGACCCGGCGCACTCGAAGTGGTCGGGCTATGCGTCGATCTATTTCTCCGATTCCGATGCGGATGGGCGGCAGGACTCAAGCGAAGTCTGCCGGGTCAGCGGCAAGGTGGACGCCGTTCGCCTGCCTAAGGAGATCTATTTCGCCCACCGGGTGATGCAAAACGACCAGCCCGATATTCATATCCTCGGTCACTGGAGTTATCCGTCGGGTCCGGACGCGAAGAGGACGGTGAAGACTGTCTATGCGATTGCCAATACCCAGTCGGTGGAGTTATTCGTAAACGGAAAGTCGATGGGGGTGAACTCCCAACCGGCCAGTGGCTATGTCTTCGCTTTTCCCAATGTGGAATTCGCACCGGGGAGTTTGAAGGCGGTCGGCAGAAACGATGGCAAACCGGCGGCTCAGGAGGAACTCGCGACCGCCGGACCGCCGGCGCAAATCAAACTCACGCCCATAGCCGGTCCACTGGGCTTGCAGGCCGACGGACAGGATGTGGCGCTGATTGACGTGGAGGTCGTCGACGCCCAAGGTCGGCGCTGCCCGACTGATGACGCCCGAGTGGATTTCACCGTCGCGGGACCGGGCGTCTGGCGCGGCGGCTACAATAGCGGCAAGATCGATTCCACAAACAACCTCTACCTGAATACCGAATGCGGCATCAACCGCGTATCCATCCGTTCCACCCGTTCGGGAGGCACAATTACAATCACGGCCAATCGTCCTGGCTTGAGGTCCGGTCAAGTCAGCATCGTCGCCAAGCCGGTTAAGGCGGTTGACGGTCTGGCGGCGCTTGTGCCGCAACATTTGCCGGGGCCCGCCGGACAATAAACTCAGCGCGCTACCAGCCGAACCGGTCCGAGCAGTCCTGAGGCCGTCGGCGCCGCATTGCCACGGCCCCCGCGGCCGCCGCCAGTCGTGCGCACTTCCACTTCGAGATCGTTCGGTCCCGCCTTCACCGCGCCAGTCACATCCCAGCGATACGGCTGCCAGGCGTGGGCCTCCAATACCTTCCCGTTCAACGTCACGCGCGCGTAGTCGTGCACATCGGCGATTTCCAGGAACAGCCGCTTGCCCGCCGCCGGGGCCGAAGCCGTAAACTGCTTGCGGTACGTGGCTGGGCCGGCGAACGATGCCGCGCCCAACTCCTCCCACGGTTTCAAAGGCGTGGTCGCCTGTTTGCCATTCAGGTCCAGGGACCAATCGCCGCCCAGTTCCGCCAGCGTAGCGCCGGACGCAAAAGAGGGCTCCGGCGCCGCCAGTCCGCCGGGAAGCGGCCCGACCACCACCACCTTGGTTTCGTAGGGCCCGAGCACCAACGGAAAACGCACCGAACCGCCCTCCGCCGTGGCCGCTGCCATGGCGTGAATCTCGCCCGTGCTCAAGTCCCACGCCTGCGCCTGCCCCCGCCCGGCGACGGTTGCCGTCCGCGACTGTTCCTGGTTGCTCTCATTGAAAAAGAAGTATAGCTCGGCGTCACTCCAGCTCCGGTGCGTGTACGTCAGCCGCGGGCAGGGGCTATCGAGCGCCACATCCGGCTTCGGCAGGGCCGCAATCACGCGCGCGGTGATGTCGCCCGAAGGCTCGACGAGCGTGGCGAAGCTCAAGTCGGGCGCGTCCTTGGCATTTAAGAACGCCTTGTCCACCACCAGCTTGGGAGTCTTGCCCACGAAAATCACTTTGCCGCCCGCCTTCGCGAACGCCTGAAAACGCTCGATGCCAGCCCGCGTAATCACGGTCGAGGACGGAACCACGATGGCCCGATAAACCTGGCCGCTGAGGTTCTTGAAACCGCCGTCCGCAATGGCCGCCACCGAGCCGAGCGATTGCTCGTCGAAGTAATCCCAATCCACCTGGTGCTCCAACAACTGCCAACCCAGCTTGGTCATGCTGCGGTCGGCCTCTTCATCCCCCATCCACATGCTGTTCGATGGATAGTACAGACCCACTTGCGCCGCCGGGCGTCCGATGGCCATCAAATACCCCGCCCGGTCCGTGTACCACTCCAGCATGGGCGCTTGCGGCGGCACGGTTGCCGCCCCGCCGCGCCCTCCCGCCAGGCCGATCTGCAGCGCGTTCACTCCCCGCACCACTTGATAATCCAACTGGAATTTGCCGTCGATGCCCAATCCGCCGGCCGATTCGGTCCAAACCTTGGGCCTGCCGAACAGGTGCGCCGCCGATGACGCCAGCTTGGGGAAGTTGTTGTTCTCGTTCCAGGTCCCGTCCGGAACATGCACCCTGCTTGGCACAAGCTGGCTCAGGTTGTCGATGCCCGGAACCTNNAACGCCTGCTCCTCGTGGTTCAGGTGGACCAGGTATTCCACGTTGTTCCTCGCGCACCACTCCGCCTCCACCCCGAAAAAGTTCTCGCGGAACATCCCGCTCCAGACGTCCCAGTAGTCCGCCTTCGCGCGCCATGCCTCATCGGTCATCTTGGGAGCGAACAGGAGCGGCAGGTATTGCTGAAGGTCGTAGCCCTTCTGTTGCCGGAACTCGTCGAGCAGCCTGGGCGTCCACGGCATGAAACAGGTGTAATCGGGCTCGTCGCCGAAGAAGCCCAGAATGGTCTTGCCGAACTCATCCCCTACCGCCTGCTTGTAGGTTTCGTGGGTGATCTTGAGGAAAGCCCTGGTGGCATCCGGGTTCAGATAGTCGATCAGCGAGTACTGGCTGTCTTTGGAGCGCGTGCCGTCGGCCCTCGCCGACATGCGCGTGGGAGAACTGCGAAAAACATGCCGGACCAGGATCAGCTCCCACGGTTGCGGATAGCCGCCCGCGCCCGGCGGCGGCGCCGGGGCCCTCCAATGAATTCCGTCCGGGCCGACCGGCACAATCTGAGTCGCGCCGGTCTGCGCAAACACCGCCAGCGCGCCCAAAGTATCGGGAGGCGTTGGCATGGTCAGCGTCTGGCCCGGCATCACGTGGATCCGTATGTCCGCGTCGAGCCCCTGCATGGTCAGCTCCGGGTACTGCTCGCTGATCTTGCCGCCCGCAAACCCGCTGGGGTAGTCGTATTCGTCCTGGATCCACAGCTTCATCCCGCGCTTTTTGGCTTCCTGAACCACAAACTTCACCTGGTCCATGTGCTCCGGCGAGAGGTACTTGGGCTCGCCGCGCCCCGGCGACATGTTCACCACGAAAACGCCATTGGCCGCCAGCCGGTCGAGATCCTGGACGATTCTTGCCCGAACTTCATTTGGGTCGGAGCCGTTCCAACTCTGGAACGGCTGAATGGCGCCGTATTCGCGCGGCGGCGCTTTGAAGTTCGCGGCTGCCTCACGCAGCGACGGAACCGTGATCTGTTGCCACGGCCGCTGCGCCGGCAACGCGGCAGCCAGCAGCGGAATCAGAGCAAACACACGCGAAATCCGTTTCATAGGAACTTACCTTAGAATATGTCACATCCTCGCGCCCAAGGCGGCTGGCGAGGGTGTTGAAATCTCCATCAGAAGTGCTTGACGCCCAATTGTATTACAGATCATAATACCTTGTAGTACGATTTATTGGGACCCACCTCCGCCATTTTGGGCATTTAGGGTGTTAAAGTGCCGGTAAAGGTGACTGACATGTCCAACTCACGACGCAATTTCTTTCAGTCCGCCGCGGCGATGGCAGCCGGATTAGGCGGCGCCGCCGCACTTGCCGCGCAAGGCCGCGGGCAGCAGCCGCCCGGACCGCCCAAACCGGCCTCGGAAGTCCAGGTTCCAAAGATGAAGTTCGGCAGCGTCGAGATCGGCCGCTTGATCTGTGGCTGCAACGAGTTCTATGGGTTCTCCCATTTCAACAGCACGCTCGACACGGTCATGCAGGAGTACTACACCCCGGACCGCGTCTGCGACGTGCTCCATCAGTGCAACCGCTTCGGGATCAACGGGTTCAACTTTTACTCCGGCGGCCGGGGCATCCCGGACTACGAGGCGTTCCTGGCCGAAGGCGGCAATATGCACCTGATCGTCCAAGGCAACATCGGCGACCAAACGGAGTTCATCAAGAAGCACAAGCCGCATGCCATCTACTACCAGGGCGACCAAACCGACCGCGCCTACCACATCGGGCAGATGGACCCCGTCAAAGAGTGGTGCAAGAAGATGCGCGACACCGGGAGCATGGTAGGCGTCGGCAGCCACAATCCCGAAGTCATCGCGCTGGTGGAAGAGCAGAACTGGGACGTCGATTTCTTCGCCTGCTGCGTCTACAACCGCACGCGCACCAACGACGAATGGGCGAAAGTCCTCGGCGAAGAACGGGCCGAGGGCGAGGGCTACGTGCGCGGCGACCCTCCCAAGATGTACAAGGTCATCCAGGCAACCCGGAAGCCATGTTTCGCATTCAAGATCCTGGCCGCGGGCCGCGTCACCAATGTCGAGCAGGCCTTCCGGACGGCGTACCAGAGCATCAAGCCCACCGACGGCGTGTTCATCGGCCTGTGGCCCAGAGTGAAAGACCAGGTCAGGGAGAATGCCGAGCGGGTCCACAGGCTCCTGACGTCCTGACGGGCGCGCGCTCGTTCGAAAGCCGTGGCGTGAGTTATGGAAGTACCTGGCGTCAGACTAAAACGGCGTACGTTTCTCGGCGCGGGCCTTGCCGCCGCCGCGGGCGTCACCGCGATTTCGTGCGGCAGAAGCCACGCGGGGGCGTCATGGCGCTTCTTCACGGCGGCCGAAGCGCAAACGGTGCAGGCGATTTGCGCGCAGCTCATTCCCGCCGACCGCGACCCCGGCGCCAAGGAAGCCGGCGTCGTCAACTACATCGACATTCAACTCACCCGCCCGTTTCGAAGGTACCAGGCAACCTACCGGCGCGGCATCGCCGCCGTGGACGCCGCCAGCCGCTCGAAATTCGGCAAGCCGTTCGTGCAATTGAATTCTGCCCAACAGATCGACGCGCTGAACGCGGTGGAAGAGAAGTCCGGCGCCTTTTTCGATCTGATCCTGTCCCACGCCCGCCAGGGCTTCTACGGCGACCCCCGCCACGGCGGCAATCGCCACATGGCGAGCTGGAAAATGCTCGGCTTGCCCTTCCCCCCGGTGCGCGGCCGCCAACACTACGAAGGCCCGGAGGCCGGCTGACCCGTGGCCCTCAAGCGTGTTCATGCGGTGATTATCGGAGCCGGCGCGGGCGGCGGCGTGGTCGCCAAGGAACTGGCCACCGCTGGGCTGAGCGTGGTCCTGCTCGAACGCGGGAAATGGCATTCCGCCGGCGACTGCCGCAAGGACGACCTGTTTAATCAGCGCACCCAGGTCCTCGGCGCCAAGTTCGGTCCCGACGATGAGCGCAATCCTCGCGTGCTGGTCGACGAGCATGGGCAAGAGTCCCTGGTTGTCCCGAGCGACGGCGGCTATAGCAACAACGCAGCCTGCGTGGGAGGCGGCACCTTCAGCTATGGAGCCATGGCGTGGCGCTACATGGAGAAGGATTTCCGCATGCGCTCCACCTACGGCGCGGTCGAGGGAAGCACGCTCGCGGACTGGCCCATCGCTTACGACGATCTCGAGCCTTACTACGAGAAGGCCGAGTGGGAATTGGGCGTCTCCGGCGACGACTCGAACAACATCTTCAAGGCGCCCCGCAAAAAGCCCCTGCCCATGCCGCCGCTTCCGCCCAGCAAGGAGCACCGCATTCTCCTTCCGGCCGCTCAGCGCCTGGGCTTGCATCCGTTCGACATCCCCATGCTGCGGAACACGGTTCCCTACAACGGCCGCCGGTCGTGCATGCGGTGCCGCTGGTGCGTGGGTTTCGCCTGCGAGTTGAGCGCGCGAACCGGTACCCATAACACCGTCATCCCCGCCGCGCTGGCTACCGGGAACTGCGAACTCCGTACGGAATGCATGACCAGGGAGATTCTGCTCGATAGCCAGGGCCGCGCCTCCGGAGTCGCCTACTTCGATGCCCACGACCGTTTGCAAGAGCAGCCCGCCGACTTGGTGATCGTGTGCGGAGGCGCCATCGAATCTGCCCGCTTGCTTCTGAATACGAAGCACCGTCTGTTCCCGAATGGCCTGGGAAACCGCTCGGACTGGGTTGGACGGAACCTTCAGTCTCACTCGTACGCGGGCGCCAATGGCCTGTTCGACTACGACACCTACGACGACCTGGGGCCCGGCGCCTCCATCGCGATTTGCGATTACAACCATGGCAACCCCGGATTGGCCGGCGGCGGGATGCTCGCCAATGAGTTCATCCGCCTGCCCTATCAGTTCATGGCCAACGTTCCGCCATGGGTGGCTCCTTGGGGCCTGGAGCACAAGGAATTCGTCCGCAGCGCCTACAAACGGACCATCGTCCTGATGGGCCCGGTGCAGGAAATGCCCCTGTTCGATGCCCGTGTCCAGGTGGACCCCAAGGTCAAGGACCACTGGGGCATCCCCGTGGCCCGCCTGTCCGGAACCCGCCACTCCCACACCATCGAAATCGGACGGTTCCTTGCCGCCAAAGCCGAGGCGTGGCTCAAGGAAGCCGGCGCCATACAGACCTGGAAGCGCGGGTTCGGCAAATCGCTCAGCGGCGGCCAGCACCAGGCCGGAACCTGCCGTATGGGCGACGACCCGAAAACGTCGGTCGTCAATAAGGATTGCCAGCTTCACGATGTGGACAACGTGTACGTGATCGACGCCAGCGTTCATGTCACCAACGGCGCGTTTAACCCGGCTTTAACCATCCTTGCGAACGCCTACCGGGCCTCCGCGAACCTGTTGAGAGCCTGGAAGGGATCGAAGGCGGCATGAAGCGCATCGCTCTCACTTCCGCGTTAGTGGCCGCCCTCATCGGCGCAGCCGTCCTTCTGATGGTCCCCGGGGCCAGCCTGTATTTTGAAACGGGCAATGGCCGGCGCTGCGCCACGTGCCACGAAATGCAGGCCACGTATGACTTCTGGCGGAACTCCAGCCACCGCGGCATCGGCTGCCAGAAGTGCCACGGCGATGCCCTCACCACCGACGCATCCTTCCATATGAACAACGTGGCGCGCGCCTGGTCGCACGTAAAGGGAGACCAGCCGGAGCAAATCGGCTTCCCAAACAAGTACGTGCAAGCCATGACGGACCAGTGCGAAGGCTGCCACCGCCAGGAGTACGCGCAGTGGCAAGCGGGACCGCACAGCGCCACTTACTCGCGCATCTTCCTCGACAAGAAATACAATACGGCGAACATGCCGATGGACGACTGCCTACGCTGCCATGGCATGCATTTCGAAGGCGGCATTGCGGACCTGGTCGCCCCCGTCAATCGCACCGGTCCGTGGCGCCTGAAGCCGGCCGAACTCGCAAACATGCCATCCATGCCGTGCCTGACGTGCCATGAATTGCATCGGGAAGGCCAGCCGATGAAGAAAGCCAGCTTGGACGGCCGCGTTCCCGGGCCTTCGCAGGAAATCACGCGCCCCTCCCTGGCGCTGTTCGACCGCCGCACCCAACAGTACGTGCCCGTCGCGGACTTGCCCCTTCCGGCCATGCTGGATGGCGGTCGCCCGGTGAAGATGAGCCACGACCAGCGCCAGGCCCTGTGCTATCAGTGTCACGCGCCCACCTCCACCATGCAGGTGGCGAGTGGCGACGACCGTACCGGCATGGGCGTTCACGAGGGCATCAGTTGCCTCGCCTGTCATGCGCAGCACGGCCAGACCACCCGGGCTTCTTGCGCGTCCTGCCATCCCAAGATGTCCAACTGCGGCCTGGACGTGGAGAAGATGGATACCACGTTCGCCTCGCCCAACAGCAAGCACAACATTCACTTTGTGAAGTGCGCGGAGTGCCATACGAAGGGAATCCCCAAAAAGAAGGCGGAGCCTGTGGCGGTGGCCGAGTAGATTCAGTACCCTGAAATAGGAGACCAAACGATGCGGAAGTATCTTTTCATGGCTGTGGGCGCGTCTCTCGCCTTGGCCGCTGCCTATGCGCAGCAACAGACGTCCGTCACCATCGAGAGCCAGACGGTTACCGTCAAGTACGCCGCCCCCGCCGCCAAGAACCGCGCGGCCGGCAGCTTTCATACCGACGCCGATCTGGCTTTCAACGGCTTCAGCGTGCCGAAGGGCGACTACACGCTCTATGTCCTGGCCGATGCCGCCCAGTGGCAGCTCGCCCTCAACAAAGCGACCGGCCCGAAGGCCGCCACGTACGACCCGAAGCTCGATCTGGGCCGCGTCCCGATGACCATGAGCAAGCCTTCCGCGCCTGCGGGCGACTGCAAGATGACGCTTTCGAAAATCGCGGCCCTGGCGGCCAGGCTGGAAGTGACCTGGAATAACCAGGCCGCCTCCGCACCCTTCCATCTCGACCGGGGCGCGAACGACTCCGAATGGTAGCCGCCCGCTATCGCCCAGGGCCCTTTCGAGACGCCGCGGTCAATTGCGCCATCAGTTGACGGCCCTGTTCATAATTGGGGTTGATGCGCAACGCTTCCTGGCACTCGGCCATGGCTTCCGGCAGTTGTCCGGTCTGCGCCAGGACATACGCCAGGTCATAGTGCACCACCGCCGAACCTGGGCTGATCCGCAGCGTCGTCCGATATTCCGCGATGGCGTCGGGCTCCCGGCCGGGCATTTGCGCATAGGCTAGCCCCAGGTTGGCGTGCGCGCTCGCGAAATCCGGTTTCGAGCGCACCGCCGCCTGCAACTCGGCAATGGCATCTGGCATTCGGCCGGGCATTTGCCGCAGTGCATTTCCCAGGTTGTTGTGCGCCTCCGCCATGGTGGGATCGCTCCGTACGGCCGTCTCAAACTCGGCGATGGCGTCCGGCATCCGCCCCGGCATCGACCGCAAGGCATTTCCCAGGTTGTTGTGCGCCTGCGCGAAATTGGGGTCGATCTTCAAAGCTGCTTGATACTCGGCCACGGCATCCGGCAGACCGCCGGGCGTCGCCAGGAAGATGTCTCCCATGCGGAAGTGCACCATCGCGGAATGGGGGTCGATCTCCAGCGCCTTCCGATATTCCGCAATCGCGTCCGCCTGCCGGCCGGGCATTTGCGAATAGACGAACCCTAGGTCTTTGTGCGCCTCCCAGGAATTTGGTTCCATCCGAAGCACCGTCCCATATTCGGCGACGGCGTCCGTCAACCGGCTGGGCACCGCCGAGAGCGCGTTTGCCAGGTTCATGTGGGCTGGCTCGCTAGCCGGATCAAGGCGCGCCGCCGCCTCGAATTCGGCAATCGCGTCCGGGACCCTTCCGGGCGTCTGGATCAGCAGGGTCCCCAGGTCCAGATGCAGAAAATAGCTGTCGGGATTGCGCGCCAGGGTCTCGCTATAGAGGGTCTCCGCGTCGCGATAGTTGCCGCTCTGCTGCCAGGTCGCGATCCCCAGCACGGTCACCAACAGAACCGGCACAACGGCGGCGACGGTCCTGCTTCGCGCGATCTTAGTCAGCCAGGCAGCCGCCGGGACCACGATGCCCAGAATGGCCAGGTACTCGAAGTGATCGGCAACGTAAGAGTACCGAAAAGGAAAGACGTTCAGGAACCCGAGCACCGGAAAGAGCGTCCCCACAAAAATCAGAAAGCCGGCGAGCGGCCCTCGATTCTTTCGCGCCAGCAGGGCGAAAGCCGCTGCCACCGCCGCTAGCCCCATGGGGAAGAGATACTGCCACCACTCGCCGGGATCTATCTTCCACCGGGGGTAAGAGAACATCAGGTTCACCGGCCAAAGCGCCTTCCACGCGTAGAACCACGGGACGCGGCCAGCCAGTAGAAGCCGTTGCGGCAGCGTCAGTGCAAATTCCGTTCCTTGCGCGCCGATGTAAACCCTCTCCACCCATGAGGTCACGAGCCCGGCCGGCGCGCCGATCCCGAACCATGGCAGCAGCGGGAGAACGTCGCGCCGCCACTCGATCCGTCCGCGCATCCACCAGAAAATGACCAGCAGCGCGGCCGGCAGCGTGGCCGTCACCGTCTTGCTCATCAGGGCCATGACAAACAGCCCCAGCGCCAGAAAATACCGCGACTTGCGGCGCGTCTTGTCGAAGTTCAGATAAGTGAGCGCAGCCGCCAGGCAAAACACCCCCGAAAGCGTGTCTTTCTGCTCGGAGATCCACGCCACCGCCTCCACGCATACCGGGTGCAGGGCGAAAACGAAACCCGCCAGCCACGCGCCCGGCAGCGAAAGCCGCCTGACAATCGTCACCACCAGACAAGCCGCCAGCGCGTGCAGCAGGACGCTGGTCAGGTGGTATCCCAGTACGCCGTCGCCCCACAGCCGGTGCTCCACCCAGAACGCGGAATGCAACAGCGGATAATATTGCTGCGTGGCGCCCAGTTCAAACCAGATGCGCCAGAGCCCGTGCCACGATTGCAGATCGGGCGCCGTCACATGACGCGCGTCGTCCCAAACCATCCTCCCACGGAGGGCCGGAGCATAAGCGATCAGCGTCGCGCAGATCAGCGCCGCCCACCGGGCCGGGTCCTCCCAAACTCTGGTTTTCGCCGGAGTATCCTTTATGGCCCGGGCATTCGCAAGACGGCCGGAACGTGCCGGGCGCTTGTGCGCCATCGCTCCATCATACCCCACGCCCTCCGATAGCCTGCTCCGGCGCGCGGTTCAGAATGGCGGAGTGGCCGCTCAGATATCGGTCAATCGCAGGGAAGATCGCCTTCTGGTAGCTGCTCCGGTCAACGCCGCAGAATCCACAACGCCAGCGAGAAGAGCGCACTGAGCGAAATGCAGGTGGCAAGCGGGAAATAGAAACTGAAGTTCTTTCCGTGGATATAGATGTCGCCAGGCAGGTGGCCGAGCCGGAGCGGAAGCCGTCCGCCAAACGAAAATAGCAGGCCCGCCGCCAGCAGGACGAGACCCAAAGCGATCAAGACGCGGCCGATGTCCATCCTTCAGTATCGACGAATCGGGGAGCGCCGGAAGGTCACCTCACGGCGGCGCCAGTGACCGTCTCACTGCCGAAAAGGGCGCATGGGCCGGTCGATCTTGGGCATATTGCCCAAAATCGGAGGAGTCTCCGGTTTAGAATCAGCATGTTACAGACTCGATTTTGGGCATTTGCCCAAAATCGTGCCCGAACAGGACCGTTTCTCAGCAGCCCGCTGGGCTCTAGCCGTCTTAGACGTTCTCGAGGCGCTCGGCGTGGTGCCGCACGTCCACTCCCTTTACCAGGAACACCACGTCCTCGGCGATGTTGGTGGCGTGATCGCCGATCCGTTCGAGGTGGCGGGCTACGAAAATCAGATCGACGGCCGGCGGCACGAGGGCCGGATCGTTCTGCATGACCGTCAACAGCCGTTCGTAAATCGCGTCGCGCAGGGCATCCACTTCGTCGTCCAGAGGGAGGATGGATCGGGCCAGTTGGTCGTCGCCCTCGACAAACGCGGTGAGGCATTTCAGGACCATGGATTCCACCAGCGAACCCAAGCGGGGGATATCGACCAGCGCCTGGCCAAGCGGGTGGCCCATGAGGGTAACCGCGCGCTGGGCGATATGCCGGGCCAGATCGCCCATGCGTTCCAGGTCGGTGTTGATCTTGAGCACGGACGTCAGGAAACGCAGATCGCGCGCCACCGGCTGGCGCCGGGCAAGCAGCCCTGTGACCAGGTCATCGATCTCCATCTGCCGCCTGTTAATGCGCGGCTCGTCGCGGATCACCTGTTCGGCGATCTCCGGGTTTTGGGCGACCAGAGCCCGGATGCTGCGGTGGATGGCGGTCTCCACGAGTCCACCCATTTCGAGCAACTTCTGGTTCAGTTCTTCCAATTCGACGGTGAATTGACGCACGGTTTCTTCCTCTCGCCTAACCGAATCTGCCGGTGATGTAATCCTCGGTTTCCTTGCGCGCGGGATTCTTGAAAATGGTATCCGTGCTGTCGTACTCGATGAGACGGCCGAGCAAGAAAAAGCCGGTGTTGTCCGCCACGCGGGCGGCCTGTTGCATGTTGTGCGTGACGATGACCATGGTGCACTGGTCTTTGAGAGAGAACATCAACTCTTCGATCTTGGCGGTAGCGATGGGGTCGAGAGCCGAGCAAGGCTCGTCGAGCAGGAGGACTTCGGGATTCACCGCCAGGGCGCGGGCAATGCACAGCCGCTGTTGCTGGCCGCCGGAAAGCGCGTAGGCGGATTCGTGCAGCTTGTCCTTGACCTCATCCCATAGGGCGGCCCGCCGCAGGCTCTGTTCGACCTTGTCCGGCATTTCCTTGTGCGTGGCCATGCCGTTGATGCGCAGGCCATAAGCGATGTTATCGGCGATGGACTTGGGGAAGGGATTAGGGCGCTGGAACACCATGCCGACGCGGCGTCGCAGGCTGGTGACGTCCACGCTCAGGACATCCTCCCCGTCCAGGAGAACGCTGCCCTCCAGACGGTGGTTGTGGATGGTTTCGTTGATGCGGTTCAGGATGCGCAGGAAGGTAGACTTGCCGCAGCCGGAAGGGCCGATCAGCGCGGTAATCCGGTTCGCGCGCATATCGAGCGAGATATCGTGCAGGGCTTGAAACGATCCGTAGTAGAAGTTGACGTTGCTGGCCCTCAGCTTGGGATCGGCGTTCGGCGCCGGGTCGGGCGACGCCTCGCCCATCACGGGTTGGTGCAGCTTGCGCTTCGGATCGGATTCGCGTGCGGGGCTCATAAGCATCGTTCACCTATCCGCGCGGAACGGAAATCCCCCGCGCAAGGACGTAACGGGCCGAAATATTAGCGATCAAAACAAGTGCGATCAGCACCAGGCCGGCGGCCCATGCCTGCTGGTGCCAGTCGTCGTACGCAGAGAGTGCCCGATAGTAGATCATGACCGGCAAGGAGGCCGTTGGCTGGAGGATGCCTCCCGACCAGAACTGATTGTTGAGGGCGGTAAACAGAAGCGGCGCGGCTTCTCCGGAAATGCGCGCCACGCCCAGGATCATGCCGGTCAAAATCCCTTTGCTGCCGGCGGGAACCACCACGGTGACAATCATCCTCCACTTGCTGGCTCCGAGCGCCAGGGCGCCTTCCCGAAGCGACTGCGGCACTTCGCGAAGGAACTGCTCGGTCTGGCGCGTCACGATCGGCACCAGCATGATGCTCAACGCGACGGACCCCGCGACGGCGGAGAAGCTCTTCATGGAGACGACCACGATGGACCATGCCAGCAAGCCGACAACAATGGATGGCATCCCATTCAACAAGTCCGCGACAAACCGGACCGCCGAAGCGAAATGGCGGTCTTCGAATTCGGAGAGATAGATGCCGGCGATAAACCCAATTGGGAGGCCGATCAGCGCCGCCATGCCCACGATTTCGAGGCTGCCGACGATGGCGTTGGCCAAGCCTCCGCCCAACTCCCCGGCGGGAAGCGGCAGCTTGGTGAAGAAATTCCAGTTCAGCGCGGAGGCGCCGTTGTAAACGAGGAGTCCGAGGATGAGGAACAACACCGAAACGGTGAGGACCGTAATGACGCCGGTCAGCGTGAGCATGACAGCATTAACGGACTTGCGCCAGATGAGCCTCGTATTCATGCCCTCTTGGAACCCTTTCTGGTAGTGGCGACGATCATCAGGCGGGCTACGGCGTTGATCACGATGGTCACGCAAAAGAGAACCAACCCCAGTTCCACCAGCGCCGCCAGATAAATCTGGCCGGTGGCCTCGCTGAACTCATTCGCGATGACCGCAGCTATGGTGTAGCCTGGCGCAAGCAGCGAAGCATGAATGGCGGGATTGTTTCCAATCACCATGGTGACCGCCATGGTCTCGCCCAGGGCGCGGGCCAGGCTCAGAAAAACCGATCCGAGGATGCCGAGTTTGGCGTACGGCACAACCACGTGCCAGGTGCTCTCCCAGCGGGTCGCGCCCAAGGCCAGAGCGGCCTCGCGCTGCTCGCGCGGCACCGCCAGCAGGGACTCGCGCGAGACAGAGATCACGAACGGGATGGTCATGACCGAAAGGACCAGGGCCGCGGTAAGGTAGCTCACGCCAAACGCCACGCCCTTGAACAGCGGCAGGTACCCGAAGTAATCCTTCAGAAATGGCTCAATCGTGTTGCGCATGAGCGGAACCAGCGTGAACATAGCCAGCAGGCCGTAGATGACGCTGGGGATCGCTGCCAGAAGCTCAATCAGAAAGGTAAGGATGCTCGAAAGCTTGGCTGGGGCCAGTTCGGCAAGGAATATGGCGGCGCCCAGCCCTAACGGGGTGGAAATGAGAAGAGCAAGAAACGACGTGATCACCGTTCCGTAAATGAACGGCAAAGCCCCAAAGTCCTCGGTGACCGGATTCCACTGGGAGGAGGTCAAGAACCCCCATCCGAACTTGTGGCGGGACGCGGCGGAGCTGACCCAAAGCTGGTGTACGAGCAGCACGGCCACAACCAGGATGCTTGCGGCGAAAGCGAAAGCGACCCAACGGGCGATCACGTCGCCCGTTTGAGTGCGTCTGCCCGCCGCCGGAGCCTGTAATGCCGCTACCGTGCCCATGCTCAACGGTTATTGAAGCAACGCAAGCTGCTTCAGCTCCAAGGCCACCACTTCCTTTGGAAGCGGAGCATAGTACATGGCGGCGGCTTCCTTCTGGCCGTCGGCCAGCATCCACTGGATAAAGCCCTTGATCGCGTTGCCCTTGTTGGCATCCGGGATCTTGGCGGGAACCAGGAGCCAGGTGAAGCTGGAAATGGGGTACGCGCCCTTTCCGGGAGCGTTGGTGATGGAAACGCGGAAGTCCGCCGGCATGGCCTTGGCGGCGCCGGCCGCGGCTTCGCTCACCGAATCCGTACTGGCCGTCACGAACGTCCCGGCCGCGTTCTTGACCGATCCGTAGGCCATCTTGTTATTGGCCGCATAGATCAGCTCGACGTAACCGATGGAGTTGGGGGTCTGCTTTACCAGGCCCGCCACACCCTCGTTGCCCGCCCCGCCCAGGCCTGTCGGCCACTGGACGGAAGTGTTCGCGCCCACTTTGCTCTTCCAATCCGGGCTGATTTTGGACAGGTAATCGGTCCAGACGAACGTGGTGCCGCTGCCGTCCGAACGATGCGCCACGACGATATCCGCATTGGGCAGCTTCACGCCGGGATTGTCTTTCACCAGCTTAGGATCGTTCCATTTGGTGATTGCGCCGAGGAAGATGCCGGAAAGCGTCTCGGGGCTGAACTTGAGGACTTGGGTCACGCCTGGGACGTTATAGGTCGGCACCACGGCGCCCAAAACGGTGGGGAAGTGGAAGGACTTCGCAGGCAGCTTTGCGATCTGGGCATCCGTCATTGGCATGTCGGACGCGCCGAAATCCAC
>PLGA01000270.1:0-16602 GCA_003139735.1 Bryobacterales bacterium | reverse complement strand
GCGGCGGCGACGGAAGCGCCCGCCAGCAACATGGCGGCAAGCGCGCACGATGATTTCCTCATGGGTAGTCTCCTAGATTTTCTCATTCGATTGTTACAGTTCCGTTAATAGAGCCTGGATTACCGCATGGTTGGCGCGGTACCCGGGAGGGTGTAGCGCAAGTCCAGGAAAACAGTGCTGTTATGCGCGTCCTTGGGTGCGTTGACGGCGACGTACCAGGGATCGCGGTTGTAATACGCATACTGGAAAATGAGCGACAGGGCGCCGTACTTGGCATCCTTCCAAAACGTCTGGGTGAAACCGACCGTACCTTCCTGGATGTTCCGGTTCTGGCTGTTGGGAGATCCGCTATAACCGTAACCGACCAACTTTCCGGCAGTATCGACGGCCACGTTCCTGGCGAAGTAGGCGTCGCCGTAGTAGGCGAAGAGCGCCGTGGTGGGACTGGCGGCGACTTCAAAACCGGTTACCGTGGCTGCGTCGTGGATGGGAGACGGGCTGCCGTCGCCGCGCACGATGAAGTCGGGACCCGTGCCGAACAGGTAGCGGCCGCCGCCGTCGCCGTAGAAGTTGTTGGTGAGGAAGTGAATGCTTTTGGTGAGCGCGAAGTTCATGTTTAACGAGACGCCCGCTCCCTCTTTAGAGAAGCTCTCTCCCAGGTTGCCGTTGGCAACCGGGTTGTAGACCTTGAATTCGCGCACGAGGCCCACCAGTTCGATATGCTGCGTGGTGCTGCCGGTCTTGGGATCGAAAGCCAGTTTGCCGATGATGTCGGGCATCACGTTCGGCGTGCTCGTTGGGCCGAGCCCGCCATTGTCGAGCTGGCTGGCATAGTTGGTGGAGATGCTCCCGGTGGTGGGATAGGTGATGACGCCGCCGCCGCCCGAACCGCCGATGTACTGGTCGGGTTCTTCGAACGAAACCGCCGCGGCAACCTGGTCCGACGCGTGGTAGACGAAGCGGAACTGGGGCAGCCGTCCCCAAGTCAAGCCGACGTTATAATTGACGTCCATATCCTGCGAATAGAAGATGTCGCCCGGCAATGGGGAGATGCCCTTGCGGCCGGGAGTCATCAAACTCCAGGACTGCCCGCCGAGGACTTCAAACTTGCCTTTGGTCAGGTCTACCCAGTACAGCCGCAGACGGAAGGTGTTGCTGTTGCTGCTGACAGAAACGTTATTCCCGTTATTGCCCAGGAAGTCACCCTCGAAATAACCGATCACGTGGGCCCCTTTCACCATGGCGTCCGCGCGGAAGCCGATGCGCGAGTTCTGCGGATTCAGGCGGAACTCCGTGAGCCTGGCGACGCCGGTATTGTACGGGATGGACCCGAAGTTGGTTCCGATTCCGGAGCCGGCGGAGGCGCTACGGAATACGGCCGTCATATCCATGAAGCCGATGGGGGTGATAGTTGAATCGCCGATGTGAAACTGCAACGGCGAGGGGGCGGGGACGGAGGTGTCCGGCGTCGTGGCCTGTGGCGCCGGGTCGGGCGCGGGAGCGGGAGCGGGTTCGGGATCCGTGGCCCAAGCCGCAGTGCTCAAGGCGAACACTAACGTGGAGAATGCGATACCTGCTCTTCTCGATTGGATCATAAGTTGCGCTTTTCCTCTTTCAAAAGGGTTGAGTTGGCAATTCGGACATGCAAGCCCGAACTTGCAGGTTAGAGAAGTGGTGTGACGCTGCGATGACTAGCGTGTTAAATATGGTAGCGGACGAGCAAAGTACCAATGTCAATGGATTTACTTGACAAACGTTGGACGCCTATATACCATATTCTCTATCGGGATTGTATAAATGTATCCTCTATCAAGGAAACCAGGGCAGCGCCAGGACAAGCTTCCCGTGCCGGAGGCGGCGATCCTGGATGCGGTCCGAAGCTTGCGGTACGGCTCCGTCGAGATCACCGTACACGACTCTCGCGTTGTCCAGATCGAGTGTAGAAACAAAATCCGATTTCAAGATGGGGACTCCGCGGAGTCCTAAGCTTGCCCGCCTTTGGGCCAAGCCGACCAGAACACTGGAGGCCATGACCAACCACTTGACACGATGCCCCGCCGGACGAACTGGAGGGCCTCGACTTCGCATAAAGGAGCGGGTTTCCAGATGTCTCAACGGAAGTTGTGGATGGGTTTCGCGGTCATTATGGGTATATCCATGAGCCCTGCGCGGGCGCAGTCGGCGGACCAGCAGTCCGCGGACCAGAAGATTCAGCAACTGGAGGAGAGGGTGGACGAACTGGATCAGCAGATCAAGATTGACGAGCGCAAGAAGGAACTGGACGCCGAGGACGCCGCCGCCAAAGCGCAGAACGGCGCAACGGCGACCGCCGATACCAGCGGGTTCACCATCAAATCCAACGATGGCAATTTCCTGCTGAAGATCGGCGCCGATCTCCAGGTGGATAATCGCGCCTTCCTTGGCCAAGGCGCCTCGGCCGGCTCCGATGGCATGCTTCTGCGCCGCGTCCGGCCGACCATCTCGGGAACGGTCTACAAGTACGTCGACTACTTCTTCCGGCCGGATTTCGGCCAGGGAACCACCGTTATCTACGACGCCTATCTCGAGTTGAAGTACTTTTCCAGGGCCAAGGTTCGCGTGGGCAAGTTCAAGCCTCCCGTCGGTCTCGAACGCCTGCAATCGGATGACGATACCACCTTTGTCGAGCGCGGCTTGCCCACGCTGCTGGTCCCCAGCCGCGACATCGGCTACCAGATTTCGGGAGATCTGCTCCCCAACCAGTTGAACTACTCCGTCGGCGTCTTCAACGGAGTGCCCGACAACGGCTTGAGCGATGCGGCCGTGAGCGGCCACCGCGATTACGCCGGCCGCCTGTTCCTGACGCCTTTCAACGGTACGCCCGTCAAGGCGCTGAGCGGCCTCGGTTTCGGATCGGGCATCGATGGCGGCGGCGTCGATGGCGAACCGCTCCCCTCTTATAAGACCTTCGGCCAGAGCACCTTCTTCACCTTCGCTTCGGGAGTCACCGAAGCCGGACACCGCATGCGTCTGACGCCGCAAGGCTACTATTACGCCGGCCCATTCGGAGTCCTGTCGGAATACACGCTCACCGAGGAGGGTTTGAAGAAGGGGTTGGTGCAGCGGGACGTCGCCTACCGGGCTTGGCAGGTGCAGGTCAGTTATATTCTCACGGGTGAGAAGAAGGGCTTCACCAGCCCCACCCCGAAGAAAGCGTTCGATCCTCTCCACGGGGGCTGGGGAGCCGTCGAACTGGCCGCCCGCACGGGGGAATTCAGCGCCGAGCACGGCATTTACAACTATGGTTTTGCGACCACCGCCGCGTCGCCGCGCACGGCCCGCGAGCGGGTCGGAGGGGTCAATTGGTTCCTCAACCGCCTGGTGAGGGTCTCTTTGGATTACGGACTTACGAACTTCGGCGGGGGCGCGGCGGCCTCCCTGGGCGGGAACCGCGCGCCGGAAAGGGTGTTGATCGGGCGGTTCCAGATCAACTTTATCTAAGACGTTTTGGCCGCAGATGAACGCGGATGAACACGGATAAGAAAAATCTAATATGAGACTTGCAGCGATACTCCTGGCGGCGTCGGTTTCGTTTGCGGGGGGCGCGGTCAGGCTGCTCAACGTGTCCTACGACCCCACGCGCGAGCTGTACCAGAACATCAACGCGGCCTTCGCCAAGCAGTGGAAGGCCAAGACCGGCGCCGATGTGGTGATCAACCAGTCCCACGGGGGATCGGGGAGCCAGGCGCGCGCCGTGATCGACGGCTTGCAGGCTGACGTGGTCACGCTGGCTCTGAGCTACGACATCGACGCGATCGCCGAAAAGGCCGGGCTGCTGCCTAAGAACTGGCAGAGCCGCCTCCCGGACAACAGTTCGCCTTACACCTCGACCATCGTCTTTCTGGTCCGCAAGGGCAATCTCAAACACATCAAGGACTGGAACGACCTGGTGCGCCCGGGGATCTCCGTCATCACGCCCAACCCCAAGACCTCCGGCGGCGCACGCTGGAACTACCTGGCCGCCTGGGGCTACGCCCTTCGCCAGAACAACAACGACCAGAATAAAGCCCGGGACTTCGTGGCGCGGCTCTACAAGAACGTCCCCGTGCTCGATTCCGGCGCGCGCGGCGCCACCACGACGTTCGTGCAGCGCGGGATCGGCGACGTTTTGCTGGCTTGGGAAAACGAGGCCTACCTCGCCCTCAACGAACTGGGCAAAGACAAGGTCGAAATCGTCACGCCTTCGGTGAGCATTCTGGCCGAGCCGCCCGTCGCCGTGGTGGACAAGACGGCTGCGCGCCACGGCACGGCCGCCGTCGCCAAGGCCTACCTGGATTTTCTGTATTCGCCGGAAGGGCAGGAGATCGAGGCGCGCAACTACTACCGCCCGCGATCCAAGGAAGTCGCCGCCAAGTACGACAAGCAGTTTCCCCACTTGACCTTGTTCACCGTGGACGCGGTTTTCGGCGGCTGGCAAAACGCCCAGAAGACCCACTTCGCCGAAGGCGGGACGTTCGACCAGATCTATCAGCCGGGAAAGTAATGCGAGGCAACTGGTTCCAGCGCCATAGCATTCTGCCGGGCTTCTGGCCGTCTCTAGGCGCGTCCATGCTCTACCTGAGCCTCGTTGTCCTCATCCCCCTAAGCGCCATCTTCCTGAAATCCGCCTCCATGACTTGGCCGCGTTTCCTGGACGCGGTCACCGCCCCGGACGTGGTCGCCTCTTACAAGCTCACCTTCGGAGCATCCTTGGGCGCGGCGCTGGTCAACGCGGTGTTCGGTTTCCTGGTCGCTTGGGTTCTGGCCCGCTACACGTTCCCCGGCAAGAAGCTGGTGGACGCGCTGGTCGACCTGCCCTTCGCGCTGCCCACGGCCGTGGCCGGCATCGCGCTCACGTCGCTCTACTCGGAAAACGGCTGGGTGGGCCGGCGCCTGGCGCCCTGGGGAATCCGCGTCGCTTTCACTCCGCTGGGCGTGCTGGTGGCACTCATCTTCATCGGCCTTCCCTTCGTGGTCCGCAGCGTCCAACCTGTACTCGAAGACGCTGACCGCGAGCTTGAGGAAGCGGCCGCCAGCCTCGGCGCCAGCCGCTGGCAGGTGTTCACCCGCGTAATCTTCCCGGTGGTCCGTCCGGCCCTGTTGACCGGCTTCGCCATGGCGTTCGCGCGCGCGCTGGGCGAATACGGCTCGGTGGTTTTCATCTCCGGCAACATGCCCATGAAAACCCAGATCACCCCGCTGCTGATCGTCGCCAAGCTGGAGCAATACGATTACGCCGGCGCCGCCGCACTGGCCGTGGTGATGCTGCTGGCGTCCTTCGCTCTGCTGCTGGCGATCAACATCCTCGGCGCCCGTAGCCGCAGGTACATGGAGGCGCGTTGAGTCTTACGCCCCTACGGGGCTGCACACGAGTGCCGCCTTTTTCCCACGGCTTACGCCGTGGGCTAATATCTTTCACCCCTTCGGGGTTTCCGGCGCCGCTGCGACGCGCGGGGTTGGCAGAGGTTGCGGCTCGCAAGGGGACCGATGAGTAGCAGTGCTCGCGATCCCGCGCCGTTGCGCTGGGGGCTGACGCTAGTGGCATTGGGCTTCCTGGGGCTGTTCGTCGCCCTGCCGCTGGCCGAGGTCTTCGGACAAGCGCTTGAAAAAGGCTGGCAGGCTTACTGGGGCGCGATACGCGAACCGGATGCGCTTTCCGCCATACGGCTCACGCTGCTGGCCACGGCGGTTGCGGTGGCATGCAACCTGACGTTTGGCATCGCGGCGGCGTGGGCCATCGCCAAATTTCAGTTCCGCGGGAAGAACGCGCTGGTGACGCTGATCGACCTGCCGTTCGCGGTTTCCCCCGTGATCGCGGGCCTGATCTACGTGCTGGTCTTCGGCTCGCAAGGATGGTTTGGCGACTGGCTCGACGCTCACGACATCCGCATCATCTTCGCGGTCCCCGGCATCGTTCTGGCGACCATTTTCGTGACCTTTCCCTTCGTGGCGCGGGAGCTGATCCCGATGATGCAGAGCCAGGGGAACGACGAGGAGGAAGCCGGCCTGTCGCTCGGCGCCGGCGGCTGGCAGGTGCTGTTCCGCATCACGCTGCCCAACATCAAATGGAGCCTGCTCTACGGCGTGATTCTGTGCACCGCGCGCGCGATGGGCGAGTTCGGCGCCGTTTCGGTAGTCTCCGGCCATATACGCGGCCTCACCAACACCATGCCGCTTCACGTAGAGGTGCTCTACAACGAATACAACTTCACGGCGGCCTTCGCCGTGGCCAGCCTGCTGGCCCTCCTGGCGCTGGTCACGCTGGCGGCCAAGAGCTTCCTGGAATGGAAAGTGCGCCGTGTCCATTCGGAGCTCCAGGCGGACCCGGAGGCATGAGGTGTCCATAGAAGCCCGCCACATCACCAAGACGTTCGGCCGCTTCACGGCGCTCCGCGATGTCAGCCTGACGGTGAACGACGGCGAGTTGCTGGCTCTGCTTGGCCCTTCCGGCTCCGGCAAGACCACCCTNNCGCAACATGACGGTGTTCGAGAATATCGCCTTCGGGCTGCGCGTCCGCCCGCGCAAGCTGCGGCCGTCGCCCGCCGCCGTCCGCGATAAGGTCCGCGAGCTGCTCGGGCTGATCCAACTGGAAAGTCTGGCGGACCGCTATCCCACNNCTCGCCAAACGGTTTCCGTCGCAGCTTTCCGGCGGCCAGCGGCAGAGGGTGGCTTTGGCGCGGGCCCTGGCCATCGAACCCAAAGTGCTGCTGCTCGACGAGCCTTTCGGCGCGCTCGACGCCAAGGTCCGGCAGGGGCTGCGGCGCTGGCTGCGGCGGCTGCACGACACCGTACACATCACCAGCCTGCTGGTGACGCACGATCAGGAAGAGGCGCTTGAAGTGGCCGACCGGGTGGTGGTGATGAACCAGGCGCGCATCGAACAGACGGGAACGCCGGAGGAGGTTTTCCACCATCCCGCTTCGGAATTCGTGATGGATTTTATGGGCAGCGTGAACCTGTTCCACGGGCGGATTGAGAGCGGCAAGGCGGTATTCGGACCGCTGGTGCTGGACCATTCCGCGAGCGGCGCCGTGGAAGGGCAGACGGCGCGGCTGTTCGTGCGGCCGTACGACCTGCACATAGACCGCCTGCACACCGGGAAGCCGAGCCTGCGCGCACGGGTGCTGCGGATTCAGGCGGCCGGTCCGCAGGTAAGGGTGGAACTACAGGCCGAAACGGGCGAGGCGGTGGTAGTGGAGATGCCGCACGCGCAATTCCGGGAGAGCGGGATTGCGGCCGGCGACGAGGTGTTCGTGGGGCTGCGAGACGCGCGGGTGTTCACGGAAGACTGGTCGATTTGAGGGAGGGGGCATGCTACTCTGACTGTCAGAGCCTATGCCTCTCACGCGCGAAAAAGCCCAGCTCATGAGCGCGTCCGAAATCGACCGGACGCTGGTTCGCCTGGCCCACGAAATCCTCGAAAAGACCAAAGATCCGGCGCAACTCGCCTTCATCGGCATCCGCCGCCGCGGCGTTCCCCTGGCGCAGCGGCTTTCGGCCAAGATTGAGGCGCTTGAAAAACTCAAAGTGCCGGTCGGCATACTGGACATTAACCTCTACCGGGACGATCTCACCACGGTGGATATCAAGCCGGTGGTCAGCGCCACCGAAATCGCGTTTTCCGTGCAGGGCAAGGACATCATCTTGATAGACGACGTGCTCTACACCGGGCGCACCATCCGCGCGGCGCTCGACGCGCTGTTCGATCACGGGCGTCCGTCGCGCGTTTCGCTGCTGGTGCTGATCGACCGCGGGCATCGCGAGCTGCCCATCGAGGCGCGCTACGTCGGGCGCAAGGTGCAGACCTCGGACGACGAAATCATCGAAGTGAAATTCAACGAAATCGACGGGATGGAAAAGGTCCTCCTGGTCGAGAGAACCAACGCCGCGGAAGCGTAGGGAAACGACATGCCCGCCGGACTGCTCGGAATCGAAGAGCTGGACCGCGCCGAGATCGAGGCGATCCTGGCGCGCGCCAAGGATTTCCAGCCGCTGCAAAGCCAATCGCTCAAGAAGTTGGATACGCTACGCGGGAAGATGATCGTGAACCTGTTTTACGAGGCCTCGACGCGCACCCGCACCAGTTTCGAAATCGCCGCCAAGCGCCTGGGCGCGGACGCGGTTTCCATCACCGCGTCGGGTTCCAGCGTCTCCAAGGGCGAATCGCTGGTGGACACGCTGAACACGCTGGCGGCCATGCGGCCGGACGCCATCGTGATGCGGCACTCCGCCTCCGGAGCGCCGCATTTCCTGGCGCGCTACCTGGCCACGCCCATCATCAACGCGGGCGACGGCACGCACGAGCACCCCACGCAGGCGCTGCTCGACGCGCGCACCATACTGGACCGCCGCGGTTCGCTGGAAGGCCTGAGGGTAGCCATCATCGGCGACATCGCGCACAGCCGCGTGGCGCGCTCCAACGTGCATTTGCTGGCGAAATTCGGGGTGGAGATCGTGCTGTGCGGTCCGGCCTCCCTGCTGCCGCGGGAGTTGGCGGACCTTGCGCCGGGCGTGCGGCTGACCACGGATATCCGCGAGGCCATTCGCGATAGCCGACGTGATCATGATGCTGCGCGTGCAACTGGAGCGGCAACACGAAGCGTCGTTTCCGGCCAGCGAGTATTTCCAGCTTTTATGGTCTGCAACTGGAGCACCTGGACCTGGCCCGCCCGGACGCCATCGTCATGCACCCCGGCCCGATCAACCGCGGCCGCGAGCTTTCCTCCGAGGTCGCCGATTTTCACGCGCTCGGTCATCCTCAACCAGGTGGAGAACGGCATCGCCGTGCGCATGGCGGTGCTGGAAAGGGTGATTGGATAGCCCATGTCCATCGTGATCCGTAATGGCCGCGTGATCGATCCCGCCTCGCAAACCGACCGCATCGCCGACGTGCTCATCGCCGACGGCCGCATTGTGGGCGTGGCGGAGAATCTTGCCGCGCCTGCGGGCGAAGTCTTCGATGCCACCGGACTGGTGGTGGCCCCCGGCTTTATCGACATGCATGTCCATCTGCGCGAGCCGGGCTTCGAACACGCCGAAACCATCGAGAGCGGCGCGCGCGCGGCGGCGGCGGGCGGGTTCACTTCCGTTTGCGCCATGCCCAACACCAAGCCGGTGAACGATAGCGCCACCGTCACCAGTTACATCGTGGAGCGCGCGCGGCGCCTGGCGCCGGTCAACGTGTTCCCCATCGGCGCCATCACCAAGGGGAGCGCCGGCGAAGAGCTTGCCGCCATCGGCGCCATGAAGGCGGCCGGAGCGGTCGCCATTTCCGATGATGGCCTGCCGGTGATGAGCGCTCGCGTCATGCGCCGCGCCATGGAGTTCGCCCGCTCCTACGATCTGCCGATCATCCAGCACTGCGAGGATCTGAACCTGAGCGCGGGCGGCGACATGCACGAAGGCGCCCGTTCGGTGCGCTGGGGATTGCGCGGCATTCCCGCCGCCTCGGAAGACGTCATGGTGGCCCGCGACCTGGTGCTGGCGCAGTTGACCGGGGCGCGTTACCACGTGGCCCACATCTCGACTCACAACGCGGTGGCCATGGTGGACTACGCGCGCCGGCACGGCTTGCCGGTCACCTGCGAAGCCACGCCACACCACTTCTCGCTCGCCGACGAAGACATGGCGGCCTACGACAGCGATTACAAGATGAAGCCGCCGCTGCGCGAGCCGGACGACCGCGCGGCGGTGGTGGAGGGCATCGCATCGGGGGCCATAGACGCCATCGCCACGGACCACGCGCCGCACCCCGGCAGCGAGAAGATGCAGGAGTTCGAGCGCTGTCCGTTCGGCATCATCGGCCTGGAGACGGCTGTGGCGCTGGCGCTCGAAGAGTTGGTGCGGCCCGGCAAAATCACTTTGAACCGAATGGTGGAGCTGTTCACCACCGGACCGGAATCCGTGATGCGCTTAGGAAGAGGCACGCTGGCCTCCGGCGCGCCCGGCGACGTGACCGTCTTCGGCGCGGACTTGGCCTGGACCTACGATGTGAACCAGTCCTTCTCGCGCAGCCGCAACTCTCCCTTTGACGGCCGTACCTTCCACGGCGGCCCCGTGGCGACGGTTGTGAACGGCCGAATCGCGTGGCGGAGAGACCAGCCGGACGCTTGATTCGCCTTCCTGGTCAAAGAGGACGGGCGCTAGCCTGAATTTTCGCGCCAAGTCCTGATCTGAGATAACGTTCGGTTCCCCGGCGTCCCCAACCATGGCAGTGCCCGCGCCACATTGGCTCGCTACTGCTTTTTGGCGGCCGCGGGCTGCTGCTCGCTCGAGGGCGGCACAATGCCCTTGATCCGCATGTAGGTGACCAGGTTGCCGTAGTGCTCCATGGTGTGAGCCGTATTGAAATCCATGGCGCCGAGCTTGGTGATGCGCATGCCCATGAAGGGGACCAATTCGCTGGCGTTGGCGTCGGTCAACTTGGCGTAAGCGGCGTCGCAGTATGCGAAGGCATCCTTCAGCGCGGCGACGATTAGGGCCTTGGTCTTCTGGGTGTTCTCAATGTTCTTCGAAACGCTTTTCCCCTCGGTGACCAGGCCGCAGAACTCGTACTGTCCATCGGCGATGTGAGCGAACAACTGCGCGACGGTGCGGACGGTCGGTACCGGCTGGAAGGACCACAATGCCTCGGGAATCTTGTCTGCGGAACGCAGGACGTCGTTCTTGGCGGTCATGGCGAACATGTTCTTGGAAACGGTCACGAGCGGATTCGCCGGCATGTCCTGAGCGGACGCGACGGCGGCTAACAAAATCACGGCGGTCAAGAGCTTCATAGAGGTCCTTTCGAAAGAGATTTGGATTATTATTGCATAGAAGACGTCGGACCGGGACGATTCGGGCGGTGACTGCAAGGCTGCCTGCGGTACTCTGAGAGGAGAACTATGCCTGGAGTCCTGGTTGCGGCGCTATTCGCGGCCGCGCTGCCCAACGCCGTCGTGTTGCAACCAGTAGCGAACATGTACTCGAAGCCCACGCTCGATGCGGACGTCGCGTCGCAGGCGATCTTCGCGGCCAACGTGTCGATCGTCGAACGGAAGGACGACTGGGCGAATGTCCGCACTGCCGACGACTATACGGGCTGGATGCCGCTCTCCTCATTGCGGCCGGGTCCGCTGTACGCGGTGAGCGGACGGGTGGCGGAAGTTCGAAGTATGTTTGCGCACATCTACCGCGAGCCCAGCGTCACGGCGCACGCGCCCCTGCTGACCGTCCCGCTCGAAACGCGGCTGGAGGTCTCCGCGGAGCCGGCCGAGCCTTCTCAGTGGGCCAAGGTCAGGCTGCCGGACGACCGGGCCGGATGGGTGCAACTGGGCGACGTGGCGTTCCACGCGCCGCCGCTTACGGTACCGGAGATGGTGGAGTTCGCCAAGCGCTTTCTGGGACTGCCCTACACCTGGGGCGGAACTTCCACTTATGGATACGATTGCTCCGGGTTTATCCAGATGCTGGAGCGCAGCCGCGGCCTGAATATGCCGCGCGACGCCCAGCCGCAAGCCGATTGGGACGGCCAGTCCGCCGTGGAGCGCAGGGATCTGCAGCCGGGCGATCTGCTCTATTTCGGCAGCTCTCCAAAGCGCATCACGCACACGGGCATGTATCTGGGCGGCGGCAAGTTCATCAGCGCGACCACGTACCAGACTCCCACAATCCGGATCGACGACCTGGAAGATCCGCATTTTTCGCGCATCCTGGCGGCCATGCGGAGGCCCAAGTGAACCGCCGGACTTTCTTCCAGGGCGCGGCGGCCGGGATGGCGGTGCGCAACGCCGCGCGAGCCGCGGCCTCGCCGGGCCTCGACGCGAAAATCGTGCGCCTGAACCTGCTCCACACCTGGACCACCACCATGTCGGCCAGCCAATACCGCGATACCCTCTACGTGGCCTTTTCGCGCGACGGCATCACGGGCCACGGCGAGGGCGCTCCCATCGTGCGTTATAAAGAGGATGCCGAATCCGCCCGGAAGGCCGTGGAATCGGTGCGCGAGCTGCTGCTTTCGTCGAATCCCATGCGGTTCTCAAAGACGCTGGCCGAAGTATTCCAGCGCATTCCCGGCGAGTGGGCCGGCAAGGCGTCGATCGATATCGCGCTGATGGACTGGGTGACGCAGAGGCTCGGAATCCCGCTCTACGAGTATTTCGGACTCGACCCCGCCGACGCGCCCGTGACCACCTTTTCGATTGGCATCGACACGCCCGAGATCACCAAACAGAAGACGCTGGAAGCCGCCGACTACCCCATCCTCAAGGTGAAGGTCGGGCTTTCCACCGACGAGCCGACCATCGAGGCCGTGCGCAGCGTCACTAAGAAACCCTTGCGCGTGGACGCCAACGAAGGCTGGACGGATAAGGAAGAGGCTGTCCGCAAGATCAACTGGCTGGAGACGCAGGGCGTCGAGTTCATCGAGCAGCCCATGCCCGCCGCGATGATCGAGGAAACCCGCTGGGTGCGCAGCCGCGTGCATCTGCCCATCATCGCCGACGAAGCTTGCGAGCGGCCCGCCGACATTGTCAAGGTCAAAGACGCCTACGATGGCGTCAACATCAAGCTCGATAAATGCGGCGGCGTGTTGCAGGCGTTCCGCGTGATTCAGATGGCAAAGGCGTTGGGAATGCGCACCATGCTCGGCTGCATGGTATCGAGCTCGGTTTCGGTGACCGCCGCGGCGCACCTGTCTCCGTTGGTGGACTACGCCGACCTGGACGGAAACCTGCTGATATCGAACGACCCTTACCGCGGCGTCCGGGTCGTAAAAGGAAAGCTGACGCTCCCCGATAAGCCGGGCCTGGGGCTGACGGCCGCCGCGTGATTCGAATCGAGAAACCACTTATAGAGACTTAGTAACATCATGGCAAAGACTCCTCACACGACGCGGCGCTACCGCGAAGACATGTCCGAAATGCCGGACTGGATGAAGAAGAAGAAGTGCCCTAACCGGGACAAGTTCATGTCCGGCAAACGCATTCTGCCTAAGAACCTGACTGGCAAGGAGAAGCTCCCCGACGTTATCGACAACGCGTTTCTGGCGTATAACGGGGCGCGCCTTCGGGAAGGCTGCCAGCTTTTCGCCGAAAAGATGCTGGAGCCGGACGTGACGGTCGGCATGACCCTTTCCGGCGCGCTCACGCCGGCCGGATTGGGATGCTCTTCGATCGTTCCGCTCATCAAGGCCGGCTTTGTCGACTGGATCGTCTCCACCGGAGCGAACCTCTACCACGACCTGCACTTCGCGCTGAATTACCCCGTGCGTACCGGCAGCTTCAAGATGGATGACACCGAGCTGCGCGATAACGACATCGTGCGCGTCTACGACGTGCTGCTGGGCTATAGCGACTGCCTGATGGCTACCGATGAGATCCTGCGCGCGATTCTCATTCAGCCGGAGTTTCAGAAAGAGATGGGCACGGCCGAGTTGCACCACCTGATCGGGAAGTACGCCGCCGAGTGGGAGCGCAAGGCCGGGCTCAAGGATGTCTCCGTGCTGGCCGCCGCGTATCGCGCCGGAGTCCCCTGTTACACCTCCTCGCCGGGCGATTCCACCATCGGGATGAATGTGGCCGGCGTGGAACTGCGCGGCAACAAGCTGCGGCTCAACCCGTCCATCGACGTCAATGAGACCACGGCCTTCGTGCTGGGGGCCAAGCGTTCGGGCGGCAAGAGCGGGGTGGTGCTATGGGGCGGCGGGAGTCCCAAGAACTTCATGCTGCAGACCGAGCCGCAGATTCAGGAAGTCTTGCGCATCAAGGAATTCGGCCAGGACTACTTTCTCCAGGTGACAGACGCTCGGCCCGATACCGGCGGCCTGAGCGGCGCCACGCCGAGCGAGGCGGTAAGTTGGGGCAAGGTGGATCCGGACCGGCTGCCCGACGCCGTAGTTTGTTACACCGACACTACCATTGCCATGCCGCTGCTGACGCACTACGCGCTCGCCCGCCACAAGCCCCGGAAACCGCGGCGCCTGTACGACCAGCGCGGCGCGATGATGAAGGCGCTGACTAAGGAGTACTTCGCCCATAACAAAGTCAAGATGGTGGATGGCTCCGCGCCGGCGGTCGGTTGACCCATGACCAAGAGAGAACTGCTAGCTATCGCCAGGCGTCACGGGACGCCGGTGGTTGTGGTGGATCATGACGTGATTCGGAGTAACTACGCCAGCTTTCGGCGGCGCTTGCCCAAAGTGCAGGCTTACTATGCGGTGAAGGCCAATCCGGCGCCGGAAATCGTGCGAACTCTCTACAAGGCAGGCGCCAGCTTCGATGTCGCCTCCTTGCCGGAGTTCATGCTGGTGCATGAGAACATCGCGCGCCTGCCCGCCAAGGAGCGGCAGGATTTCATCTGGGATAAGATCATCTACGCCAACCCGATCAAGCCCAAGGAGACGCTGCGGGCGCTCGATCAATACAAACCGCTGATCGTCTACGACAACATCGACGAACTGCGCAAGATCGCGCGTCACGCGCCTCACGCCGGGTTGGTGCTGCGTCTGCGCGTGCCCAATACGGGATCGATGGTGGAACTTTCCTCCAAGTTCGGCTGCGATCCGGGCGAGGCCGTGGACCTGATCAACGAAGCCTTCGGGATTGGGCTGGTGGTGGAAGGCCTGAGCTTCCATGTGGGCAGCCAGTGCGCCAACTTCGATAATTTCGTGCAGGCTCTGAATATCGCCGCGGCGGTGATGCGGGAAGCCCGGTCGCGCGGCCATGAGATCAAGATTCTGGACATCGGCGGCGGCTTCCCGGTAGCTTATGACTCGCACGTGAAGCCGCTGGCGGCGCTCGCCCGCAAGATCAATGCCGAAATCGGCCGGCTTTTCGCGAAGGACATTGAAATTCTNNATCGGCAAGGCGGTCCGCGACGGCAAGATGTGTTACTACATCGATGACAGCGTGTATCACACCTACTCCGGCATCGTCTTCGACCACTGTCAGTACAATGTCAAGACCTTTAAGCGTGGAGAGACCGAGATCTGCACGGTCTTCGGACAGACTTGCGATGGCATGGACGCCATCTCGCAGTCTCAGGAATTGCCCAAGCTCGAAATCGACGATCTAGTCTATTCCGAAAACATCGGCGCCTACAGCAACGCCTCGGCGACGTGGTTCAACGGCTTCGCCCCGGCGCGGGTGGTGCACGTGAACGAGTAACTCCGATGCCTGATTCCGCCATCCTGCTGATTCACTGCCCCGATCGCAAAGGCATTGTCGCGGGCGTCTCCGGGTTTCTGCACCGGCACGGAGCCAACATCCTGCACGCGGATCAGCACCAGGACAACGGTCTGGGCCTCTTCTTCATGCGCATGGAGTGGGACCTCAAGGAGTTTGCGCTGGACGACGCGGCGTTCCGCGCCGAATTTCATCCGCTCGCACAGTCGTTCGAAATGCAGTGGCAACTGGCCTACTCGGCCGCGCGGCCCGCCGTGGCTATCTTCGTCTCGCAGCAGCAGCACTGTCTGATGGACCTGTTATTCCGCCACCGGATCGGCGAATTACGCTGCGAGATTCCGCTGATCGTCAGCAACCACGAGGCTGCCCGCGACCTCGCCGCGTTTTATGGCGCTCCGTTTCATTACACGCCCGCCGACGCGGCCAACCGGGCGGAATCCGAGAAGGTTCAACTGGAACTGCTCGAGCGCCACAAGATCGACCTAGTGGTGCTGGCGCGCTACATGCAGATCCTTTCGCCGGAATTCGTGGCGAGCCATCCGGGGCGCATCATCAACGTGCATCATTCTTTTCTGCCGGCCTTCAGCGGCGCGCGCCCTTACCACGCGGCCTACCACCGGGGCGTCAAGCTGATCGGCGCCACCAGCCACTACGTCACGGCGATTCTCGACGACGGCCCGATCATCGAGCAGGGCGTGGTCCGCGTCTCGCACCGCGATCAACTGGAAGACCTGATCCAGAAAGGCCGCGACCTGGAGCGCGTAGTCCTCTCCACCGCCGTGCGCTGGCACCTGGATCACCGGATTCTGCAGTACTCCGGCAAGACTGTGGTCTTCGATTAGGCGGTACTCGGTAATGAGCGTGATCTCCTTGAACCAGATGGTCGGGCGGCCGCCGTGGTGCTGGATGGCGATGTACCCGGCGTCGGGGCGGGGACCGCGATCGGGCTCGAACTGGCCGTTCTTGGGCGGAACCGGCGAGACGCCGTCATAGTCGGTGACAACGACGCCGTTCAGTTGGACCACGGTTCGCTGGCCCGTCAGCGCGATCTCCAGGGTGTTCCATTCGCCCGCCGGTTTGTAAGGCCGCGCCTTGGCTTGAGTCATGGAATAGAGCACGCCGGTGCAGTGATAGTCGTCGCCAGTGTCTTGGATCTGCACCTCGATGCCCTTGTTGATGGCATCGTCCTCGGATTTCGGCGGAGCGGGAATGCGGATGAACACGCCCGAGTTTGCCGCGGGTTCGGACACCTTGTAGACCACGCGCAGCGTCGCATTGCCGATCTTTCTCGCGGGTGTACCAGAGGTCGTCTTCGGGCGAAGTCGGGACCGTCACGAGCAATCCATCCTGAACGACGAGGCCGGGTTGCTGATCCGCTGGCGCCCCTTCGTGCCGGGGCATCCGCGCCCAGCCGGAAAGATC
>PLGA01000611.1 GCA_003139735.1 Bryobacterales bacterium | reverse complement strand
GCCTTCGCCCGCTTCTGCGACCCGGCCGGCAAAATCTGGTCCCTCATCGAACAGACCGACAACCCGGCCGCCCGCGACCTGGTAGTCCGCGAAGCCAATCACTGCCCCGCTGGCCGCCTGGTGGTCCATGACAAAAAGTCCCACGAAGAGATCGAGGAACCGCTTCCGCCCTCTATCGGAGTGGTCGAAGATCCCGCCCTCGGTTGCAGCGGCCCGCTCTGGGTGCGCGGCGGCATCGCCATCCAGTCCGAAGCTGGCGCCCACTACGAAAAGCGCAACCGCGTGACCCTCTGCCGCTGCGGCGTCTCCTCGAACAAGCCCTTCTGTGACGGCAGCCACGCCTCCATCAAGTTCGCCGACGGCCTAACCGGGAAATAGGCCGGCCCCGCCTAAGGTTCTCTTGACGCGGAGACGCAGAGACNNGTCTCTGCGTCTCCGCGTCAAAGTTTTCGCCCCCCTCGCACGCGCACGCCCCTTGCCCGCCACGCTACACTGAGAATTCCCCTATGAGCAACATCCAGATTACCCTGCCTGACGGCGGCGTACAGTCGGTCGCCCCGGGCGCCCGCCCCATCGATATCGCCCAATCCATCGGCCCGCGCCTCGCCGACGCCGCCATCGTGGCCAAGGTAGATGGCGAGCTTTACGACCTGACCCGTCCTATCGAAAAGGATGCCTCCCTCCAGATCCTCACCGCCAAAGATCCCGAATCCCTGGTGGTCTATCGCCACTCCACCGCCCACCTTCTGGCCGCGGCCGTGCTCGAACTGTATCCCGAAGCCAAACTTGGCATCGGACCTGCCATCGATACCGGCTTTTATTACGATTTCGACCGCGCCACCCCCTTTACCCCCGACGACCTCGAGAAAATCGAAAAGAAAATGTGGGAGATTCAGCGCCGCCATCTCCCCTACGAACGCATCTATACCCGCAAGGAGGAGGGCCTCCGCAAGTACTCCGACGCCTGGATGAAATGCGAATTGATCGGCGAACGCGCCGGCGAAATCTTCAGCGAGTACACCCTCGGCCCGCACTTCATCGATTTCTGCCGCGGACCGCACCTGCCCGATACCTCCAAGATCAAAGCGTTCAAGCTCCTCTCCATCGCCGGCGCTTATTGGAAGGGCGATGAGCACAACAAGCAGTTGCAGCGCATCTACGGCACGGCTTTTTTCAGCCAGAAGGAACTGGACGAACACCTCGCGCGCATCGAAGAGGCCAAAAAGCGCGACCACCGCAAGCTCGGCAAGGAGCTCGACCTCTTCAGCATCCAGGACCTCGCCGGCCCCGGCCTGATCTTCTTCCATCCCAAGGGCGGCATCATCCGCAAGCAGCTCGAAGACTGGATGCGCGACCAGTACCTTGCGCGCGGCTATTCGCTGGTCTACACGCCGCACGTGGCGCGCTTCGACCTCTGGAAGACCTCCGGCCACGCCGGCTTCTACGCGGAGAACATGTTCTCCCGCATCAAGCTCGATGACGCCGAATACCAGCTCAAGCCCATGAACTGCCCGTTCCATATCCTCATCTACAAGGACCGGCAGCGCAGTTACCGCGACCTTCCCGTGCGCTTGGGCGAGTTGGGCACGGTGTACCGCTACGAGCGTTCCGGCGTGCTGAACGGCCTGTTCCGCGTGCGCGGATTCACCCAGGACGACGCACACATTTTCTGCACCCCGGATCAGGTCGAAAACGAAATCGTCGATTGCCTTCAGTTCGCCATCGACACGCTGGCCGCCTACGGTTTCGATAAATACGAAGCCGAGCTGTCCACCTGGGATGGCGGAGCGAGCGGCAAGTACGCCGGCGCTCCGGAGCAATGGAAGCTGGCCGAAAGCGCCCTCATGCGCGCCACCGAGCGCCTCAGCATCAAAGTGAAGATAGTGCCCGACGAAGCCGCCTTCTACGGCCCCAAGATCGACGTCAAGCTGGTCGACGCCATCGGCCGTCCCTGGCAGCTTTCCACCGTGCAGTTCGATTTCAACCTCCCGGCTCGCTTCGAGATGGAGTACATCGCCGAGGACGGCAAAGCCCACCAGCCCGTGATGGTCCACCGCGCGCTCTACGGCTCCATCGAACGCTTCTTCGGCATCCTGATCGAGCACTACGCCGGCGCCTTCCCCGTGTGGCTCGCCCCCGTGCAAGCCATCGTCCTGCCCATCACCGACCGCCAGACCGAATATGCGCGCGGCCTGCAACACCAGCTCGAAGCCGCCGGCATCCGCGCCACCGTGGACGAGCGCAACGAGAAGGTCAACCTCAAGATCCGCGACGCGCAGATGCAAAAAATCCCCTACATGCTGGTAGTGGGGGACCGCGAGCAGCAGAACGGCAAGGTGGCCGTCCGCAACCGCAAGCACGGAGACCAAGGCGCCAAGACCCTGGCGGAGTTCATCGCCGGCATCCAATCCCTGATCGAATCGAAAGCCGTCTCCGAGTAGGGGTCGGGCATGCCCGACNNCCGACCCGCCATCCGAGCCGCCCATCCGAGCCGCCCATCCGAGCCGCCAATCCGAGCCGCGAACGTAAGAGAGCGGTTGCCCGCCGCCGCGTGTGATAATTGGGAGTCGCCCTCGCATCGCATGGACCCACAATTCATTCGCAATTTCTCTATCATTGCGCACATCGACCATGGCAAGTCCACGCTGGCGGACCGGCTGCTGGAGATCACCGGCGCGCTTTCCCAGCGCGAAATGATGGAGCAGGTCCTCGACACCATGGACCTGGAGCGCGAGCGCGGCATCACCATCAAGGCGCACGCCGTGCGGCTGAACTATCGCGCCAGCGACGGCAACCTCTACCAGTTGAACCTCATCGATACCCCCGGCCACGTGGATTTTTCCTACGAGGTATCCCGCAGCCTCCAGGCCTGCGAAGGCGCCCTGCTGGTGGTGGACGCTTCCCAGGGCGTCGAGGCGCAAACCCTCGCCAACACCTACCTGGCGCTGCACCACAACCTGGAAATCATTCCGGTCATCAATAAGATCGATCTGCCGGCGGCCGAACCGGAGCGCATCCGCGAACAGATCGAGACCGTCATCGGCCTCGATGCGCGCGACGCCTTGTTGGTCAGCGCCAAGCAGGGCACGGGCGTTCACGAGGTTCTCGAAGCCATCGTGCTCCTCGTCCCCCCGCCCAAAGGCTCGCCCGACGCGCCGCTGCGGGCTCTCATTTTCGATTCCTGGTTCGACGCATATCGCGGCGTCATCATCCTGGTCCGCGTCATGGAAGGCCGTCTGCGCAAGGGGCAGAAGATCCGCCTCTGGTCGAACGGCCAGGTCTACGAAGTGGAGGCTCTCGGCTACCAGGCCCCCAAGGCCACGCCCTGCGACGAGCTGGCCGCCGGCGAAGTGGGATTCCTCTCGGCCACCATCAAGACCGTCTCCGACGCCAAGATCGGCGACACCATCACGGACGACGAGAACCCCGCCGCCGAGCCCCTGCCCGGCTTCGAAGAGATCAAGCCCATGGTCTTCGCCGGCCTCTACCCGGTGGAATCCCACGAGCACGGCCTGCTCCGCGACGCGCTCGAAAAGCTGCGCCTCAACGATAGCGCCTTCAACTTCGAGCCGGAGAGTTCCGTGGCGCTCGGCTTCGGCTTCCGCTGCGGCTTCCTGGGCCTGCTGCACCTGGAGATTGTGCAGGAGCGCCTCGAGCGCGAGTTCGATATCGACCTGATCACCACCGCGCCCGGCGTGCGCTACCGCATCGTCACCACCACCGGCGCGACCATCGAAGTGGATAACCCCTCCAAGTTTCCGAACCCTTCGGAGATCAAACAGATCGAGGAACCTATCATCGACGCCACCGTGATCACGCGCGAAGACTTCGTGGGCGGCGTCTTAAAGCTGCTCGAAGAGAAGCGCGGCGTGCAGAAGAACTTCGAGTACATCGCCGGCGGGAGGGTCATGCTGCTCTATGAGCTGCCCCTGAACGAGATCGTGCTCGATTTCTACGACCGCCTGAAATCGGTTTCGCGCGGGTACGCCTCGCTCGATTACCACCTGTCGGGCTACCGCGTTTCGCCCATGGTGCGGCTCGACGTGCTGGTGGCGGGCGACCCCGTCGACGCGCTTTCGATTATCGTCCACAAAGACCTCGCCGTCGAGCGCGGCCGGGGTCTGATTTCGCGGCTCCGCAAGCTGATTCCGCGGCAGATGTTCGATGTAGCGCTGCAGGCCGCTATCGGCGCCAAGATCATAGCGCGAGAGAATATTGCCGCCATGCGCAAGAACGTGCTGGCCAAGTGCTATGGCGGCGACATCTCGCGCAAGCGCAAGCTGCT
>PLGA01000411.1:4987-5475 GCA_003139735.1 Bryobacterales bacterium | reverse complement strand
CTGATTGCCAATCGCGGCGAGATCGCCGTGCGCATCATGCGCACGCTGCGCGAAATGGGGATCGCCTCCGTGGCGGTCTACTCCGACGCCGACCGCACCTCGCTGCACGTCCGCATGGCGGATGAGGCCGAGCGCGTTGGGCCGTCTCCTTCCGCCGACAGCTACTTGCGCATCGACCGCATGATCGATGCCGCCAAGAAACACGGCGCCGCGGCCATCCACCCGGGCTATGGGTTCCTCAGCGAGAACGCCGAATTCGCGGCCGCCTGCGAGGAGGCCGGCATCGTTTTCATCGGTCCTTCGGCGAGTTCCATACGCGCCATGGGATCGAAGACCGCGGCGCGGCGGACGGCCATCGCGGCCGGCGCTCCCGTCGTACCGGGGACGGAGAGCGCGGTAACGCTTGCCGAGGCCCGCGCGTTCGGGCGCACGGCGGGCTACCCCATCCTGCTCAAGGCCGTGGCCGGCGGCGGCGGCAAAGGCATGCG
>PLGA01000411.1:0-4981 GCA_003139735.1 Bryobacterales bacterium | reverse complement strand
CCTGGGCGAGCGCGAGTGCTCCATCCAGCGCCGCCATCAGAAGGTCATGGAGGAGTGCCCTTCGCCTCTGGTGGACTTGCATCCCGAGATGCGCCAGGCCATGGGAGAAGCCGCCATCCGCGCCACCGCCGCAGCCGGGTATTACAACGCCGGGACCGTGGAGTTCCTGGTGGACCAGGACCGGCGCTTCTACTTCCTTGAGATGAACACGCGGCTCCAGGTGGAACACCCCATCACGGAGCTGGCCACCGGGCTCGACCTGGTGAAGCTGCAAATCGAGATCGCCGCCGGCGCCAGGCTGCACCTGAAGCAGGAGGACATCCGCTGGCGGGGGTGGGCCATCGAGTGCCGCATCTACGCGGAAGACCCGTATAACGGCTTTCTTCCGTACCCCGGCAAGATCACGCGGCTGACGCGGCCCCTGGGTCCCGGCGTCCGCATCGACGGCGCCATCTACGAGGGCTGGACAGCGCCCATGGAGTACGATCCGCTGCTGGCCAAGCTGGCCGTCTGGGCGCCCCGCCGCGAAGAGGCCACCGACCGCATGATCCGCGCCCTACGCGAATACGACGTCGGCGGCATTCGCACCAATCTCGGCTTTTTCCGCCAGATTCTGGAGGACGCCGAGTTCCGCGCGGGCCATCTCCACACCGGCTTCATCGACGAGTTCTTCGAGCGCCGCCGCCCGCCGCGGCCTCCGCGCGATCTGGCGGCGGTGGCCGCGCTGGCCGCCGCGCTCCACGCCCGCTCGCGTTTCGCCCGGGCGGAATCGGATTCCTCCAACGGCTCGAGTTCCTGGCTGCGGACCGGAAGGAGCGATCTCCTGCGATGATGCTCCATCTGACAATCGATGGCGTGCCCGCGCAGATCGAGATTCTGCTTCCGCCGCCGGCCTGCCGCTTCCGCCTGGATGGCGAAGAACGCGAGGCGGACGTCCAGCAGCCCGAGCCGGGCGTGTACTCCGTAATCATGAACGGCCGCGCCTACGACGCGCGCATCGAAGAAAACGCCGTCGGATTAGCGGTGGTCATCGACGGCTTCCGCTTCCGCATCGACGTGTGCGATCCCCGCCGCCTGGCGCGGCCATCCGGCGGGGCGGCCCGGAAAGGGGCGGAAACCATCACCGCGCCCATGCCCGGGAAAGTGGTGCGTGTGCTCGTGGCGCCGGGCGACCAGGTGGAGGCCGGTCAGGGCCTGGTGGTGGTGGAAGCCATGAAGATGCAGAACGAATTGAAAGCCTCGCTGGCCGGCCGGGTCGCGACCGTTCCCGCCAGGGAAGGCGCCACCGTGGCCGCCGGCGAAGTTCTGGCGACCATCGGGTAGCCGGGTGGGCCCCTGAAGTCTCCGCACTTGCCCAGCCCAACGGGCGAAAGACCTTAGCCCAGGGCGCAAGCCCTGTGGAATCGCGTGTTAGGAAAACCCAGCCCCGGAACGGGGCGAAAGGGTGGCGCCAAGGCCCGCCTACTTGACCCCCGCGATCGCCGGCGACACTGCGATCAGCGCCACCCCGCCCGCAAATAGGATCAGCGTCAACGCCATCAGCAGTCTCACTCCGGCATCGCCGTCCTTGAGTTCCTTCCAGGCCAGGATGCCCCAAAGCGCCGCCAGCAGCGCCGCCCCCTGCGTAAGGGCGTAAATCGGCACGGGGCCGACCGGCGTCGCTCCTGCCGGCAGACCTCCGCCCGTGCCGGGCGCGGTGCTGGCGTAAATCGCCACGAAACTGGCGACGGCCCCCGTACACCACAGCCCGCCGCCCGCAAACCCCAGAATGTGCTGCTTGGGCGTGGCCTTGAAATAGTCCGCGATGGACAACTCTTCACCCTGCGTGGAAAGGTTCAGGAGAAGCATGCCCACCAGCAAGGTCACGATCACCGCGCCGGCGCCGAAGAACACCCAAACCGCGTACGGACCCAGGCCAATCTCGGCCACTGTCGCTTTCTGCAGGAGCAGCGGGTAGCATCCCAGGAACAGGCCGCCCACTATCGCCAACAGGCTTCCCTGAAGGTCCGAGGGCCGCCGCGTGCTCTTGGCCTTCCCTGCCCTGGCCAACTTTTCATGCCGCAGGCGCCCCAGCGCCCGATACCCCATGGTATCCGCCAGTATCGCGCACGCCACCAGCAGGCATCCCGCCCACAGGTACATTGCGCTTCCCTCCGACATGCCGGCCCAGCTTACGATCGCGCCAAGGACGAGCGCCGTCCCCAGCGCCGCCGGAAACGCGAACGCCATGCCTGCCGCCGAAATGGCCGCCAACAGGAACACGTTCCCCAAGGTAAAGACGAAGCCCGCGGCGACCGCGAACAGCCACTCGCGCTTTCCGGCATTCATGACACTGTCCATGAACCCGAATCCGTCGAACCCCAGGTTGCCCACCGTCAAGGCGTAAACGAGCGCGAACAACATCATTCCGAAGGCGAAATCGAAGTAATACAGTTCGAATCGCCAGGAGCGGGCGAGTTTGAAGGTGTTGGCCCAGGATCCCCAGCAAAACATGCCGGCGATCATGAGGACCAGGATCAAGGTATTAGTGTGTGGCAGAATCATGGCATTCGGGTCCGGAAAGGTGAGNNCGCGGCGGCTGGCCGGGGGATTGCACGATCCACAGCGGCCGGGGCTGCGCGCCGCATTCGGCGAGCGGCGTCACGGAATAATAGTTGAGGCCATAAATCCAGTTGCGGCCGATATTGTCGATGCAGACGTCTCCCGCGCGGCCCGCGATGGTCCGCCACAATCCGCGCGCGGACACGATGCCATCCACCCTGGGCGCGGCGGATTGCTTCACATAAAGGATGCCGGCGGCCACTCCGGTTGCGATGACGGCCACCGCAGCCAGGCGCCGGCCGCGATTCTCGAGCGCCCAGACCGCCGCCGCCACCGCCGCCGGTGAGAGCCACCACCACTCGAACGCCGGCCGCGGCGCCCTGGAAAGCCCCCACGCCAGGGCCGCGGGCAGCGCCGGAACCGCCATGGGAAACGCCACCAGCAATAACGCGCAGGCCGCCAGCCATGGCTTCGCGCTCACCGTTTCCTCAAGCCCCAACGCCACCAGCAAGGCCGCCGCCGGAAACAAGGGCAGGATGTATCCGGCCAGTTTGTTGACCGCGAGCGAGAAGAAAACCAAGCCGAACAAGACCCAAGCCAGCAGGAACAGCCGCCGCCGGTCGCCGAGCGCCGCACGCCGGACCGCCAGCGGCAACAGCGGCGTCCACGGCAGAAATGCGCCCGCCAAGACCGGCAGGTAATACCACCAGGGCTGGCCGTGCAGCAGTTCGCCCGACGTGAACCGCTGGACCTGTTGCCGCCAGAAGAATTCGGCCGGGAAGGCCATGCCGTTCCGCAGATAGCACAGCAAATACCAGGGCAGGGCCACCACCAGGAACGGCGCCGCCACGCGCGGGCGCGCCAGGTCGCGAAATGCAGGGGCGGCCCGCCCCGCATCGTCCGGACGACGCCCGAACCACCACACCGCCGGAACCACCGGCGCCGCCAATACCAGGGGCGTCAAACCCTTGGCCAGGACCGCGAAACCCAGCAGGGCGGAGGCCGCGGGTAGAAACCGCGTCTCCCTCCGGGCAATCCACGGCACGGCCAGCAGCATGGCGGCGGAAAACGTCGCGGCCAGGGGCAGATCGGTCGCTCCCACCTGGCTGAAGCCGAGCCACTCCCCGCACGTGCCCAGGATCAGGGTCGCCAACCCCGCCGCCAGGCAGCCGAACTCGCGGCGCACCATCCACCAATAGAACGTCAGGAAGGCAACCGCCAGCAAGGCCACCGGCAGACGCGGCGCCAGTTCCGTGCCCAGGCCCAGGCGAAACGTAGCCCCGGTCATCCAATAGAGCAGCGGCGGCTTCTCGAACCACGGGAGGCCCCACAACCTGGGCGTGATCCAATCTCCGGACCGCGCCATTTCGCGGCCGATCGCGGCGTAACGCGGCTCATCCGGCCCGATCAGCCCCGCCGCATCCAGCCGGTAGAAGTAGAGGATAAATGCCAACGGGATAGCCAGCCAGAGCAGGCGCGGGTTGTTGCGTGGCATTGCACCCATTATAGGAGGCGGCGCCGGCAACGCAGGGGCAAATCCCCGTTCCAGGGTCAAAGTACGAGCTGCCCGTCTTCCGGCCTACTGGTCGCTACACAGAACGGCAGGCTAGTTCCATGGCCCCGTGATTAGGTTGTTTTATGGGGTAGCTTGCCAAGCTGCGCGCCGATTGCCAATCGGCGCGCGTGGCGGTTAGCCGGGGTGCCCTCTGGGCCGCACGCAGGATGACATGAATGGAGTCGTTTCTAGCGGTCGTGGCACTAGCGCCAGAGGCCATTCGTATGTACACTGTGGGTACGAATAATCTTTGATTGGGATGCGGCGATTGTGGAGCACATCGCCAGGCACGGCATTACTCCGGAGGAGTGTGAGGAGGCCTACAGGAACGGACCGATGGTGAGGTTATGCCTGGGAGAGACCGGCAGAGGCAGGCTACTGACGTTCGTCGTGATGCAGCGCCGTATCTACCGAGGAGAGGATGAATAATGGCGACTAAGCTGAGAATGCCGGGATTCAAGTCCGAACAGGAAGAGGCAGCGTGGTGGGACGCTCATCCCGAGGTCATCACCGAACTTTTCCTGAAGGCCAGAAAAGAGGGCAGGATAAAGCGATTGCCTGTGGTTCGCGGGGTGACCAAACCCATCACCATCCGGATGCCGGTGGCCGATGTCGAAGCTGCGCAGGAGATTGCCCAGCGGCGGGGCGTTCCCTACCAGACGTATATCAAAGGGCTATTGCACCAAGCGTTGGAACGTGAGAGAAAGTTCAGTTGAACCGCCCGCGGTGTGCTGGCCGTCGGCACACTTTTCCGCCCGGAATGCTCAAAGGAAGGGAATCCCGTTTGGCCGTTATCGGAAAAGTGGGGGTGCTCCGGCCCGGTCGCGCCATTATCGCACTGATGTTCGGCGGCGATCCGATAACTCTTGTCTCATGCAAGATGAG
>PLGA01000412.1 GCA_003139735.1 Bryobacterales bacterium | reverse complement strand
GTGTAAAGGCGCGCGTAGTGGGGACCCCGGCGCGTCGCGGGTCCCGCCCGGTTTTTCAATCGCCCTAGCAAGTTACCCCAGCGAGCCGGGGCTCGCCGGTGACCGCGATTCATCGTGTTTGCAAAAAGAGGTTCCTTGGATAAGTCGACCGAAACCCGTTGTCCCCACTGTGACAGCCCGCTGACCAAGTGGGAAAATCCGGAATTGAACTCCTGGAGCGGCGAATACCAGTACGTCTGCTTCAACGACGAGTGTCCCTACTTTACCCGCGGCTGGAATTGGATGCGGGAGCAATTCAATGTGACCGCTTCTTACCGTTACCGATTCGATCCGGCCACTGGAGAACGCGGTCCGCTGCCGGTGTGGTCCAAGCAAGCGTTGCGCACCAGTATTCTCACGACTGAATAAGAATTAAGGAGGCCCCTGCCATGGCTGAGGCTGAATTCACGGAACCAGAAATAGTACAAAACACGCCTCGGCTGGGCCCCGACGACCGCTTCGCGTTCCACTGCGATCCGTCTCTGGACTGCTTCGGGCACTGCTGCCAGGACGTTTCCATCCTGCTGACCCCCTACGACGTGCTGCGCATGAAGCAAGCGCTGGGGATCGATTCCTCGGCCTTCATGGAGCAATACACCTCGCTCGCGTACTCGGCGGAGAAGCGGGTGCCGGTGGTGTTTCTCAAGATGAACGAAGCCGACAAGAAGTGCCAGTTCGTGGGCGAAAAAGGCTGCGGGGTTTATGCCAACCGTCCCTGGGCATGCCGCATGTATCCGCTGGGAATGGCCGAAAGGTCAACCTCGCAGGGGGCGGCCGAGCGATTTTATTTTGTGCTCAAGGAAGAGCTGTGCCACGGCCACGGCAAGGGCGGTGAAGGCGCGGTTCGGGAGTTCATCGACGGCCAGGGAGTCGAGCCCTACGACGTGATGCAGTCGCCGTTCCGCCGGCTGCTGGCGGTGGCGGCGGAGCGGAAGGAAGCACTGACCACCGAGCAATGCGCCATGTACTACATGGCGCTCTACGATCTCGACCGCTTTCGGCGCTTTGTTTTCGAGACTCGCTTCCTCACCTTGTTTGATGTCGACGAGGCACGGGTGCATGCCATGCGCGCCGACGACGAAGAACTGCTGGAGCTGGCGGTCGAGTGGCTGGCCTTCAGCCTGTTCCAACAAAAAGCCATGCGGATGACGAAGTCCGCGGCCCAGCAAAAGCGAGCCAAAGGGTCCGCGGCCAGCGCCAACCAAAGCTCGCCAGCCTAAATCATCATGTCTACTACGGAAACCGCGAACGGAAACAGCAAGGCTCTCCTCGTGATCGGCGGCGGCATCGCGGGACTGACCGCGGCGCTCGATGCAGCCGAGGCGGGACTCGATGTCATCCTGATTGAGAAATCGGCTTACCTAGGCGGCCGTGTGGCCGGCTTCCACAACTATTTTCCCAAGCTCTGCCCGCCCTCCTGCGGACTGGAAATCAACTTCAGGCGTCTGCGGAACAACCCGCGGATTACCGTCGTGACGCTGGCGGAGCTGGAAAAGCTGGCAGGCTCGCCGGGGCAGTACGACGCGACGATCAAGATCGCGCCGCGATACGTGAGCCCGGCTTGCACCTTGTGCGGCGACTGCGTCGAGGTCTGCCGCTCGGAAATTGCCGATCCCTTGGAGTTCGGATTGATGCGGACAAAGGCGGTGCACACGCGCCGGTTGGCCGCGTTTCCCGCGACCTATGTGGTGGATCGCGCCGCCTGCGCCAGCGATTGCCATGCCTGCGCGGATGCATGCAAGTATGGCGCAATCGACCTTGCCCAGGGGGTCGAACAGAAGACGTTTCGGGTCGGCTCGGTGATCGTGGCGACGGGATGGAAGCCGTATGACGCGGCCCGGCTCGCCAGCCTCGGCTACGGCAAGTGTGCCAACGTCGTCACCAACGTAATGCTGGAGAGGCTAGCGGCCATGGATGGTCCGACCGGCGGAAAGCTGCTGCGTCCCTCCGACGGCAAAGCGCCAAAATCGGTGGCCTTCGTGCAGTGCGCCGGTTCGCGCGATGAGAACCACCTGCCCTACTGCTCGACGGTGTGCTGCTCGGTTTCGCTCAAGCAGAGCACCTACGTTCAGAAACTCTACCCGGAAGCCAAGGTCACGATTTTCTACATCGATGTCCGTACGCCCGGGCAATTAGAGGAGTTTGCCGCCAAGGTGCGCTCCGACAAAGCGGTGGAGATGGTCAAAGGAAAGGTGTCCAAGGTCGAAGAGGACGCCGGGAACGCCGGGACCGCCGGGACCAAAGACCTGCGAGTGACAGTGGAGGATGTGCTCGGCGGCAAGAAGATGACGCGGACCTTCGAGCTGGTAGTGCTGGCCACAGGGATCGTGCCCCAGACCGCCGGGTTGCCGGCGGATTTCAAGCTGGACGAGTTCGGCTTCGTGATCAATGGCTCACCCGGACTCTTTGCGGCCGGCTGCGCCAAACGGCCGGCGGAAGTCTCCGCCAGCGTGCGCGACGCGACCGGGGCGGCACTGAAGGCGCTGCAGATCGCAAAGGGGGCCGCGCACAATGGATAAGAAACTGGGACTCTACATTTGCAGCGGCTGTTCGATCGGCGACTCGGTGGATGTGGATAAGCTGGCGATCATGGCGCAAAAGGAGTACAAGCCGGCGATCTGCCAAACCCACTCATTTCTCTGCGGCGAAGAGGGCATGGCGATAATCCGCCGCGACCTTGAGCGCGGGAACGTCGACGCGGTCGTGATCGCCGCCTGCTCGCCGCGGGTAAAAGCCGAGAGCTTCTCCTTCGATCCCCGGATGGTGGTCGAACGGGTCAATTTGCGCGAACACGTCGCCTGGTCTCACGAGGCGAAGCACGAGGATACACAGGCGCTGGCCGAAGACTACATTCGGATGGGCCTGGTGAAGGCCGGAAAGATGGAAGCGCTGGAGCCGTTGCCGGAAGACCCCATCTCCCGCAACGTGCTGGTGGTGGGCGGCGGCATCGCCGGCCTCAGTGCGGCGCTGGACGCGGCGGCTGCCGGATACGACGTCGTGCTGGTCGAAAAACAGCCTCGGCTGGGCGGATTCATGAAAGGCCTCAAGCAGGCATTCCCGACGCGCGCTCCTTATACGGAAGCATCCGCCGACGGGCTCACCGGCAAGCTCGAGGCGGTGGTCGCGAACCCGCGCATCAAAGTGTGCTGCTCGACCAGGATCGTGAAGACCGAAGGCCAGCCCGGAATGTTCGAGGTAACCATAGATGGGGCGCCGGGCGATTCGGGAGCGCCGGCAACCTCGGTCGAGCGGGTGGGCGCGATCGTCATGGCAACCGGCTGGCAACCCTACGATGCCACCAAACTGGGAGCGCTCGGGTACGGATTGCCGAACG
>PLGA01000510.1 GCA_003139735.1 Bryobacterales bacterium | reverse complement strand
CGTTGCTCCAACTCATAGTGGAGAACCGTCAGGTTACACGCAGGGCTGAGTCAGGGTACCGCTGACCTAGCGCGCCAAGCGGGACAGACGACCGCTTTCTGTCCTCCGCCCGTGGGTTTGGAGCGGCGGGAGGGCCACAGGAAGACGATGGCCTCTCCCGCCCAGCAGGCACTTGGCCATTTCCCGCAACGGGGCCAGGGCGCGCGGATAGTCTTTCTGTCGCAATTCCAACTTCTCGGCCTCCGCGAACAGAGACGCGGGCGGCTCGCGCTCGGCGGGCCGCACGGGATAAAACGGAAGCCGCCGGTCGGGATAAGCCAAAACCTCCGCGTCGGCGTCCGCGATGAGAACGCTATCGCCTGGGAGACCGGCGGCGAATTCGGCGAACCGCTGCGGTGCCTTAGACGGCGGAAGACCCGCGAGATCGGCCAGTTGCTCCTCGGCGCGGGCTAACGCCTTCTGGAGCGCGGTGACCGCCAGATCGGCGGCGATGTCACGCTGGTCCTGAAGCCGCTGCGCGGTCGAAGCGCGATCCTGCTGGACCAGGATCCAGCCCAGCCAGAGAAGCGTTCCCCCCAGAATCAAGGCCACCGCCAGGATCAGGGAGAGCAGGCGGCGGTCGGGTTCAAACCATCGATTCCAGCGGAGCATTAAGACTATCCAGCCGATTGTAGTATAGGCGCGATGGACCTGGACTGCGTCGGAATTTGGTCAGGATTCAGTCAGAATAGGAGCCCCAATAGATCCGGCACGAGCGCGCTCGGCTAACATAAAGCCTGTCTCAAGGAGGCGGGCCGGGGTTAACCGGTCCGCTCCGAGAGCGCCCAATTGGACGGCAGCAGGCCGCCCACCACACTGAGTGTCCAAGCGCCGCAGCCTAAGATTGAAGCTGTCAAGACGCATCCCTCACTTGGCGGCGGGAGAGATCGCGAAGAGGTTCTTCAGAACCGAGACCTCGTACGTCCGACCTGTTGCCAAGAAGGCGATGCGGCCGTCGGAAAGCATGCTGGGCGCGCCTGAAGGCGACACGCCTTTCGGAACGATTCCAGCCCCGTGCGGTTCGCCGCCGTCGATGGGCTGGGCCCAGATCTCCGAACTGTCGGAGGAAACCCTTCGGAAGAAGATCACCGCCTTGCTGTCAGGCGCCCACGCGATTGACACGACTAGCGACCTCGTCGGGAGATCAAGTTCACGAGGTTCACCGCCAGATGTCGACAGCAGCCAGGGCTTTATGGGAGATCCAGCGGTAAACGCAAGGTAGCGGCCATCCGGAGATGGCCACAGGCCGCCAATCCAAGAGTCCTTGCGGTACAATTCCCGCTCCTCGCCGGTTTCCAGGTCGCGGCGGAGAAGGTGCAAGGGGTTTGCAGCTCACGGACGAGTCCATACCCGCGTCCACTGTAGTGTAGAACAGGGAACGTCCGTCCGGCGAGCTTACCGCGCCCCCGACGCGCTTGTCGAATAACACGCGGTCGCGACCGGCGCCGATGTCGAGTAGCCGCGGGCTGGGAGGGCCGTTGAGTATCAGGGACTTGCCATCCGCGAACCAGCGGAAATTAACCGCAGTGCCTACGTTGTCGTAGTGCGCGGAAACCTCTTTTCGCTGGCCGGAATCTGCGTTGCGGATCACAAAAGTAACCTCGCCGCGACCCGTGCCCGATGGGGGATTCGACACATACGCCAGAGACTTCCCGTCTGGCGACCAGGCCGGGGATGCGACCGTCAAATCCCGAAAACCATCGGAAACCTGCTTGGGAACTGCTCTTAGCTTCCATGTGGCCGGATCCACTTCAGCGACGTATACTCCGGAGCGGGGAACCCACTGCTGGAAATAGAAGGAACCGTCCTGGCTGAACCCGAGGCCAGTAAAATGCTCGCCGACTCCGGCCTTCAGAAGTTCCGGCGCATCCAGCGCCTTTCCATCGGCAACCGGCACGGACCAGAGGTCCGTGCGCCCGGCCCGATCAGCCTCAAACACCACGCGGGAGCCATCAGGCGTATAAAACGGAGTGCCGGATACACCAGGAGCCGGAATCAGTTTGGATGCGACCGTTCCATCCGTCGCTATGGCGTATGCCTCATACTCCAGCGAACCCTGGTGAGTTTGAAGCGAACATACCAACCAACGGCCATCGCGTGAGAAGTTGCCGATGCGGAGACCCCAGGGGTCCACCCCCGCAAAGTTCTTGACGACGCGCAAGTCCCCCGCGTCGAGGGAGATCAATGCGAGCGGGTCGGGCTTGCCCCTTCCTCCACCAAACTGCGCGGCGGCGAGCTTTCCGTCCTGCGATATTGCTTCCACGTACGGCTGGTTCTCCAGATTGCGCAGGATTGTTCGTTCGCCCGAGCCGTCGACCCCAACGATCCTGAGCTCATAGACGTCCCCCGTGGACCAAAAGTAGACAATTCGCCGGCTATCGGGCATGAAGACCGGGTCTTCGGCGATGTTGTCCTTCTTGGCCGGGTCGGCGTGTGTCAGGTTCCGATCCGTGCCGGAGGGGAGATCGCGCACGCCGAGGCTCCCGCCGGTGTCCCAGTCGATGTAAGCGGCATAGCGGCCGTCGGGAGAAAGTCCGAGTTCGTCCGCGAACCCACCGGGCAAGTTGGCCCAGACCCGGACGCTCTTCACTCCGGTTTCCGGCGCCGCCGTCCCGCCGCCGCCCATCGCCGTCAGCCTGGCCCGCGCCTGCATCACGGGCTCCTTCTGGTCGCCGAATTTACTTAGTACCTGCTCGTATGTCTTGCGCGCATCGGCGTTGCCTTGCTTCTCGTAGCACTCCCCTAACCGCACCAGCGCCCGCGCGGCCACCGGCTTGTTGGCGCCTTGGGCCAGCTTCTTGTACTGCTCGATGGCGGCCTTCAGGTCGCCCTGCACGACTTCCTTGTGGATAGCGGCTTCCAGTTCCTTTTCGGCCTCCCCGGACTGTTGGAATCCCGCGAGCACAGCCGCTGCCAGCAGGAAGCATGTTGCATATCGAAGCTTCATTGAGTTTTCCCCCTCGCTGGCAGAATAGAAAACCAGTGCGGGAATACCGCCTCGAAATTGTCAGAAAAGCGTAAGATTTCAGCCATCAAAACGGTAACCCATCCCGCGGACGTTCACCAGATACCGTGGCTCGGCGGGGTCCGGCTCGATCTTTCTGCGGAGATTCGCGATGTGGTTGTCCACCACCCGCGCGGAGGCGAACGTCTCGGACCCCCAGGCGCTGTCCATCAACTGATCCCGGCTCAGCACGCGCCCGCGCGCTCGAATGAAAACGCCCAGCAGCTTGAACTCGATCGGCGTCAGTTCCACGGCCTAGCCGTTTCGCCGCAACTCGCCACGCGTGAAATCCACCTCCACTTCGCCGAAGGCGTAACGCTCCGTCTCCCGCTCCCCGGCCGCGCGCCGCAGCAGCGCCTTGATCCTCGCACGCAGTTCGCGCGTGCCGAAAGGCTTGGTTACGTAATCGTCGGCGCCCAGCTCGAAGCCCATCACCTTCTCGGCCTCCTGCGCCTTGGCCGTCAGCATCAGAATCGGCGTCCGCAGGCCCGCCCGCCGCAGCTCGCGGCAAACCTCGAACCCGTCCTTGCCAGGCAGCATAACGTCGAGCAGGATCAGATCGAACCCGGCTTCCCGCGCCCGCCGCGAAGCCGTCACTCCGTCCCCTGCAACCTCAACCTCGTAGCCCTCCATCTTCAAGTCATCTTCCAGGCCGAGGGCAATACCGGGCTCGTCTTCCACCACCAGGATGCGCGTCATACTCTTCCGCTCGCCGGCGGGAGCATCGTGAACGTGCTACCCCGGCCAGGATCGCTCTCCACCCGAACGCTTCCGCCGTGCGCGATGACAATTTGCCGCACCATCGCCAGTCCCACGCCCGTGCCTCTCACGTTGCCCGCCGCCGCCGCGCTGCCGCGCACGAACTTCCGGAAGATCGCGTTGCGTTCCGATTCCGCGATGCCCATCCCCTTGTCGCGCACCCGGATCGCCACACGCCCGTTCTCAGGCCCCCACTCCACCCACACCGCCGGCTGATCCGGCGAATACTTCAGCGCGTTGTCCACCAGGTTTCGCAGCGCTACGGCCAGCGCCTCCATGGAGATCCGGCCGAGGAGGTCGTCAAGCTCGCCACGGAGGAGCCGTACGACCTGGTCGTGTTGGGAGCGGCGCGCCGACGCTTTTTCGATGGAATGGTTCTGGGAACGACCACGCTGCGAACGGTGCGCCATGCGCCGTGCCCGGTGCTGACGGTAGGATCCGGTCCTGCAGCGTCGGATTAAGCACAGGATCGGCAACGATGCCAGGGCTATCCTCGGGAAAGGGGTAAAGTCGGTGCAAACGAGTTTGGGCAAAATGCCCAAGCTCGTGACCTGCTAAGGCGCTGCCTCAGCGCGACTGTCCGATTCCAGTGCCGCGATGCTCGGCCTCAGATTCCGCATCCTTCTCATTGCGTCGAGACTCGACGCAGGATTTGGACATTCAAGTCTGCACCCCAAACCGCGGCAGTATCCAACGCAGTAGAATAATATTCGCCGCAATCGGCAGCAGCAACCAATAGTCCGACATTTTCCGTTCTCCGATCCAAGGTTCCGCCTACGAGAGCTTAGGCGACGTACCGACACCCGCCTTCCGGAGGAATGTCATCATGGGACACCAGTTGGTGAATGCCGACTGGAACAGGTTCACGCCGACAAAGGCGGTAAACAAGAACCATGCAGGATTGACCCAATAACCCAGGGCCACGCTCAGCATCACGAAAAAGCCGGCAATCAGGCGTAAGTAACGTTCGACGGTCATACGGTTTTCCTCCTTCGATTTACAACAAAGTAGACAACGGGCACCGTCACGCGCGACAGTGCCAGAGACGCGACTTCTCCAGCCATTAGCGCTATGGCAAGGCCCTGAAAGATCGGGTCGAAAAGGATCACGCTGGCGCCGACTACCACGGCGGCCGCGGTCAACATCATGGGACGGAAGCGGACCGCTCCCGCGTCGATCACCGCTTCATCCAGCGGCATCCCTTCCTGCAATCGAAGCTCGATGAAATCGACCAGAATGATCGAATTACGCACCACGATCCCCGCCCCCGCAATGAACCCGATCATCGAAGTGGCTGTGAAAAACGCGTTCATCAGACCGTGCGCAGGCAGGATGCCGACGAGCGAAAACGGAATTGCCGCCATGATGACGAGCGGCGTGACGAACGATTGGAACCATCCCACCACCAAGCCGTAGATCAGGATCAAGACCGCCGCGAAGGCGATTCCCAGATCACGGAACACTTCGTAGGTAATGTGCCATTCCCCATCCCATTTCATGGAATAGTGCTCGGCGTCGGTGGGGAGCGTCGCCATATGTTGCTCGATTGCATACCCGCCTGGCGCCCGGAACTTGTCCATTTCCGGTCCAAGCTTAAGGATGGCGTACACCGGGCTTTCCATGGCGCCCGCCACGTCTCCCGTTACGTACGTAACCGGCATCAGGTTCTTGTGGTAGATGCTCTTGTCTGCGACCACTTCCTTGCTGTGCACCAGCTCGCTTAACGCCACCAACCGGCCTGTTCGTCCGGAAACCTTGAGGTTCTGGATCTTTTCCAGGTCCGAACGCGTGGCGCGGTCGAGGCGCAGCATCAGAGGTATATCTTCCTTAGCGGAATCCGAATGGAGCAGGCCCGCCTGGTATCCGGAAGAAGCGAGCGCCACGGTTTGGGCAATGTCGTCTTCGGAAATCCCGTTCAGCGCGGCCTTCTCTTTATCCACCGTCAACTGGTACTTCGGCTGGTCGTCCTCCACGTACCAATCCACATCTACAACGCCGTTCGTGCGCTTCCACAAATCGCGGATGCGCCGCGCGATGCCGGTGCGTTCGTTCAAATCCGGCCCATAGACCTCGGCCACCAAGGTTTCGAGCACCGGCGGTCCCGGCGGCACTTCCGCCACCTTGATGCGGGCCCCATACTGCTCGGCCACGGGAAGCAGCCGCTGCCGAACCTCTTTGGCGATGGCGTGGCTCTGTAGTTTGCGGTCGCCTTTCGGCAGCAGGTTAACCTGAATGTCGGCGACGTTCGACCCCTGGCGGAGATAATAGTGCCGCACCAGCCCGTTGAAGTTGAATGGGGATGCGGTGCCAACATAGGTCTGAAGGTTCACCACCTGCGGCTGATCGAGAGTGGCGCGCGCCAGAGCATTGGTGGCGCGGGCCGTTTCTTCGAGGGTCGTTCCGTTCGGCATATCCACAATCACCTGGAACTCGCTCTTGTTGTCGAACGGCAGCATTTTCACTTTTACAAATTGGAAATAAAACAAGGAAACCGAGCCGAGCAGCAGGACCACCACCCCCAGCAGAAAGCTCCAACGCACCGCCGGAACGTGCAATATCTTTCCCATCACGACGCGATAGACCCGCGTCACGAGGTCCTCTCTTTCCCCGTGCTTCGAGGAATGGCCCGATTTGAGAATCCGGACCGCCGCCCACGGCGTCACGATGAAAGCCACCAGTAGCGAAAACACCATGGCCGCGCTCGCGCCGATCGGGATCGGACGCATGTACGGCCCCATCAACCCGCCTACGAAAGCCATCGGCAGAATGGCCGCGACGACTGTCAGGGTGGCCAGAATGGTCGGGTTTCCCACTTCATCCACGGCCTCGATGGCAACGTCGTAGGGCGGCCGCTCACGGTTCGCGGCCATACGCCAGTGGCGCACGATATTCTCCACCACCACGATGGCGTCGTCCACCAGAATGCCGATGGAGAAAATCAGAGCAAACAGCGTGATGCGGTTCAGCGTGTAGCCGTAAAGATAGAACACCGTCAACGTCAGGGCGAGAGTCACCGGAATGGCAATGAACACGATCAGCGATTCGCGAAAACCCAGCGTAATGGCAATCAGTATGCTTACCGATACCACGGCAATCAGCATATGAAACAGCAGTTCGTTCGATTTCTCCGCCGCTGTTTCGCCATAGTCGCGCGTGATATCCACCTGGACATCCGAGGGAATTACGCCGCCCTTAAGCGTCTCGATACGCCGGAGAACGTTGTCCGCCACAATGACGGCATTCGTTCCTTTACGCTTGGCGATGGCGATGGTCACGGCAGGTAGAAACTCACTGGACCCGGCATGGGCCATGCGAACATATTGGGAAGGCTCTTCGCCTCCATCGCTCACCGCGGCGACGTCGCGGACGAAAATGGGCTTGTCGTTGGCCACGCCGGCCACCATGTTGCGCACGTCTTCGGTGGTTCGCAGAAACTCGCCGGTCTCCAGGAGGTACTCTTGGTTCGCCATATCGAACTGTCCGGAAGGCAGACGCTGGTTCGAAAGCCCGAGCGCTCCGGCAACCTGGAGCGGCGAGAGATTATAGGCCGCCAGCTTTCCTTCATCCAGAACAATACGGATCTCCCGTCGCTGCCCGCCGATCAACGTGACTGCGGAAACATCCGGTACCTGCTTGACGGTGTCGTCCACCTGGGCCGCGATCCGGCGCAGCTCGAAATCTCCGTACCGCTTGCTGGAGAGGGTGAGCGCCAGAATCGGTACGTCGTCAATCGACCGCGGCTTTACCAGAGGCCGCGAGGCGCCCGGCGGGATGATATCGAAATTGGCGGCCAGTTTCTGGTTGAGGCGGACGACGCTTTTCTCTTCGTCCTGGCCCACGTAGAAACGCACGATAGCGAGCGACTGCCCTGGGCTGGAAGTCGAGTAGATGTACTCGACCCCGGGGATCTCCCACAGCAGCTTTTCCATCGGCTTCGTGACGCGCTCTTCCACCTCGCGCGGCGACGCCCCGGGCATCTGCACGAAAACGTCGATCATCGGCACGATGATCTGCGGCTCTTCCTCGCGCGGTAACTTCCACACCGCGAAACCGCCCAGCAGCAGGGCGGCAGCAATGATTAGCGGCGTCAGCTTGGAAGAGATCCACGCATGCGCGAAGCGTCCGGCCGGCCCGAGACGCCGCGGCCCGGAAGTCGGCCCGCTCATTGCCGCTCCTCCACGCGTGCGCCATCGGTCAGCCCGGGGGGCGGCGGGCTGACTACCTTCTCTCCCGCGTTCAACCCCGACAGCGCTTCCACGCCGCGTGGCCCGCGCTCGCCGGTAGTCACCAGGCGCGAACGCGCGATGCCGCCTTCCATTACGAACACCGATTGCAGTTGCCCGCGCTCGACGAGGGCCGCCGGTGGAATCGCCACCACTTTGCGAATGCCCTTGGGAAACCATGCCCGCCCGAACATGCCGGACCGTACATTCGGCATGTCCGGCAGATCGATCTTCACGATATAGGCGCGCGAGGCCGCGTCCACCGCCGGAACGATTTCCGAAACGCGTGCGCTCGATCGGCGGTCCATCGAGTCCAGGGCGACATCGACGCTCTGCCCGGTTTTCACGAACGGAAGCTGGGATTCATCCACGGACGCCTCCAGCCGATAGGCGCCCTCGCGCTCGACCGTCAGCAGAGGCGCGCCGGGAGCGGCCAGAGTTCCCGCCTCAGCGGATTTCGCGGTGACGATGCCCGAAAATGGCGCCGAGATCCGCGTGTAATCGCGCATGATGCCCGCGGCCCGGATTTGCTGCTGCACTTGCGCCCGTTTGGAATCGAGCTCGGCGCGCTTGGCGCGGGCCATCTCGTAGGCGGCCTGGGACGACTTGAGGGCCGCCGACGCTTCGTCGAACTCATGGGAAGAGATCGACTTCTTGGACGCGAGTTCCTGCATGCGCTGGAACGTGCTCTGCGCCAGATCCAGGTTGGCTTTGGCCCCGGCCACGCCGTTGTCAGCTTCGGGGATGGCGCTCACCACCTCAGCCTCCCCGGCCTCGGCTAGGCGAACCTGGGCGTCCTGATCCTGCGAGTCCAGGGTGACCAAAAGCTGGCCCTCCTGAACGCGGTCGCCCACCTGAACGGCGACCTGCCGCACGTACGCCATCACCTTGCTCGAAAGCACCGTCGTCGTGCGGGCGCGAACCGTTCCGGTGGCTTCGTACGCATCTGGCCACTCCGCGACGCTTGCGGTCGCCGTCCGCACCGGAACGGCGGCTGCGCTTGCGTCCGCTTTGCGCTGAGGCTCGCCGCCGCCGCATCCGATAAGCCCTGCGGCCGAAAGAAGAACGGGAACAATCGTCGAGAATCGCATTAGTTCAATACCTCCGAATCGGGCGAAAGCTGCCCGGCCGCCAGATCCAACATCACCGCGGCGATGCGTTGGTCGTGCACCGCCGCCAGGCGCCGGGTCCGACTCTCCAGCACCGCCGTTTCAGTACGCAATAGGTCCGTCACATTGCTCATTCCGGATTGGTAGCGGTTCTGCGTGATCCTCAAACTTTCCTCCGCCTCGGCTACCGCCGCCTCCGCCACGGCGATCCGTTGCTGCGCCGCCTGCAAATTGGCAAACGCGCGCCGTACTTCCAGGCGCACCGCCGAATCGACGCGCTCTTCGTCGGCGTGCGCGCGAACCACGGACTGGCCCGATTCCGCGATGCGCGCCTTATCGGCCAGCCCGTTGAAAAGGTTCCAATGTAATCCAATGGAGGCCAGCCAGTTGGCCCCGCCATTGTCGGCGAACTGCCGGCGATCCGCCTCAAAGGCCGCGTGAAAACCCACCTGGGGGAGCAGCGCGCTACGGGCGTTGTCCGCCTGCGCGCCGGCCAGGTCCGCGGCCAGGTGCGCCTGGCGCGCCTCCGGCCGCGTCGAGGAAGCGTCTTTTTCAAGCGACGCCAGCGTCAACTCCGGCAGGTTCATCGGGGCAAGCGATGTCGTCAGCCGATGGCCCGCGTCCAGCGGCAGTCCCATCGCGTCGTTCAGCGCGGATTTCGCGACATCCAGATCCGCCGCCCTTTGTATGCGCTCTTCGGTAACGGCCGCCAGATGCACCCGTATCGAGAGCGCATCGACATCCGTCGACATGCCGGCCGCCTGCACCGATTCCGCGCGCGCCAGGTCCGCCTTCGCGCTTTCCAGCGCCTGCTCCGCTGTCTTCAGGCTCTCCGCCGCCAGCGCCACGCCGTAATACGCTCGCACCACGCCGGCGATCACTTGCATCTGGGTGCGGCGCTGCTCTTCTCCGGTCATCTGCCGCGTAAGACCAGCCGATTTCAACGCGTTGCGCGTCATCCCGCCGTCGTAGAGCGACTGGTCTACCGTGACCAGCGACTGGAAATTGTCCATGAAACCCGGCCGGTTCAGGGGACCGATGTTGAAGTCCGCCATGCCGAACTGGTGTTGCGTCAGCAGCGAGCTGAAAACAAACACCGGGTTGTCGCTTCGTACGATCGATTCGGAATAGTTCAGCTTGGGCAGCCTGCCGGAGCGGGCCTCGCCGATTCCCGTTTCCGCGGCGCGCACGGCCGCATTGGCGCCCGCAATGGCTTTGTTCTCCCGCAGGGCCAACCGGACCGCATCGCGCAGCGAGAGCGAATCGTCCTGCGCGAATAAGGGTACAGCCAGGATCAAAAACAGTGACTTTCTCATGATATTCGGAACTTGGAACTCCGCTTCATCCCTCAAGATGCAAATTCCGCCGGTTGGTGACGCCGTCACGTTCTCGAATATCTTGCATCTTGGTGGATGAAGGCAATTCCTTATGGAAGCGGAAATCCTATATCTAGGCGAAGCAAAGTTTGAGGCGATCGCGCGCGGCCATCGCGTGATCTGCGATCAGCCGGCCATCAATGGCGGTTCCGACAGCGGCATGACGCCCCCTGAGTTTCTCCTGGTATCGTTGGGGACATCCGCTGGGTATTACGCGGCGCAATACCTCAAGGCGAGGTCCCTACCCTCCGATGGACTGAGAGTCATGGTCACGGCGGAAAAGGCTACGCAGCCCGCGAGGCTGGGGCGCTTTCGGATTGAGGTGACCGCGCCCGAACTCGATCCACAGCATCAGGCCGGTATTCTTCGGGCGGTAAAGCTGTGCCTGGTCCACAACACGCTGCTGAATGCGCCGGCGATCGACGTTGTTCTCAATGCGCCGGTCGAGATGCCCGCCGCCTGATGTGCGGCTTGGCCGCCAAGCATCATGAGACATCTGAGCGCCTGCGAGCAGGTCACGGCTTGGCTCTCAGACTATCTCGATGAAGATCTGGACACGGGAACCGCAGCCGAAGTGGAGAAGCATCTCCGCGTCTGCGTGAGATGCCTGGCGCTCGCCGATAGCTTGCGTCGAACCATCGAAGTCTGCCACGCATACGAGCCAAGCGTGAAACCCCAACCGCTCCATCCCTCGGCCAGGGCCGAACTCGAGAGGGCTTGGCAAAAGACGCTCGCCGCCCGGCCGATTGGCCCGAACCGGGGGACATAATGCGGCCTTACTCCGCCGAGGCAACCAACAGATAGCTATACAAGCCCAAGGGGCGGCAGGAAAGATCTCGCCAATTGTCCTGTTTCAGCCTATCCAGAAAGTTTCCACCGCGCTGCATGAGATGGGGGTGGAAAAAGATGGCTGAGACCACGTTTATGGGCGTGCCGCGGGCTCAAATCCCCTGGTTTCCCACGATCGGCTATATGACAAATGCACCTTCTGCATGGAGTGCGACACGTTCTGCCCCCATCGCGTTTTCGAGCGGCGGGAGGGCGATCTTAAGCTGGTGGTGGCCAATCCTGCGAATTGCGTCGCGTTTTGTCGAGCCTGCTCGAAAACGTGCGGCCCAGACGCAATCTCTTTCCCGAGCAAGCCGGAAACCATCGCGCTGATCAAACAGATCCGCGAACGGGAGAATGTTAAATGAAGCGGGCGATTCTCTCATGCAACGGCCTGGACAAGGCCGAGGGCTCCGTGACGCGGGAGGTGGCGATCCGCGGCGCCGAGGCCACCGGGAGTGAAGTCATCTGCCCCGTACTCTTGAATCGTGCGCCGGCGCGTTACAGGAGGCCCTCAACGATAGTTTGCTGATCATTGTCGATGGATGTTCGACGCGGTGCGCCACGAAACTCGCCGCCCGGCTGGAAGCGAAGGTGGAGCGGAAGGTGTTGGTGTCGGATGCCGTCAAAGCCTCGGGCCAGGCCCTGGAATCCACACTCAGCCTGGGGCCCAAGGGCATTTTGCTGGCCCAGTCGATCGTTGGTGAACTGGTCCGCAACCTCAACGCGCCTGCCGTTGAGCCGGCTTCAGAGTTTGATACGCCGACGGAGTACCTTGTCGTGACCCACGACAAGTTCGAGTTCCGGATTCCGGTAGTGGACTACGTGTTTAACGAGAACGATGTCTGGGCCCGCGTGTTGGACGGTGTGGCGCGGGTGGGGATCTCCGACTACATGCAGCAGAAGCTGACCGACATCAGCTACTTCGATCCGCCTAAAGTCGATGCGGCCGTCGAACAGTTCGGCGAACTGGGCAGCCTGGAGTCGGCCAAGGCGGTGTTTGAGATCATCGCCCCGGTCGCCGGCAACGTGACTGCCGTCAATCCCGCCGTGATCGATAACCCTGGCCTCATCAATGAAGATCCTTACGGCGCCGGCTGGCTGGTCGAAGTGAAACTGACGTCTTTCACGCAAGACCGGGAACTGCTGCTAGACCCGGCTGCGTATGCGGAAATCGTCAAGCGCAAGGCTGCCGAGGAGTAAGAGGAACAGTCGAATGGGAAACGAGCCTATTAAGAACGCCGTGTTGGTCATCCCGTGCAGCGGGATTGGAAAAGTGCATGGCCTGATGAGTCGCGAAGCCACCTATCTGGTGACCGACGAGTTGGCCCCGGCCCAGACGGACACGCTGTGTCTGGCTTTGTTGGTAAAGGGAGACTCCGAAGCGGTTGCGGCGGTGCGAAGCCACGCCTGCATCACCATTGACGGGTGCGTCAAGGCCTGCGCGGAGAAGAACGTGGCGATGGCCGGCGGACGCGTGGCGAAAGCGATCCAGGTGGCCGAAGCGTTCAAGAACCACCGGGGCGCGAAACCGGGCAACGCGACAGCGCTGACCGATGACGGGTGGACCATCACACGGGAGATTGCCGATTCGGTTGCTTGCGAGGCGGCGAGCTTGTGCGCCAGTGAGGAGGCGATTCGATGAGTCCGCAAACCACGAAGGTCGGCATCATCTCATGCAGCGGGGAAGCGATCCCCGAAGGGACGATTTCGCGCCTGGCGACACGCCGGGTCCTGGAACTGCTGAGGCCCAATGCGACGGTCACCCTTTGTTTGCCGCTGTTCCTCGCCGGGAATGAAGCGGAGCGAAACTTCGCCAAGACGCATCCAACCATCACCATCGACGGGTGCGAGAAGCAGTGCGCCAAATGGGGCACGGAAGAGCACAGCGGCCCGGTCAGCTCCGCACTGGTGGTCACCGGCATCCTCGGAACCCGGGCAGTGGGCTGCCATCGCGCGTCGCGGGACGCGACCCAGCCAGATAAAGAAGCGGTCTGGGCTGTCGCGGAGCGGATTGCCGCCGAGGTGGACACCGTATTGGCGGAGACGGGGCCGCGCGATGACATCGCGGCCGGGTCGAGCGGCGCCCAGTGTTCGTGCTCAAGCCCGGCGTCGGGCGGGAAGTTGATCGTCCTGGGCGTCGCCGTCAGCATCCCTGGTTTGCCGCTGATCTTTGAGCAATGCGTCGAACGCGACATCCCCGCTGACACCGGCGGCTGCTCCGCTTTGGTTGAGGCGGTGAGAATTTACCGCCGCATCCTGCCAGAGGAAGAAACCGGGTATCGGAGCGCTTTGCTTGCGGCCTACCAGGCCTTCAGGAGCGGCCCCCAGCCGGCGAAATGATGGAAGTAGTGTTCTGGTCGGCCCCGACTGTAGCTGACAATCTCGCCATTGATGATGCTGCAGCGCGTTCGGCATGTACGACGGGACTCCGCCAACTGCGGTTCTGGTGGGGAGGACCGCCAGCCGTGGTCATTGGCTCCAGCGAGCGACCGGAAGAAGTGGTGGACGCCGAAGCGTGCGCCAGGCTGGGAGTAGATGTACTCAGACGGTCCACCGGCGGAGGCAGCGTGCTCCAGACCGGCGGTGTGCTGAACTACTCGCTGATAACGCCCGCTCCCGCGAACTTGGACCCGAAGGCCGGTTTTCGTCCGGGCATCGATCTGATTTGTGCGATCCTCGCGGCCTTCGGTGTGGTGGGCAGGCCGGAAGGGACATCGGATGTGGCGGTGGGCGACCGGAAGATCTCCGGCAGCGCTCAGGCCCGGCGTTGGAAGGCGCTTCTCGTCCACGGGACGCTGCTCGCCGACTTCGACCACGAACTTGCCGAAGCCGTGTTGAAACATCCTCCGCGAGAGCCCGCTTACCGGCGAGGGCGCACTCACCGGGACTTCCTTACGACATTCCGGTCGCTGGGGGTGAATGCGGACCGGGCCGCCATAGAACGTATAGCGCTCGACGCCACGCGACAGGTGTTCGGGCTGGTAAAGGAGAGCGATTATGAAACGTTACGCATGGATGTTGACTCTTGCGGTTGTGGCACTTGGGCAAGTGCCCCATCAGCACCACCCGCCATCGTCGGGCGAGTACGCGAAGGTGTTGGAGGATCCCTCGCGTGATGAATGGCAGAAACCTCACGATGTCATCATGGCGCTGGATTTCAAACCGACCGACACCGTCGCGGACATCGGGGCTGGAACCGGATATTTCGCTCGTCGCTTTGCGCTTCACGCAGGCAAAGTCTATGCGGTCGATATTGACGAGAAATTGCTCGCGATCGTGCGCGCCAAAGCGCCCGCCAATTTGGTGACTATTGTTGCTGCTCCAGACGACCCTCGTCTGCCGGCACAGTCGGCCGATACGATCTTCTTCTGTGACGTGCTCCACCACATAGAGAACCGGCCGGCATACTATGCCAAACTCGCCAAGGTATTGAAGCCAGGCGGGCGTATTGTGGTCATTGATTTCTATAAGCGAGCCCTCCCAATCGGCCCTCCACCATCGATGAAACTCTCGAACCAACAAGTCATCGCAGAGCTTCGGAAGGCGGGCTTCGCCCTCAAAAAGCGTTTGGATACGTTGCCCTATCAATATTTCTTGTTCTTCGAGAAGCGGTGATGGCCTCAAGAACGGCGGAGGAGTTCCATGACGCTTGGGGGTAAGGAGGAGGCGAGCGCTGGGCGTGTCCGCGAACCGACTGGTTCGATTTCTCTCGTCCGTCTGCTGCTGGCGTTTCTGAAGATCGGCAGCATCGGTTTCGGAGGGGGCATGGCTGTAATCGCGCTCATGCAACAAGAGTTCGTGCGAAAGCGCCGCCTGATCCCCCTCGATGAATTCGTCCATGGCGTGGGAATGGGACAGGTATTGGGGGCGTTCGCCGTGAACGTGGCGATCTTCATCGGCTACCGTCTGTTTGGCGTCGCCGGTGCGCTGCTTTCGGCTGGCGCATTCCTGGCCCCATCGATCACTCTCGTCATCATCTTGTCGGATCTCTATTTCCGCTACCACGCCGTGCCTGCTTTGCAGGGCGCTGTAGCTGGGCTCGCTCCGGTTGTGATCGCCTTGATCCTGGATGCCGGCTGGTCTATTGGCCGCAAGGTACTGCGCTCTTGGCCGGCTATGCTGATCGCAACTGGCGCCTTGGCGGCCGGAGTCGCCCAGTGGAACGCAGTCTGGGTGCTCGTCGCGGCAGGAGCCGCAGGCTTCCTCCTGCCCGCGAGATTGACTGCTCCAAGACAGCCGCGCCAGCCAGGGAAGGCGTCTGGCAGCGGGGCTGTAAACTTGACGCCCTTCGCATTCTTCGCGGCGGGGCCGGTATCGAACCTGTTCGCCACGTTCTTCAAGATTGGTCTGGTGTTTTTTGGCGGCGGATTCGTGCTCGTGCCGGTTCTCCACAACAGGCTGGTCACCCAACTGGGTTGGTTGAAGCCGCAAGAGTTCCTTGACGGCGTCGCGATCAGCAATCTGACTCCGGGGCCGATCGCGGTTCTAGCCACTTTCGCCGGATTTCACTTGGCTGGCGTAACCGGCGCCCTGGCGGCTACGGTCGCGCTATTCGCTCCCGGCATGATGTTGATGCTGGCAATCAGTCACCAACACGCCCGTTTCCGGGATGACCGCCGCGCCCAGCGCTTTCTGGCTCGTGGCACGGGTTCGCTCTTCTCGCGCTGTCGTTCTCTTTGCTTGCCGGGTTGCGATGGCATCCGGCGCCCGTTCTGGCAATCGGTGCGGCGGCGGGGTATTTCGGGCTGCTCCCATGATTTGTATACCGAGGAAAATCATGATGTCAAAATCCTTACAAATACTTTTTCTAACCTTGTTGCCGCTACTGGCACCAGCGGAGACTGCGGAACAGCCGCGGGCGAGGGTCGACCGCTTGGAACATGCGGTTTTGGCGCCTTGCTGCTATACCGAATCCGTCGCGATCCATCAGAGCGAAATCGCGGTCAAGATGCGACTGGAAATCGCCAAGTGGGTGG
>PLGA01000162.1 GCA_003139735.1 Bryobacterales bacterium | reverse complement strand
TAGTGTACCGCCCGGAAAGAGGTCGGCTGGGAATGGAGAGGTCCGTGCCACTGTGATCGGCCCCTGTTAGCCGATCCTAATTCGGCCCGAAGAAATCACCCACCGATCTCGCGCGCCCGCGACGCAACCGGGTTAATTGGCTTCCGATATGGGCGGATATCGTGCACCATTCGCTCACCAAGCGCGACGAACCAGTCGGTGTCCTCCACTGCCAGCAACAATTGTTTAATGGCCGCCATAGTTCGAAAAAGCGGGCCGTATCGGTGCAACGTCTCCGAAAGACGTTTATATTTTCAGCCGCCTGGATGAAAAAGCGGGACGCTCTACCGCGCGCGGGGCGGCAATCCGCGTCTGGCGGCCTGATGATCGCTAACAGTGAGGAGGACGGCTGGAGGCCGTGCGATGGTTTGACCGAATAATCGCGTGGGCGCTGGACATCTTTCTGCTCGACCGGTCCTCGCCAACGCGGACGAATGTTTCTTTTAATCGGCCATTCCCGCATCCGGCGGGTCAATGCCAAGGGCAGTCGCCAGTGCGATCAGATGATCCTGCTCCTGTACCAGAATGCTGCGGAGGCTTTCAGCAATCGCAAACTCGTTCAGTTCGTCGGCCTGCTTAACGCGACGACGGTAATTGCGGATCGTTTCCTTTTCGTTCTCCAGGTCGAACCCGAGCATGTCCTCAGCCTTTTCTGAAGTCTTCACCGGCTTCGGCGTTACAGATGGCATACCGCCCAGATAATCCACGTGACTCGCAATCTGCAGCGCATGGCCGAGTTCCTCTTTGGCATGGACCGCCAGTTCACCGGCAATGTTCATGTAGGCAGCGCCCTTGAGCACCTGCGAATAGTTCACATAGGCGATGATCGCCTGATATTCGCGCGATAGATCTTCATTTAATGCCTCGATAAACTTCTTGCGCGTCATCTTGGTGTTGACAGTAGTCGACATGGGTTCCTCCAGCCGCATAGCTCATTTCGTGGGCAGCGGCGCTGCCTTTAATCTTAACCGGTCGCGGTAGGCATGCCAATTGCTTAGCACCCCCCGCCAGCGGTTGCCCATATTGGGTTGAGGAGAGCCGTGGCGCTCGCGCGTCGCCGGGGCTATTCTCTACAGCAACCCTCTTGTCCATACCGTGCATAGAGAAGTCTACCTTTTGGACCTATCTCAAATTCAGTGCCGGGATCAAAAACAGGTGATCGTAGCATTTGGTATTTCTCCACACAATTGCAAAAGACGTTCGCATCTCCGCGGGCGACTATCAACTTGCCGCTACCTGGGATTGGGATCCTCTGCCCGTCGGGGGAACACTGCATCTGCATCCCTACGGCGATTTCGCCCATGTCACGCTCGCCCCGGAAGCCCATGACAAGCTCATCGAGGGCAACGGCACTGTGGCCGTCGAATTGTCCGGAGCCGATTTCGAGTTNNCTACCGTCTGTTGCTCACGCAATCCGATGGCGTGGCGCACAAGCTCCCCGTCACGGTTCTGCCTCCGAATCCCAAAATCGCCGATCTTCCCACCCGTCTCAACATGGGCGAAACGCGCGAGCCCATTCGCCTCCTGGGAAGCGGCCTGGAACGCATCGAAGCCGTCTCCTCGGACGCCGGTGAACTCACCGGCGCCGCGGATTTCGAGAGCTGGTCCGGCGAGATTTGTCTAAAAAGCGGGCTCACCAAGGGCCAGAGCTTTGCGCTGGTGTTGAAAATCAAGGGCCTTGAGAATCCCCTGACTGTGTCGCACGCCATCGAGATCGTCGGCCCGCGCCCCAGAATTCGGTCTGTGCAGAAGTCGCTAGCCGGCGCTCTCGGGATCGAGCTCGTCGCCGATGAGTTGCCCGCCGGTAACACCGCCGGCCTCGCGCTGGCGGTCGATCACCTGCACGATTCCTCCCGGTTGCGCCTCGAACTCGGTTGCGAAACCGGCGAGTTGCGCAAGTCGCTGACCCTTTCCGCCGGCGAACCCTCGGGCGGCGCCAGCCTCACCTCCGCCGGTCCGGGCACCCTGTATTTTTCCGTTGACCCCGGCGCCATTGGTTATGCCGGCTGCCGCCTCTCGGCCACCGTGATCGTGGACCCGGAAGGCCGCTCCGATCCCTTCGTTCTCGGCCGCGTCGTTCGCGTTCCCACCCTCGACAAGTTCACCCTCACCACCGAGAAGGTGGGCGATGCGAGCTACGCGGGCATCCTGGAAGGCCGCGATCTCGACGTGATCGAGAAGGCTGGCTGGGAAAACGCAAATGGCGTTCCGGTCGAATCGATACCGACCCCGCTTCCCGGCGGTCCCGCGCGCCAGACCTTGCGCCTGGTCTTGCCCTGGCCCGCGCCCGGCCCGCACGCCCCGTTATACGTCTGGCTCCGCGGCGAGCCCCAGGGACGCAAGACCGCCGTCGCCTATTGAATCGATCGGCCGCCGTCAAATGAATCGTCACGGGACTGCGAGATGGCTGGTGGTTCGTCAGGTGAGAAATGTAAGATCGGCGACCAGCCTGACGGTCATCCAGCCCAAGCTCGTCACGGAACGGTCGAAAACTCGGCTAGCCCGTTCAAAATGAGTTCAAGGGATCGCCGAGTCTGCACTACATTTGGGACAAAAAGCCAGACCTTCCGATAGGCTGAGACCGAGCTGGTGAAGCAGGGATTTCTGTTCCGCCGTGGGCTCGGCGATCCGGCGGAGGCGGATCTCTCGCCCATCCGTGGTGGGGAGGACGATGTCGGTGCCCTGCACCGCGGACAGCAGGGCCAGCGCCTTCATCGGCGATAACGGATGCACATTTTCCACTCCGCTGGCTGAGTGACCGGGGAATGATCGCAGGCCGCCGCTTCAGCAGGTGTTTCAGCGTCACCCAGAGAGCATAGCCGAGGAACGCTACCATCACACGGGCCTTTGCGCGCGGCTCCAGTTGGTGGAACAAGGGCCGAATCGATAACTCGCTCTTCACCCCTTGATAAACCTGTGCAACATACGCCAAGCCTGCAAGAAATGTTCGAGCCCCCGGTCCGCCTCTTGACAGGTCACGCGTTTGCGACTATCACCCGCCTGTAACGCCGCAGTGGCTACGAACACCTTCAGGGCGGACCCCGGGACGCCTCCGCGGCAATCCAGGCTTCGTACGGCGGAGCGGGGCGCTGGCCAGCGGCCGCGACGGCCGCCTCGATGCGCGCCCGGCGGGGCGGCGGAGATGCCTTTCCAGGCGAAGACCGTCAGAGGCATGGCGTACGGGCACTTGGCCGAAAGCGCCAGCGGCCCGTAAAGCCGAATGTTGCCGGGCGGAAATGGATGGCTCGCAGGCTCAAGCTTCTCAGATCGCGACTTCGCTGCCGCTTGGCGGAGCAAATCTACGGTTTGGGCGTTACGCGTCAAGCGCCCTCCAGGCGTCACGCGGCGACATTCATCGCCACCGCACTACTGGCGGCACACAGGCGGGGTGTGGACGTGCGCGGTGTCGTGGACAAGAGCAACGCCACGGCGCGGTACACCGTTGCGACGTTTCTGGCGAACCAGGGTGTGCCGGTGCGCGTGGATTACCGATACACCATCCTACATGACAAGTTCATCGTGGCAGACGGCGCCACAGTCGAAACCGGCAGCTTCAACTTCACGGCTTCCGCCGAGTCGAAGAATGCCGAGAACGTGCTCGTGATGCATGACTCGCCTGTGGCGGCGCGGTATATGCACGAATGGGACCGGCTGTGGGCGGAGTCGGAAGAACTGAAGCCGCGGTACTGATCAGTCGAGCATTTCGATCACGACTTCTGCTGCCCGGTGAGGAGAACCCGGACGCCGCCCCGGACGGGGTCCCGCGGCGATCCAGGCTTCCTACGGCTGCGCGGGGCGCTGGCCGCGGCCGCCTCGATGCGCTCCCGCCGGGTGGCGGAGGTTCCATTGCCGTCTAATGCGGTCAGGGGCAGGGAGCGCGCCGGGGAAGCCGCCGGGGTCCCTTCCGTATTCCGTGGCGCCTGGCGCGTTCACAGCAGGCCCCTCCACCATCGCCGGCGCGGCAGCCTTCCCGCCTAGCGCCCTCCCCGCGGCCGGTCGCCTCGGTGCCGCCTTCGTCCCGGACGGCAATGCGGTTCCCCTGGGGCTCTGCGAGGCCGATGACGTGACGGGCGTGTCACGGGAGGAATCCGTCAGCGCCCCTGCATGAGGGCCGCGCTCGGGGCTGGATCAATGTACGAGTAGCGCGTCATCCAGACGGAACCGGCGTTTCTGGCGCATATGGCGGTGTAGGACGGAGACTGCCGGGCCGCCCGCTTGCAGTTCGACCACGGGCTGCGTGATGTGGAATCAGTTTCCTTGTGACGCGCTGACCTATCCGCGACGGGAGGGCGAGTATCCCGCCGCTTTCGCGTCGGCAGCCGAAGCAAAGCAACGCACCGGCATCGTCCTCTCGTAAAACCGGCCGCCGGGCACGTGATAAACGTCTGACCTGCCTGCTTTGATAGGGTAGACCGACGGACAGGATCCATCCTTCTGCGGAGCCACTCCGGCCCGATTGGGTGCCACGGGCGCTGGCGCCGCAGGGAACAGGTATTCACTGACCTGCCATTCGCCCGAGCCCTTTGTCATCTTAATGCTGAACGGCCCAGACCGGCCGTCCGCGTAGACAGCGTGGCCTTCCAAGTGGCAGCCGGTCTCCCAAAAGTTGAACTTCGCTGACTCATCCGCAATCTGAGCGCCTCCGATCAGGTGCGCCCGGAGAACAGCCAGCTCCGCCGCTGCTCCCTTCTCCTGCATGATGCTCCGGAGTTCCCGTGTGCACATTGCCAGTGCGTCACTGTATCGTTGGTCCGCGACGGCCTGAAGGAAGGTCACCAGCGCCACTTGAACCACGTGATTCATCTGCTCCTGGTGATGCTCCATTTGACGGTGCGAGATGTCACCGGCTAAGCGTCGGAATGGTTCTTTCCCAAGCTCGGCTCCGACCTGATTGGCCCACTGCTTGAGGAAAGCGGATATTGCAGTGATCATTCGAGCCCTCGCCACGTGGTCTTTAGGAGTCTCATTTCGCAGGTCCTAGCTTAGCAGAGTATAGTTTACAGCGAATCGGCCTACGTCTATGCCGATGTCAATTGCTGTGTTCATTAGCCGCACGGCTTGTGCGGCGGCGCGTCAACCCCGGGCTCTCACAGAAAGGCCGCCGCGCGTCGGATGGTCGTGGATCAAGGGACGCTGGCCCGTTGGGAACGTGGTGAGCGGAACCGGAGGTAGAGACCCGCGGAGCGCGTGGAGAGGCTCATGGCAGGGGGTTGGCCGCGGATCGCCAGGACGGCGTGACGGTCTGCGGGGCGGTTGTTTCCGAGTAACGCGTAATGCGTCCACTGAGGTCGCCGTGAAGAAATCAGTGTTGTGAATCCGGCGCCAGCAGGAGGATCTTCCCAATGCCGCCTTTCTCCCCTAGCACATGTGCTTCTGCCGCATCACGCAACGGCATCCGGCGACCAATAGGCAGAACGAACTTGCCATCGCGCACGTCATCGGCAAACTCACGCACCTTGGATGGATCAGGCTGCGCGAGCACACGCTTAATCTTCACTGTCGGATTTTGGGCCGCCGCGCTTTCCGGCAAGACAGCGGTGTAGCCAAAGGAGCCGCTCTGCTTTACCTTCGCGATCAGCTTCGCTGCAACCTCACCGCCCACAGTGTCCGCAATTGCATCCACCAGATGGAATTTCTCGATCGCTTCATCGTCATCAATCGCGAGCACACCAGAGACGCCGAGGGAGCGGGCGGCATCCAGCTCTTTCCCGCGAACGCCTGCAATCACCTGCGCACCTATCTTGTTCGCCGTGTGCACTGCCGCACGCCCAACGCTGCCCAGCGCTCCCGTTATCAGAACAACCTGTCCCTTTTTCACGTTTGTCGCAAGGCGTACAAGCTGGTCTCCCGTGACGGCAATCAGGGGGATCGCGGCCGCGTTCGCCAGGTCTATGCCATCCGGCAGATGGGTCACGTCCGAATCGCCCACTGCCACCAACTCGGCATAGGTCGCGTTGGAAAGCGCAAGAACGCGGTCGCCGGCCTTGAAGTGTTTCACATTTGCGCCCACCGCCCGTACGACCCCACTCACGTCGCGGCCCAGAATTGCAGGAAACGACAACGGAAAATCCTTCTGCCGCATCCCTAAACGCAGTTTCCAGTCAATCGGATTGACGCTCGCCGCGGCCGCCTCGATCAGTACCGTGCCTCCGCTAATCCGCGGCTCGGGGACGTTGTCTTCAAATCTCAGCTTCTCGGGACCGCCATACTCATGCAGCACCACTGCCTTCATCGCCAATCTCCCGCCCGCAGATCTTCAGGCATACATCTGACGAGATCATACCCCGCCACAGGCCCTCATTTCAAGGAAGTCTGGCCCAACTCCCGTCTAGTCGGCCACTCGGAGAATGGTCGCCTTTGGGCGCCATTCGGGCCATCGCTCCTGGTAAGTCCCCGTTACGGAATGACCCGGATGCCTCGGCCGTGGCGCGCATCCTTCTCGCCGCCCCACCCAACCCCGAACTCATTTTCAACTACGCTTCGGAGGAAAACCGGATTTGGAGGCAGCCGGAGAATCAGCGGCGCCTGCGGTATTCGGCCGCGTTCCCGAAGGCGGCGCCGGGGATGTGGGTCAAGCTAGTTTAGCTGTACGGTTGCGACCCGCGTGGCGTCTGCCGGAATGAGCTTCTGGTAATTGGGACCTTGCAGGTACGCAGCATCGTGCACAAACGACTGCGGCGGAATACTGCGCCGGCGAAATAGATTCATGCGATGCTCCGACTTGCCGGCTTTCCAGTTCCAGTGGCGCTTGGGCACGAACTCGGCGATGCTCCAGGCCCCCTTAAGGGATTCGTGCTTTACGGCGTCGGGCTTCGCTCGGGCATACTTGCTGGTCTCGGTGAGACCGAGCACATCGGCTTGCTTACCTGGGTCCACCAGCAGGCCTGCGGCTTTGGCCTCCTCCATCATCCATTCGAGAGCGCACTTGGATAGCCCGCTGGTCTCCTCCGGATAGCCGCCGCCGACATCGCAGTGGACTCCCGGAAACCACACCTGCTGAAGATCGCGTGGACCGTGGTCCCTGGTGGGATCCTTGGGCATCTGCCAGAGATGCGAACGGAAGAACGCCCGCCGCTCGTCGATCGACACGGCGTGGCGGCCGACTTCGATATCGGGATTGTTGGCCT
>PLGA01000058.1 GCA_003139735.1 Bryobacterales bacterium | reverse complement strand
TGCGCGGGGTTGATCATCGTGATGACGTTGTAGTTTAGATCGGTGACGACTCCGGGCCCGGTGCCGGCGCCATTCAACGTAACCATGGCGAAGTTCGCGGCCAGGACCGTGACGGCAATCGAGCTCGTCCCGCCCAGGTAGGAAAGCGTTATCGTCCCGGTTCCCACGCNNTCGCGTTGACCTGGCCTGCGCTGACGTAGTCCATAATGCAGGTTTCGGTCACGCTGCCGACGGTCACCTGGACCGTGGTTCCGTTCAGACCCTGCGTGGTTGGCAACGGATATTTCTGAACCTGCAGCGGCGTGGAGGGGCCGAGCCCGGTCCCAATAAGGGCGAAGAAAGCGCCCTGCGCAATCCCGGAATTGGGCAAATTCGGAGGAACCCACGCAGTGTTATAGAACGCGGTGATGGCTGGGGCGGCTGCCCGCGCGGCGGCGCAGCCGAAAGCGAGGGCGGTAAGGCGAACCAGCCGCTCGAAGAATAAATTATTCCGATGGGGTTTCAAAACGTCTTCTCCTCTACCTAATGCGGCGCATTCTCGAAGCGAATGACGTCAGGCGCGGACGATAAGATTGTACGCCTGGTGGAGGTCCGGGGGAAGGGACTGGCGGCTCAAGCGCACCGGTGCGATCTGAATCCGGCGCATGTTGTCCCTGGACAAAGTAATCGCACCGAAATTTCAAGGGGCCCGGCTTTGGGTTCTTCCCCAGCGGCACTGGGCGCCGGGGGTGGAGAAGCGTTATAGAATAGCTGTTCAAGAGGCACTTCTCCTGAAACCGCCTGCCCGCCGGGAGCTGCCGGGGTGTCAGGTCCGATCATTTGCGATACGAGGGATAATCATGCCGCATCAAACCTACCTGGAATGGGTGATTCGAAATACGCGCACGCAGTGGTGGCACGACTCCGCCGAAGTGGCGGAGTTGGCGCTGGGGCTGGAGAGGGGCGCCATTGGCGTCACCACCAATCCATATCTGGCGAATCTGGCGTTGGTGAAAGACCGCCAGTTGTGGGCTCCGGCCATCGAGGCGGTGCTGGCGCGGAAGCTGCCGCCGGAGCAGAAAGCCGAAGCGCTGATGCAGATTGCGGTCACCCGGACGGCGGAGAAACTCATGCCGCAATACGAAGCCAGCCAGGGCCAATCGGGCTTTGTGTGCGGACAGGTGAATCCGGCGCACGCGGGCGACCGGGATTGCATGCTGCCGATGGCCAAGCGGTATCACGCGTGGGCGCCCAATATCGCGGTGAAGCTGCCGGCTACCAGCGCGGGGCTGGATGTGATGGAGGACTGCATCGCCGAGGGGATCACCGTTACCATCACGGTCAGCTTCACGGTGCCGCAGGCGGTCGCGATCGGAGAGCGGCACATGGCCGGCATCCGGCGCGCGCAGGCCAAAGGGATCGAGCCGGGGAAGTGTTTCGCGGTGATCATGATCGGGCGGCTGGACGATTTTCTGCGGGAGGTGGCCCACGACACCCAGGCGGCGGTGAGTGAGTCCGATATTCGCCAGTCGGGCGTGGCCGCCACCAAACGCGCGTATCAACTATATAAGAAGCGGGGCTACCAGGCGGTGCTGCTGATCGCGGCGCTGCGCGGCGACTACCACCTGACCGAAATAGCCGGGGCGGACCTGTTGATGTCCATCGCGCCGGCGTTTCAGGAGATTTTCGTGACTCGGGACCTGCCGCGGGAGGAGCGCATCGAGCAGCCGGTGGCGGCCGACGTGATCGAGCGGCTGAGCCAGATGCCGGAATTCGTGCGCGCCTATGAACCGGACGGCATGTCGCCTTCGGAATTCGTCGGTTTCGGGGCGACGCAACGGACCCTCAGCCAGTTTGTGGAGGCTGGCTGGAAGCTCATGGAGAACTACCGGTAAATGGCCTTAGCGGTGGAAGTGCCGAAACTCGGCAACAGCGTGGAAGAGTGCCTGATCGCGAAATGGCGGAAGCACAAGGGGGAGGCGGTATCGGCGGGTGAAGTGGTGGCGGAGATCGAAACCGACAAGGCTACCTTCGAGGTGACCGCGCCCGCCAGCGGCACTCTGCTGGAGACCTTTTTCGAAGAAGGGACGCTGGTCCCGGTCTTCACCAATCTTTTTGTGATCGGCGAGGCGGGCGAGAGTGGCGAAGCGTTTCGCCCGCCCTCGGCCGCCGCGGCGCCACGCGAAACGGCGGCTATGGCAGCGGCGGCGCCGGCGGCGGCAGCGCCCGAGCGTCCGGCCGCGGTCCCGGCCCCGGCCCCGGCTGCGCCTTCCGGGGCGCTCAGTCCGCGCGCCCGCCGGTTCGCCGAAGAGCACGGCGGGGCCGGGACGGCGTTGCCGCCGGGCTCGGGCCCGGGTGGCCGGATCCTCGAAGAAGATTTGCGCCGGCAGTATTATGCTTCGCCGCGCGTGTCGCAGGCGGCGCGGATGCGGCTGCGGGAGGGCGCGGAGGTGCACGGGCCGGGATCGGGGGTGGCGGGCATGATCCTGGCCTCCGATGTGGGCGCGCCCGCGGCCCGCATTTCCAGCATCCGCGAGAAGATCGCGCGGCGCATGCGGGAATCTCTGGCGGCCACGGCGCAGTATACCCTGCACGCCTCCGCCAATGCCGGCGGTCTGTTGCTGGTGCGCGCCAAGGTGAAGGCGTCGAAGGGCCTGCCGGACATCAATATTAACGACCTGGTGACGTGGTGCACGGTGCGGGCGCTGATGGAGGTTCCCGACCTGAACGCCGAGTTCGTCGACGGGCGGATCTACAAGCACGCCGAAGTTCATGTCGGATTTGCCTGCGATACGCCTCGCGGCCTGATGGTTCCGGTGGTGCGGGATGCGCATACCCTGACGGCCGGGGAACTCTCCACCCGGATGAAGGAGCTGACGGCGCAGGCGGTCGCGGGCACGATTGCGGTGGNNGCCGCAGGTGGCCATCCTGGGAGTGGACGCGATCGGGTTGAAGGCGGTGCGGCGCGAGGGCCGGATCGAATTCATCGATTCTATCGGCCTGTCGATCACGCTGGATCACCAGGTGATCGACGGCGCCCCGGGCGCAAGATTCCTGAAAGTGGTCAAGGAGAAGATTGAAAACGTGGAGTCGCTATGTACGATTTAGTCGTGATCGGCGCCGGTCCGGGTGGATATGAGGCCGCCGCTCACGCCGCCGGGATGGGCAAGCAGGTGGCGCTCATCGAAAAGGAACGCGTGGGCGGAACCTGCCTGAACGTGGGCTGCATTCCGGCGAAGACGTTTCTGCGGTCGTCGAAACTGTTTCATGAATGCGGACAGGCGGCGGCTTTCGGGGTGCGCCTGGGCTCGGTGGAATTCGACATGCCCACGGTGGTGGAGCGTAAGAACCGGATTGTGGGCACGCTCACCAAGGGCGTGGAAGGCATGCTGAAACGGGCCGGCGTGGAGACGATACCCGGCCAGGCGCGGCTGGAGTCGCGCGGCGTGGTCGCGGTGGGCGCCGAGCGCTACCAGACGGCCAACATTCTGCTGGCCACCGGCTCCGGTCCGGCGGTGCCGCCCATTCCCGGAATCGGTTCCGAGCGGGTTCTCGATTCGAACACCGTTTTCGGGCTCACGCGCGTGCCGCCGACGATCGCCATCGTCGGCGGCGGTTACATCGGGCTCGAGTTCGCCTGCTTCTTCAACGAAATCGGCACGCGGGTGAGCGTCTATGAAATGTTGCCGCAGATCGCCACCGGAAGCGACCGGGAAATCTCCAGCCGCATGCTGCAGATCCTGAAGCGGAAGGGCATCGAGTTCCACCTTTCGGCGAAGGTGCTGGGGATCGCGGGCGAGACCATTCAATACCAGGACGGCGACGGGTCGCCAGCCAGCGCCTCGGCCGAGTATATTCTGAACGCCACCGGGCGGGCGCCGGCGGTCCGCGATCTGGGCCTGGAGGAAGCCGGTGTCGATTTCAGTTCCAAGGGGGTCAAGACCTCCGACCAGGGTAAGACGAACGTGGCCGGCGTGTGGGCCTGCGGCGATGTTACGGGACGGCGGATGCTGGCCCATGCCGCCACGCGGGAAGGCATCGTCGCCGTAAACAACATGTTCGGGAAGAAGGACCGTATTCGCTACCACGCCATTCCGGCGGTGATCTACACCCATCCGGAAGTGGCCTCGGTGGGGAGGACGGAAGAGGATCTCAAGTCGCTGGGGATGGAGTATAAG
>PLGA01000418.1 GCA_003139735.1 Bryobacterales bacterium | reverse complement strand
GTGGATAACCCGATCAGCCGCAAGCTGCCTTCGCGAATCGCCAACTGGCTGATGGCCCAGGCTTCCGGCATGGATCTGCGGGATTTCGGCACCACCTTTAAGGCGTATCGCGCCGAGATTCTGAAGGACATCAACCTCTACGGCGAGCTGCACCGCTTCATTCCCGCGCTGGCGAGTTTTTACGGAGCGCGCGTGTGCGAAGTCCCTATTCAGAACGTGCCGCGGGCGAGCGGCGGCTCGCACTACGGCATCGGGCGCACGTTCCGCGTGATGTTCGATATCGTCACCATCAAGTTCCTGTTGAAGTACTTCACGCGGCCGATGCACTTTTTCGGAACGCTCGGTCTGATCGGGACCGGGTCCGGCGCCGCCATCATCGTCTACCTGACCATATTGAAGCTTTTGGGCTTTGAAATCGTGATGGCTCACGGGCCGCTGATGTTCGCCGGCGGCTTGCTGCTGCTGGGCGGGCTGATGATGTTCAGCACGGGACTGATCGGCGAGATGATGATGCGGACGTACTTCGAAAGCCAGGACCGCCGCATCTACGCCGTGCGCGAGACCCTGACGCGCAAACCGCGCGGCGTCCCGGGAAGATAAGACAGTCATCGCTTTTGGCTAACCGTTTTCCGCCGCCGGCAGTATTATCTAGCTATGCGAGTGCGCGAATTGGCGGTATGGCTGGGTGCGACGTTCGAAGGCGACGGCGAGAAGGAATTGACCGGCGTCGCGCCGATCGAAACCGCGGGGGATTCCGACGTTGCCTTCGTGGGAGGCCGCAAAGCCGCGGCTCAGGCGCGAGGCTCGGCGGCGGGCTGCCTGATCGTTCCCATGGAATGGCCCAGCCCGAGCGAACGGACGCTGATCCGCGCGCCGGAGCCGCGCACCGCCTTTGCGCGCGCCATGAGCCGCTTTTATCCCACCGTGGAGATCAAGCCGGGCGTCGATCCCACGGCGGTGGTGGCCAAGGGCGTGGAGTTGGGCGCGCTGGTGTTCGTCGGCCCGCACGCGGTGGTGGGCGAAGGCACGCGCGTAGGCGTTGCCTCCAGCATCGGGTCGGGCTGCTACGTGGGCAAGCGCGTGGTGCTGGGCGAAGGCTGCGTACTGCATCCCAACGTGACGGTATACGACAACGTGGACATTGGACGTGGGTCGATTCTGCACTCGGGGTGCGTGATCGGGGCCGATGGCTTCGGCTACGTCATGGAAGACGGCCGCTGGCACAAGTTTCCGCAGGTGGGCCGCGTGGAGATCGGCGATTTCGTGGAGATCGGGGCCAATTCCTGCGTGGATCGCGCGGCCATGGGCGTGACCTCGATCGGCGAAGGCACGAAGCTCGACAACATGGTGCATGTGGCCCACAATTGCCGGATCGGGCGCCACGTGGTGGTAGCGGCGCAGACGGGGTTCTCGGGAGGAGTGACGGTTGGGGACTATGCGGTGATCGGCGGGCAGGTGGGCATCGGGGACAAGGCGCGCATCGAGTCGCGCGCGGTCCTGGGATCGGGGTGCGGAGTGCTGACTTCGAAGATCGTGCATTCGGGGGAAACCGTGTGGGGAACGCCGGCGCGTCCGCTCAAACAGCATCTGGAACAGCTTGCCAACCTCGCGCGGCTGCCGGAACTGCGGCGCGAAATCGCCGACATTAAGCGAAGGCTGGCTGAACTCGAAGGGTGAGCTAGATTAAGATGGCTTCGGACTCCGCCAAGTCCAGGCTTTGGGGCGCGCAGGCTTCCACCCGGTTGCGGCCGCGCCGCTTGGCCGCATAAAGGGCCAGATCGGCTTCGCGGATCAAGTCGTTCACCTGCGTGATCGCGGGGTTGGCGCGGGAGGAGACGCCGACGCTGCAGGTGACGCGAAGCGAGCCGCCGTCAATCGAAAATGGCTCCGCTGCGATGGCTTCGCGGAGCCGGCCGGCTTGGGCTTGCGCGGCGGTGGAATCGCAGCCGGGCAGCACCACCAGGAACTCCTCGCCGCCATAGCGGCCGAGCGCGTCATACCGGCGAACCACGGATTTCATGCGCCGCGCGCCTTCCCGGAGAACGGCGTCTCCGGCGAGGTGTCCATGGGTATCGTTGACTGCCTTGAAATGGTCGAAGTCGGCGATCAGAAGCGACAACGGAGAGCCTTCGCGGTTGGCGCGATCCGCTTCGTTATGCAGCGCTTCGAGAACGGCCGTGCGGTTCAGGAGTCCGGTCATCCCGTCGTGGGTGGCTTGTTCGCGGAGGGCCTCGCGGGCCAGGACCAACTCTTCCTGAAGATCCAGAATGCGGCGGCCGGCGCGCAGGCGCACGCGCAGTTCGTGGGCGTTGAAGGGCTTGGTCAGGTAGTCGTCGGCGCCGGCGTCCATGCCATCGATCAAGTCCTGCGACTCGGTGCGCGCGGTCAAGAGCAGGATGTATTGATACGGCTCGCGGCCGGCGGACCGTACGCGCCGGCAGACCTCCACGCCATCCATGCCGGGCATCATCCAGTCCAGAATGGCCATCCGCGGCGCGTCTTCCGCCTGCAGGAGGCGCCAGGCCTCATTTCCGTCGCGCGCCGTCAGGGCATCGTATCCCCATTTGGTGAGCATGTTGCACAGCATGGACTGTACGACCGGGTTATCTTCCGCTGCCAGGACTCGCATAGGCCGTTCGGGCGCCGGAATCGGCAATTCGCCCCTCCAAGGTCTATATCGGCTATTTCGGCGTTTTCCGCAGACGTTACAGCGTGGAATCGCGCAACGTGGTTTCGGTTTCGGAAGCCTTTTCACGCGGCTCGGGAAGGCGGCCGGTCCAGTCGCACCAAGCCCAGGCTAGGGCGGTCAGCAGGCCGAGAGCCCCGGCGATCAGGGCGATCGCCCTGGGACTGTAGTACTGCGAGGCGATGCCGGCGGCGGCCATCGACACGATCATCATGGACCAGCGCAGGGACTCCATGGTGGCGAACACGCGGCCGCGATACTGGTCGGGCGTGTGCCGCAACAATTGAAAATTGTTGAGCACGGTGGTGACCGCCATGCCGATGCGGGAGAACATCATGGCGGCCAGCGCGAGGCTGTAGGTGGACGCCTGGCTGAAAATCATGTAAGCGGCGCCGTGCAGGATATAGGACGCCGTCACCGCGCGTTTGTACCCGGCGAAGCTGGGGCGTTGGCCGGCAAAATGGGCCAGGGCCCCGCCCGCCAACAGGCCGATGCCGGCGAATCCCCAGATTCCACCGATGCCCGCGGGGCCGCGGTGGAATACCTGCTCCCCGAACAGGGCGAAGAGAATCTGGGCCGCCCCACCCCCCAGCGCCCAGCCCACCGAGATCATGGCGATTCCCATCATGAGGGGAACGGAGCGCAGGTAGGCCAGCCCCTCGCGGTACTCGCGCCAAGGCTGGACCGCGCCGCCGGCGTCGCTCCGGCTGGGCCGGAACCCGCCGGGCGTGGCGATGCGCCAGATAGCCGCCGCGGAGAACACGAAGGACAAGGAGTTGATGATAAAGGCCCACCGATAGCCAAGCTGAGCGGTGCTATAGCCCGCCAGCAGCGTGCCGGCGGTAAGCGTAGCCCACCCCGTGGTCTGCGTCAGGGAATTGGCCGTGTGCAACTCCTCCTCACTGGCGATGGTGGGGAGGATGGCGGCGCGCCCGCTGGTGAAGAAGGGCGAAGCGAACATCAGCGCGGCGCTGAGCGCGTAGAGCAGCCAGGGACGCGGTTGGCCGATGGTGAGAAGGAAAGCCAGCGCGACCGCGGCGCGAATCAGGTCGCTCGCAATCATGATGCGCTTGCGGTCGAAGCGGTCCAGCAGGACGCCGGCGATGGGCCCGGCGACCATGGCGGGAATGGCTCGAGCCAGCATGACGCCGCTGACCACCAGGCCCGAACCGGATTTCTCCATGATCAGCGCGAATACCGCGATGTTGTTGAACCAGTCTCCGGTCTCGCTGACTACCTGGCCCATCCAGGTATAGCGGTAGTTGCGGTTCTGGCGCAGCAGGCCCCACAAGCTGGTCATGGAAGCCTCATGGTACCAAGTGGCCGTCAGCCCTCAGCCGGCAGCCGGGGAACGTGCGGAATGCAACACTTTTGCGCGCCGGCCGTGGCGGACTCATGCGTTTGGGGTACAAAATGGATACAGCTTTTGAGGAGGGTTTCATGACCGGAAAGATGAAGCGCAGCGTAAATCCTGTTCCCGACGGGTACCATACCGTCACGCCGTATTTGACCGTGCCGGGCTTGGCCAAGACCATCGAGTTCCTGAAGCAGGCGTTTGGCGCGGAAACGAGAGGAATCATGGAGCGGCCGGGCGGCGGGATCGCCCACGCCGAGGTCAAAATCGGCGATTCGATCATTATGATGGGGGAGCCGGACCCGAAAGGCCCGTATCCGCCCATGCCCTGCAACCTATACATGTATGTGCCGGATGTGGATGCCGTCTACGCGAAGGCCATCCAGGCCGGCGGAAAGTCGCTGCGCCAGCCGACGGACGAATTCTATGGAGACCGCAGCAGCGGCGTAGAGGACCCATCGGGGAACTTCTGGTGGATCGGCACGCACGTCGAGGACGTGTCGATGGAGGAGCTCAAAAGGCGCATGGCGGCAATGGGTGGCCAGCACTGACCCATACCGGAAAGTTGAGATGAGCGAGCGGCACGATTCATAATGGAAGTTCATGCCGCTCGACGATCGCGCGATCGCCATCTCCGCCACCTTCACCGCCGAAGCGATCGAGGCCGGATTGGCGTTTTGGACGGGCGAACTGGGCCTCGATTACCAGATCCGGTTCGCCGGCTACAACACGTTATTTCAACAACTTCTGGACCCTGCCGGGCTGTTTGCCCAGAATCGGCGCGGGATTAACGTCGCCCTGGTGCGTTTTGAGGATTGGGTGTCGGCTGGCGTGGACGATCAGGTTCGGCGGCTGGCCGATGCCGTTCGGACGGCCGCGGTTTCGCTCTCCGCGCCGCTGATCGTAGTGGTTTGTCCGCCCAAGCCCCAGTACCAGGATGCGTTCGAAGCGCCGCTGGGCGTGTTGCGCGAGGCGCTCGACGGCTTGGCCGGCGTCCACGCAATCTGGCCCGCGGACTTCGAGGCTCTCTATCCGGTGAGTCCGGCGCACGACCCGCATGGCGAAGAGTTGGGGCATCTGCCCTATACGCCGGTGTTCTTCGTGGCGCTGGCCACGGCCGTCGCCCGCAAGATCCACGCCATTGTCACGCCGCCTTATAAGGTCGCGGCGCTCGATTGCGACGAGACGCTATGGGCCGGCATTTGCGGAGAAGACGGTCCCCACGGCGTAACCCTCGACCCGCCGCGCAAGGCGTTGCAGGAGTTCATGGCGGAACGCCGGCGCGAAGGCATGCTGCTGGTTCTGTGCAGCAAGAACAACGAAGAGGACGTCGTGGAGACCTTCCGCGCCCACCCGGAAATGCCTCTGCGGATGGAGGATTTCGCGGCCCGCCGCATCAACTGGGATAGCAAGGGGGCCAATCTGAGCGCGCTGGCGGCCGACCTGGGCCTGGGAATCGAGAGCTTCATTTTGGTGGACGATAACCCCAAGGAGTGCACCGAAGCACAGGCCGCGGCGCCGGGGATGCTGGCTCTTTCCCTCCCGGCGGCGGCCTCGGAAATCCCCGAGTTTCTGAAGCATGTATGGGCGTTCGACCGGGCGCGCATCACGGAGGAAGACCGCCGCCGCCCGGATCTGTATGCGCAGCGGGCGGAGCGGGCGCGGTCAGCCGGCGCCGCGCACAACCTCGAGCAGTTTCTGGCGTCGCTCGATCTCGAAATCCGGATCGCTCCCATGGAGCGGACCGAACTGGCGCGCGTGGCGCAATTGACGGCGCGCACCAACCAGATGAACGCCACGCTGGTGCGGCGCAGCGAGCCCGAGGTTCAGGCGTTGCTGGCCGGCGGCGCGGAATGCCTCACGGTTTCCGTGAAGGACCGCTTCGGAGACTATGGGCTGACGGGCGCGATCCTGTTTCGAACCGGAGACGCGGCGCTGCGGGTGGACACGTTTCTGCTGAGCTGCCGGGCGTTGGGGCGCGGGGTGGAGCACCGCATGGTCGCGCGGTTGGGTAAGCTGGCGCTCGAACGCGGTCTGGAGCGGGTGGAAATCCCCTTCGTGGCCGGGCAGCGGAACCGTCCCGCGGCCCTGTTTCTGGAGTCTTTAGGGACAGCCGGCGCGGATGGCGTATTGCGGCTGCCGGCGGATTGCGCGGCGGGGGTCCGGTACAAGCCCGGCATGACTGCGGAGACCGTAAAAGAAGAGGCACACCTGGATCTCCGCCCCACCGTGGCGCGGCGCATCGATTATGTCAGAATTGCCACCGAATTGCGCGATCCCCATGCGGTTCTCGAAGCCATTCGCGTCTCCACACGGCGTTTGCAGCCGGCCGGCGCATCGCTCGACCGGCCCCGTACGCCCATTGAGACGCAGTTGGCGGAGTTGTGGGCTGGGCTGTTGAACGTGCCCGCCGTGGGGATTCACGATAACTTTTTCGAACTGGGCGGCCATTCGCTGCTGGCGGTGCAACTGCTGTCGCGGGTGCGGCAGATCTATGGCGTGGACCTCTCGCTCGAGGTAGTATACAGCGGCGAATTCACGGTTGCGGAACTGGCCAAGGCGGTCGAACTGAAAGAAATCGAGCAATCGGGCGCCGATTATCAGGACCTGATTCAGGAACTCGAAAGCCTGTCCGACGAGGAAGTGCGGGAGTTGCTGGCGAAGGAACAGGGCGCTCCCTAATCCATGCGCATTCTGTTGACCGCCACCGCGTCCTACGCTCCTCCGCGCGGCGGGGCGACGCGCAGCAACCTGGTCTGGCTGAACCATCTGGCAGCCGCCGGTCATGCCTGCCGGGTAGTGTGTGGAGCGCCCAGCGAAGGCGCGCCATTTGGACGCCACGAATCCATCCGGCTGTGGGAAGTGGAGGACCCCGCCGCGCGCGTCCAGGCGCTGCGGCGGCAGATCGCCGAGTTCCAGCCGGACTGGGTGCTGGTATCTTCCGAGGACCTGGGGCACGCGCTGCTACGGGAGGCGCATCACTCGGCCGAGGGCCGCGTGGTCTATCTGGCGCACACGCCGCAGTTCTTCCCGTTCGGTCCGGCCAGTTGGAATCCCGAACGCCACGCCGCGGAACTGGTGGCGCGGTCGGCCGGCGTGGTCGCCATTGGCCGTTACGTGGCCGGGTATGTGGAACGGGAACTGGGGCGCCAGGCGGTGGTGATTCATCCGCCCATCTACGGCGCCGGGCCGTTTCCGAACTTGGCGAACTTCGAAGAGGGCCTCATCGCCATGATCAATCCGTGCGCGGTGAAGGGCATCTCGATTTTCCTTGAAACCGCCAGGCTGCTGCCCCGTTTCCGGTTCGGCGCAACGCCCGGCTGGGGTACCACGGCCGCCGACTGCCGGGCCCTGTCGCGCCTGCCCAACGTGGAGATCCTGCCGAATCCCGCGGGCATCGACGGCCTGTTGCGCGGCGCGCGCCTCCTGCTGATGCCCTCGTTGTGGGTGGAAGGATTCGGACTGATCGTCGTGGAAGCCATGCTGCGCGGGATTCCCGTGGTGGCGAGCGACTTGGGCGGGCTGCGGGAGGCCAAGCACGGCACGGGATTCCTGATTCCAGCCGCCGGGATCGAACGTTACTTGCCGGTATTCGACGAGCACGGCATGCCGGAACCCGTGGCGCCGGCGAACGACGCGTCGCCCTGGGCGGCGGCCATTGAAGAACTGCTCTCCGATTCCGGGGTGTACGGGCGCGAATCCGCGGCGTCGTGGGAGGCGGCCCACCGGTTCGTTTCCGGGCTCGACGGCGGCGCAATGGAGCGCTTCCTGCTCTCGCTTGGGGCCAGGGATCTCAAGTCCGTGCAGCCGGAGTCCGCCACCATCGAATCGTTATCGCCCGGCCGGCGGGCCCTGCTGCTCGAACGGCTGCGCCGGCGCGGAATGGTCCATTGATGCGCATTCTGCTGGCTCAGAACTCGCTCTACTACCCGTCGCACGGTGGCGGGGACAAGTCCAACCGCATGCTGATGGAGGCTCTGGCCGCCCGCGAACACATCTGCCGGGCGGTGGCCCGCATTCCCGCGTTCGGCGCGGAAGAAGAAGCGCGGTTTGTGGCGCAACTGGAGGCGCGCGGGGTCGCCCCGGCACGAAGCGGCGGCGCGGTGCGTTTCGAGCGCGCGGGCGTGGAGGTTCACGTCGTCACCAACGGCAAGCTGCGGGCGTATTTCGCCGCGCAGGCAGAGACGTTTCGCCCGGATGTCATCCTGGCGTCCACGGACGACCCGGCGCAAGTCCTTCTGGAAGCGGCCTTGCGCGCGCGGGGCGTCCCGACCGTCTACCTGGCGCGGGCCACTATCGCCTTGCCCTTTGGGCCGGATTGCGCCTTTCCGAGCGAGGTGAATGCGCGACGGATTCGCTCGGCCGCTCGCGTGGTGGGCGTCAGCGAGTACGTGGCGCGCTACATCCGGGAATACGGGCGGATGGACGCCACGCACGTGCCCATTTCGTTGCTGGGTCCCGCGGGTTGGCCCGCACTGGGCCGCTTCGACAATGAGTTCGTGACCATGGTGAATCCCTGCGCGGTCAAAGGCATCGCGATTTTCCTGGCGCTGGCGGATCTGTTTCCGAAGGCGGCCTTCGCGGCCGTGCCCACCTGGGGAACCAACCAGCGTGATCGCGCGGCGCTGGCCGAACGCCCGAACGTGCGCATTGTCGACCCCGTGGACGATATCGGCCTGCTGCTGGCGCGGACGTGCGTGCTGCTGACGCCTTCCCTGTGGGCCGAGGCGCGGTCGCGCATCGTGGTGGAGGCCATGCTGCACGGCGTCCCGGTGATGGCCAGCGACGTGGGCGGCATCCCCGAGGCTAAAATGGGCGTGCCCTACCTTCTGCCGGTCAATCCGATCGCCGGATACCAGGCCCAAGTGGACGAGCGCATGGCGCCGCTGACGGAAGCCCCCGCGCAGGATATCGCCCCCTGGCGCGATGCGCTCGAGCGTTTGCTCGGCGACCGGGCGCACTACGAAGAGATCTCACAGGCATCCCGCGCCGCGGCCCTGGAGTATGCAGGGAATCTCAGCGTGGCGCCTTTCGAGGAATTGTTGGAAGCCGTGAAAAACTCGCGTCCCGGGGTGGGGCTGGTGGGGCAGGCGGACCCACAAACGGCGCGGGTACCCCGCCTGCCAAGCCCGCCTGCGGGCGCAACCGGTCGCGGTACGCACACGCTTTCTCCGGACCGTCGTCAACTCCTGGCGCTCCGCCTGCGCAAGCGCGCCCCGGCTTCCGCCTGGTTTCCCGGCGCCGACGCGGCATTGGGCGCGCGCCTGTTTTGTTTTCCCTATGCCGGCGGCGGGACGGGCGCATTCGCGGGCTGGCGCCAGCGGCTGCCGGGTGTTTGTCCGGTGCGGTTGCCGGGGCGGGAGTCGCGCGGCGCGGAAGCGCCCTTTGATCGGATGGCGCCGTTGGTCGAGGCCTTGGCCGCGGCCATCGAACCGTATCTGGACCGGCCGTTTTCGTTTTTCGGGCATAGCATGGGCGCGGCGGTGGCTTTCGAGCTGGCCCGCGAATTGCGCCGGCTCGGTCTGCCGGAGCCGCGCCTGCTCGTCGCCTCGGCGGCGCGCGCCCCGCAATTCCGGCGCAATTACACTCCGCCGCCCGCGCCTTCGGAAGCGCAGTTTCTGGAGGAATTGCGCCGGCTGGAGGGCCTTCCCGCCGAGGCCCTGGACCACCCCGCGCTGCTCGCCGCCATTCTGCCGGCGCTCACGGCCGACGCCGCGCTCTACCGCAATTACGTCTACGC
>PLGA01000208.1 GCA_003139735.1 Bryobacterales bacterium | reverse complement strand
AACCTGAAGAACATCAACGTCGAAATTCCGCGCAACAGCTTCACGGTGATCACCGGACTGAGCGGCTCGGGCAAGTCGTCGCTGGCGTTCGATACCATCTACGCCGAGGGTCAACGGCGGTACGTGGAGACGCTTTCGACGTACGCCCGGCAGTTCCTGGATCAAATGGAACGGCCCGACGTGGACTCGATCGACGGGCTCAGCCCGGCCATCTCGATCGAGCAGAAGACCACCAGCCGGAGCCCGCGGTCCACGGTGGGAACCATCACCGAAATCTACGATTACCTGCGGGTGCTGTACGCCTCGATCGGCGTGCCGCATTGCCCGGTGTGCGGCCATGAGATCTCGCGCCAGACCACCGAACAGATTCTGAAGCACGTGCTGGCGCTGAAGCCGGAAGACCGCATTATGGTGATGGCCCCGGTGGTGCGCGGGCGCAAGGGCGAGTATAAGAAGGACATCGAGCAACTGGCGCGCCAGGGCTTTGTGAGGGCGCGCGTCGACGGCGTGCTGCGGTCGCTCGACGAAGACATCGCGCTCGACAGGAGAAAGAACCACACCATTGAAGTGGTCGTGGACCGCCTGCTGGTGAGGACCGGGATCGAAAAGCGGCTGGAAGCTTCCATCGAGACGGCCACCAAGCTGGCGGGAGGTCTGGTGCTGATCGCGGTGGTGAACGGCGGCGAGCGCCTGTACTCCCAGAAACTGGCGTGCACCGAGTGCGGCGCGAGCATTCCGCAACTGGAGCCGCGCTCGTTTTCCTTCAACAGCCCTTACGGCGCCTGCGAAGAGTGCCACGGCCTGGGCAGCCAGTGGGCGTTCGACTCCGCCAAGGTTGTGGCCGACCCCTCCAAACCGCTGCCCGAGGGCCTTGGTCCCGCGGCGGCCTCCGCGCAAATGGCGCACCGCCTCCGGGGGATCGCCAAGCAGCACCGCATCAACCTGGCCAAGCCTTTCGAGGACTTGCCGAAGAAGGCGCAAGGCTTGCTGCTCGACGCCGCCGTCCGGCAATTGGACGACAGCTATCGGGAGGCTCCCGAAACCTACCGTGAGTGGCTGGAGGAATACATGTCGCCGGCCGTATGCCCGGCCTGCCACGGCATGCGTCTGAGGCCGGCCAGCCTGGCGGTGCGCGTCAAAAACTTTTCGATCGCGGAGTTTACGGCGCTGTCCATTGGGCACGCGCTGATCGCGGCGCGGAACTGGGAATTCAACGAGCGCGAAACGCAGATTGCAGGGCGGGTCCTCGATGAGATCCGGCGCCGCCTGGAGTTTCTCTCGGCGGTGGGTTTGGACTATCTGAGCCTGGAGCGTTCGGCCGCCAGTCTTTCGGGCGGGGAAGCGCAACGCGTGCGCCTGGCGACGCAGATCGGCTCCAAACTGCGGGGCGTGCTGTACGTGCTGGACGAGCCTTCCATCGGGCTGCATCCGCGGGACAACGGGAGGCTGCTCGAAACGCTGGCCCGGCTGCGCGACATGGGAAACACGGTGCTGGTGGTGGAGCACGATGCGGAAACCATCGAGCGCGCGGATTACGTGGTGGACCTGGGACCGGGCGCCGGCCGCCTGGGCGGCGAGGTGGTGGCCGTGGGAAATCCGGCGGCCATCGCGGCCAATCCGGCGTCCCTCACCGGCCGCTATCTTTCCGGCGCGCTCAAAATTCCCGTGCCGGCGGAGCGCCGCCCGCCTGGGGACAAGAAGCTGGTGGTGCGCGGCGCCCGCCAGCACAACCTGAAGAACATCGACGTGGAGATTCCGCTCGGCCTGCTCACGGTGGTGACGGGCGTGTCGGGGAGCGGAAAGTCCACGCTGATCAACGAGACTCTTTACCGCTCGCTGGCGCGGGAAATCTACGGTTCGCACGACGAGCCGGGGGCTCACGACTCCATTGAGGGCATCGAGAATATCGACAAGGTGATCCGCATCGACCAGGGCGCCATCGGGCGCACGCCGCGTTCCAATCCGGCCACCTACACGGGACTCTTCACGCCCATACGCGACCTGTACGCCATGCTGCCGGAATCGCGCGAACGCGGCTATAAGCCGGGCCGTTTCAGCTTCAACGTCAAGGGCGGCCGCTGCGAGGCGTGCCAGGGAGACGGGCTCAAGCGCATCGAGATGAATTTCCTGCCGGATGTGTACGTCACGTGCGACGTCTGCCGGGGGCGCCGGTACAATCGCGAAACCCTGCAGGTGAAGTTCAAGGGGAAATCCATCGCGGATATGCTGGAGGCCACGGTGGAGGAAGCCCTGGACCTGATGGAGAACCTGCCGCAGATTCGCGCCAAATTGCAGACGCTGTACGACGTAGGCTTGGGCTACGTCCACCTGGGCCAGTCTTCCACCACGCTTTCCGGCGGCGAGGCGCAGCGCATCAAACTGGCCAAGGAGCTGAGCAAGCGGCAGACCGGCCGCACCTTTTATCTGCTGGACGAACCCACCACGGGGCTGCATTTCGCGGATGTCGGCAAGCTGCTCGACGTGCTGCGGCGGCTGGTGGATTTAGGCAACACCGTGGTGGTGATCGAGCACAATCTGGACGTGATCAAGACCGCGGATTATATTATCGACCTGGGTCCGGACGGCGGCGAGTACGGTGGGCGGGTGGTGGCGTCCGGCACGCCCGAGCAGGTGGTGCGGTCCAAAAAAAGTTACACGGCCGAGGCTTTGCGCAAAGCGCTGGGCCGGGAGAAGACGGCATGAGCAAGTACGCCAAGGGTCCGATGGATTTCGCGCTCCTTAAGACCGTAAGTCTCGCGGAGCGCGGCGGCAAGGTGAAGATCGCCGATTTCGCATCGCCTTACCGGAAAGGCTCGGGCGTCAACGGCTGGCTCGATTCGCTGCCGCACATTCTGGCGGGCGATTCGTTCCGGGCGCTGGTAGAGGCGCTGGCGGCGGCGCGCGACAAGCGCCGGGCGATTATTTGGGGGCTGGGCGGCCACGTGATCAAGTGCGGCCTGGCGCCGGTGCTGGCGGACCTGATGCGCCGCGGCTACGCCACAGCCTTCGCGCTCAATGGAGCGGCGGCCATCCACGATTTTGAAATCGCCCTGGCCGGCCACACCAGCGAAGATGTGGAAGCCGTGCTGCCCGACGGCCGCTTCGGCGCGGCCGAGGAGACCGGGCGCGAGATGAACCGCGCCATTGAGGAGGCCTATGCCGAGGGACTGGGGATGGGCGAGGCGCTGGGCAGGCGCCTGGCTGCCGCGCCGCACGGCGACTTCAGTTTGCTGGTCCAGGCGTACCGGCAAGCCGTGCCCGTGACGGTTCACGTGGCGGTGGGTACGGATACGCCGCACATGCATCCAACCGCGAATGGCGCGGCCATGGGAAGCGCGTCGCACCGCGATTTCCGCCTGCTCTGCGCTTATGTCGCGGACCTGAACGAGGGCGGCGCGTATCTGAACGTCGGCTCCGCCGTGCTGCTGCCGGAGGTATTTCTGAAGACCGTTTCGGCGGTGCGCAACCTGGGGCATCCCCTGGCGAACTTCACCACCGCCAATTTCGATTTCCTGCAGCACTACCGCCCGCGCGTGAACGTGGTGGAACGCCCGCACGCCCATTCGGGAGGCGCCGGGTACGCCATCACGGGGCATCATGAGCTGACCATTCCGCTGCTGGCAGCCGCGCTGATCGAGAGAGAGGCATGACGGAGGATCAGCCGCCGATACATCCGGAACTCGATTCCGAGCTGCGAACGTCAGAGAGCGGTTTCCCCCACCCCGACCCATACCCGTTCTGGACCTACGGCGACGTGTTTCTCTTCTGCGGCCTCGCGCTCCCTGCCATGCTGCTGTCCTGGGCCATAGTCAAGGCGGCTTTCGCGGCGCTGCGGATCCGCGGAGCGACCCCCGCCGCGGCGCCGCTGGCGGAGCAATTCGTCCTGTACCTGATGCTGTTCGGCGCACTGATGCTGATTTTCCGGCTGCAATACGACCGTCCGTTTTGGCGCTCGCTGGCCTGGACCAGGTTCCGCATCCCGGTTTTCTGGGTGGTGATCGCCGGAGCCTCGACCGCCTATCTGGTGGCGATACTGGGCCAGTTGATCCACACGCCCACCACCAGGAACGCCATCACGGACCTGATGCAGGACCGCGCGTCCCTGCTGCTGCTGACGGTTTTCGGAGTCACGCTGGGGCCTCTCTGCGAAGAGTTGGCCTTCCGCGGCTTTCTGCAGCCCCTGCTGGTGCGCAGCCTGGGCGCGGTTCCGGGGGTCCTTCTGGCGGCCGTCCCTTTCGGGCTGCTGCACTACCAGGAGTATGGCAATTCCTGGCGGCACGCGGTGATTGTGGCGGCGGCGGGCGCGGCCTTTGGCTGGATGCGGCAGGCAACAGGGTCCACCAAAGCATCCGCGCTGATGCACGCTTCGTATAACGGTCTGTTCTTCGTGGCGGCGCTTTCGCAGAGAACGGATCTGCTGAAGTGAGGGGCGAACCCGATAGGGCCGCGAAGATTGCGGCGGCATCACGCGCCGATACGTTTATGGAAGAGTATCCGGTTCGAGGACCAATCCCCCAAGATCAGATATGGTTTTCTACGATAATCTCGTTTTTTTGCCACAACGGACTGTTCCTGCGCAAATCGCCCAGTTCGGGCCGGTTATGCCCAGGGATGTCACGGGAACCACGGCCACCCGGGGAGTGCCCCATACTGCCCGATGCGTGAGGGGTCAAGCGGTGATCGTGAGCTTGTAGTGGTTCGGAACTCGTACCACTCGTTTGATGGGAAGGCCTGGAGCATATTCGCCNNCCTCGTCGTGGTCCCGGCTCTCGCATCCGAGGATGATTGATGTGATGGCGCCAGGGGGAAGGAGGACGAAATTGCCATATAACTTCGTCGGTCCATCCAGCAACGATCCCATGATGCGAAATTCTCTCTCGTAGGACCAGTCTTTGGACTTCGCAAAGATCAGTTCCAATGGATCATTTGCACCTACAACGCTTTGGGGGGTCAACTCGGGATAGGTGTCCCTGTACCGGACCGGCCGTGCCTTTCCGATGAGGGCATTGTTCTTGTGGCTCTGAGTGAGAATCCGACG
>PLGA01000098.1 GCA_003139735.1 Bryobacterales bacterium | reverse complement strand
AGGCAAAGAGCGGCACCACCAGCACGATAGTACCCGCGACCAGACCGGCCCCGATGAGCGGGAACAACAAGAGCGCGAAAAACAGCGCGAGTGCGAAGCGCCTGGGGTAGAGCGGATGCTTGAAAGATCGGAACGCTTCCTTGGTCAGGGTTTGTGGGGAATCCGCCATTGCACACTCTCCGGGTTATCATGAACCTGAAAGTTCACCGATCATACCAAAAACTCCCCAGGCCGGGTATGAAATCTGAAGACGCGAGAGCAAAGCCGTGGCCGATGTATTTGTGAGTTACAAGCGAGAAGACAACGCGATCGCCGGCCGTGTGGTGGCGGCGCTCCAGGAGAGCGGCGTTTCCGTCTGGTGGGACGACGGCATCACGCCCCGCCAGGCATGGGACACCGAGATCGAGCTGGCCATTTCCGCAGCTGCGACGGTGGTCGTGCTCTGGTCGCCGCGTTCTGTCACGTCCGATTGGGTGCGCACTGAAGCCCACTACGGCAAGGACCGCGGCAAGCTGGTCCCGGTGATCGTCGAGCCATGCACTATCCCCATCGCGTTCACGCTCACGCAAACGGTGAACCTGGCCAACTGGAACGGCAACCGCGACGACCGGCAGTGGCGCAAGCTCCTCACATGGATCACCGACCTGATTTCCACCAAGCCGGGCAACGCCAACCTGCCGCAAGGCCTGCTTGCAGCCAGCCCCGCCAATGTCTACCGCGACGCCATTGGGACCTTGCATTCGGGTGAGCCCATCTACGACGGCGCATTCATTAACCCGTCCACACCCCCGAGCACCCTGTTCCGCGATGGCGATGGAATGCCCGTGATGCGCATCGTGCCCAGGGGCTCGTTTCTGCTCGGCGCCAGCCTCGATGACCCGGATCGCGCCGCGTACGAAATGCCGCAAAAACGCATCGACATTCCTGCGTCGTTCGCGATCGGCGTCTTTCCGGTGCTGGCCAGCGAGTACGTCCACATTGCCGGCTTGCCGGTGCCCGCGCCGCTGCCGCCGGAGCCCGAGCGGCGCTGGTTCGACCGCTTTGTGGCGTCGTCGCCGGCAGCCCGGCCTGCCCCTCCTTTGCCGCCCGTCGCCGGAATTCCCGTGACTTGCATCTCCTTTGACGATGCGCAGGCTTTCGTTGACCGGCTTTCGGCGGCGTCCGAGCAGAAGTATCGCATCCCCTCGGAGGCGGAGTGGGAGTTTGCCTGTCGCGCCGGATCGACCACACGTTATTCGTGCGGCGACGGGATCGATAGCACCCGCGCAGTGTTCGGGCAGAGCTCCGGACCGTTTCCGGTCGGCTCGCTCCCGTGCAACGGCTTCGGGCTTTACGACATGCACGGCAACGTGCGCGAGTGGGCCTCCGACCTTTGGCACGATAACTTTGACCTCACCCCACAAGACGGCCGCCCCGCCCTCGACGGCCACAGTTCCATGCGGCTGGTGCGCGGTGGCGGCTGGCGCGACACCGCCGTGATGCTTCGTTCTGCCGCCCGTATGCGAGCCACGCAATCCATCCGCAGTGAATTGATTGGCTTCCGCGTCGCGCGGTCGGTGAATTGATGCCTGCAGCGCCGGTCTCCAGACCGGCTGAAGCGGGGGTCTCCAGACCAACCGTAGCGCCGGTCTCCAGACCAACCGTAGCGCCGGTCTCCAGACCGGCTGTAGCGGGGGTCTCCAGACCCCCGCAGTGCAGGCTTTGGTTAGGAATTGGCCATTTACCTGCCGTCGATGTCTCTGTGAAAATGCGGTCAGGAACGCAGAGAGATCTCTGCAACGCCTCCTCGACATCCCCTCCGACAATGCTTTAGCGTGGGCCTATGGCGTTCGCTCTCGATCTCGACGGCAAGGTTGCGCTGGTGACCGGCGGGTCGCGCGGCATCGGCGCGGAGACCGTGCGCCTGTTGCGCGCGGCCGGGGCGCGAGTGGCCTTTAGCTTCCGGAAAGCGCGTGCGCAAGCCGAGGCGTTGGTCGCCGAATGCGGCGGAACCGGCACGGCGGGCGACGGGCCGTGCGTCGCCATCGAACAGGATCTCAGCACGCCTGCCGACGGGCGCAAGCTAGTCGAAAGCGCCGTGGCCGCGATGAGCCGGCTGGATATTCTGGTGGCTAATCACGGCGTGTGGGAAGCTGAAGATGTGCCCATTGCGCAAATGGCCGACGCGCAATGGCGACATACGCTCGCGGTAAATCTGGATGCAGTGTTCGGATTGGTGCAGGCGGCGGTGGGGCAAATGCTAAGGCAGTCGGAATTCGCTGCACCTGGTGCAGGGCCGGAGAGCTCGCCGAAAAACTCGGCTTTTCGTCCGTCGGAGGGAGCGGGAGGCTTCAGCCTCCCGAATAAGGCTGCTCGATTCGGTGTGGCTTCAGCCACGGGCCTTTCTTCCTTGCGGCCAGACAGACTTTTTCAGCAAGCTCCGGAGACCGGCGCTACAACTTCCGGCACTACAGGACCCGGCGGCGCACGCGGCCACATCGTTTTGATCAGCTCCACGGCCGGCCAGCGCGGCGAAGCGTTCCACGCCGACTACGCCGTGACCAAAGGCGCGCTCATCAGTCTTACCAAGAGCCTGTCGACGGAACTCGCGCCCAAAGGGATCATGGTGAATTGTGTCGCGCCGGGATGGGTAGCTACGGACATGTCGAAAGCCACGCTCGCCGATCCGGCGACGGGCGAGAAAACTGCCGCGGCGATTCCCCTGGGACGCGTGGCGACCCCGCGAGAGATTGCTGGCCCGATTGTTTTTCTTTGCACGCCGCTGGCCGGATTCATCTCGGGCGAGATACTGAACGTGAACGGTGGAGCGGTGCTGGTGGGATAAAAGCAGCTAGTGTCCTGAGTCAGAAGTTTGCATCACAATGATGCGGTCATCCTGAGCGAAGTTTGCCGCGTTTTGCGCGGCAAACGGAGTCGAAGGACCTGCATTTGTTCTTCAACGAACTTCGGACTCACCACACTAGTAGCTTCTCGCTTTTAGCCACTAGCTATTAGTGTTGAGAATTGGAAGATCGCATCACAACGAGATTGTCGTGCATCACAGCAAGATTGTCATCCT
>PLGA01000405.1 GCA_003139735.1 Bryobacterales bacterium | reverse complement strand
GGCGCCAACCGCCTGGGCGCCAGCGCTCTCATGCAGGGTCTGGCCGACGGCTATTTCGTCCTGCCCAACACCATCAACGATTACCTCGCCTCCCAGAAACTGGAGAAAGTGGATGCCTCCCACGCCGCCGTGCGCGACGCGGAGTCCGGGGTCGCCGCCCTCACCAAGCGGCTTCTCGGCATCCAGGGCACGCGCTCCGTGGATTCCTATCACCGCGAACTCGGCAAGCTCATGTGGGAGTACTGCGGCATGTCTCGCACCGCCGCGGGCCTGAAGCACGCCCTTGAAAAAATTCCCGAATTGCGCGAGCGCTTCTGGAGCGACGTGCGCGTGCTGGGCGAGGGCGAAGAGCTGAACCAGTCCCTCGAGCGCGCCGGCCGCGTGGCCGATTTCCTGGAACTCGCCGAATTGATCTGCATCGACGCCCTCGAGCGCAACGAATCCTGCGGCGGCCATTTCCGCGAGGAATACCAGACCCCCGAAGGCGAGGCCGCGCGCGACGACCAGCGCTACGCCTACGTGGCCGCCTGGGAGTTCCGCGGCGTGGGCAGCCCGCCCGCGCTGCACACCGAGCCTCTCACTTTCGAATATGTGCATCCGGCGCAACGGAGCTACAAGTAATGCGAATCGTCCTCCATATCTGGCGTCAGCCGAATGCCGGCGAAAAGGGCCGCATGGTCCGTTACGAAGCGCCCAACGTCAACGCCCACATGTCGTTCCTGGAGATGCTCGACGTCCTGAACGAAGACCTCGTCGCCAAGGGCGAGGAACCCATCGCCTTCGACCACGATTGCCGCGAGGGCATCTGCGGATCCTGCGGATCCATGGTGAACGGCGTCGCGCACGGCCCGGCCGCCGGCACAACCCTGTGCCAGCTTCACATGCGCAAGTTTCACGATGGCGATGAGATTTACCTGGAGCCCTGGCGCGCCCGCGCCTTCCCGGTAGTGAAAGACCTGGTGGTCGACCGTAGCGCGCTCGACCGCCTGATTGCCGCCGGTGGATTCATCTCGGTCGCCACCGGCAGCGCCCCCGATGGCAACGCCATCCTGGTCTCCAAGGAGGCCGCCGACCGCTCCATGGACGCGGCCGCCTGCATCGGCTGCGGCGCCTGTGTGGCCATGTGTCCCAACGCCTCGGCCTCGCTGTTCCTGGGCGCCAAAATCGCCCATCTCGGCATCCTGCCGCAAGGCCAGCCGGAGCGTGACTCGCGCGTGGTCGCCATGGTGGCGCAAGCCGCCGCCGAGGGTTTCGGCGCCTGTTCCAACGTCGGCGAATGCGAAGCCGTGTGCCCCAAGGAAATCAAGCTCGACGTCATCGCCCGCATGAACCGCGATTTCCTCCACGCCAAGTGGGTCGCCCGCGACTAACGCCGCCGGCCCTGTCTTGGCGTACGATGAGAGAAGGAGCTTCAACCATGGAAGTGCACTTCCCCCCTCAGGACGTGCTGACGCGCCACTTCGAGGAAGAAGCTCGCTTCGTCGAGGCTGTGAAGCGCGGTGAGGAAGCTCTGCAGCGTGGAGAATACCTCACCCACGAGCAAGTCGGCCAGCGCCTCCAGCGTTTTCTGAAGCCCTAACAGGATGCGAAAAACCTATTTCAGGCCGCAGATGAACGCAGATCGACGCTGATAACTCCTTTATTTTTCATCTGCGTTCATCTGCGTTCATCTGCGGCTAACCCTTTTCCAAATCTCGCGCATCTTCCACGGCGCCCAGGACTGGCCGTAGCCCGGCCCGCGTAATAAATCCGGCAACCCCATCGCCGTAGACGCGTCTATCGAGAGAGAATAGGGAAGATAAGGTAGGACAAAATATGAACTCTCCCTCATTTCTGCGTCAGTCGATTGCAGTGGCGCTATCGCTCCTCGTGGCGCCGCTCGCAGGATTCAGCCTCTTTGCTCAGGCGCCTCCGCCGGCCTATGTCCCGTACGACGCCATGCAGCTCGATCAACTGGTTGCGCCGGTCGCGCTCTATCCGGACGCCCTTGTGGCTCAGGTGCTCACCGCGGCCACCTTTGCCGGCCAGGTCACCGATGCCGACAACTGGCTCCATCAGTACGGTGGAATGCCGCCCGATCAACTGGCCGATGCCGTAAACGGCATGCCCTGGGACCCCAGCGTGAAAGCTCTCACCGAGTTTCCCACCGTGCTCGACAACATGGCCCGCAACAGCGGCTGGAGCGCGGCTCTTGGCGATGCTTATTACAATCAGCCCGGCGATGTGATGAACGCCGTGCAGGCCATGCGCTACCAGGCGCAACAAGCCGGCGCGCTTCGCAGCACTCCTCAGCAGCGGGTGGTCTACGACGGCGGACTGGTGGTGATTGAGCCGGTCAATCCGGGGCTGATCTATGTTCCCTACTACAATCCCTGGGGAGTGTACGGCGCGCCGATCGCCCCATGGGGAGGTTATTATTGGGGTCCGCAGCGCGGCGTAGTGATGGGACCGGGCATCGCCATCGGTTTCGGCGGCGGCATTGGCGTCGGTCTCTTTGCGCATTACGGATGGGGCTATAACGCCTGGGCCCCGAACTGGCGCGGCGGCGTGGTGGTCTATAACCACAACACGTACATTTCACGCAGCACGACGGTGATCAATCAGGGCCGCTTCGGCGCCTACAATCGCGGCGTGTTCGAGCATCCCGGAAGGGGCGTGCCGACTGGCGAATTTCATCCCCCGGTGACCTCGCAAACGGCCGTCTTCGCTCATCCCGGAGCCGCTGAAGCCGGTCGTCCCCCGGCAGCCGGAGCTGGCCGTCCAGGGGCGCCGGAAAGCAATCGCCCTGCGCCAGGGAGCGCCTACCGTCCGGCGCCTGCGGAAGCCAATCGTCCAGCCCCCGGCTCATACCGGCCTGAAACCGCTCAACCGAATCGCCCACCGGCCGCCGCTCCGCAACCAGCGGCGCAACCGTATCGCCCACCGGCCGGCTCGTACCGTCCGGATACGGCCCAACCGAATCGCCCACCGGCCGCCGCTCCGCAGCCAGCGGTTCAACCGTATCGTCCACCGGCCGCCGCTCCGCAACCAGCGGTTCAACCGTATCGCCCACCGGCCGCCGCTCCGNNGCCGCCGCTCCGCAACCAGCGGCACAACCCGCCCGTGGACCGAGCCAGCCTCCCGCCACTGCCGCTCCCAAGCCGCCGGCTCACGAGGCCCCGAAGCCCGGACATCAGGACAAATAGCTCGCCGGCGGAGTCACTTCCCGCGGAAGATCGGGACAAGCTCGATGATCAGGATCACGATCACTTACTTCCGCTTAATTGCCATCCGCGCAGCCAGACGCATGGCTTGCTTCATGCTGCGCGGGTCGGC
>PLGA01000326.1:1004-5225 GCA_003139735.1 Bryobacterales bacterium | reverse complement strand
GCCCGGCTCGGCGTGCGCTCGCTGGATATTCTCCATGTTGCCGTTGCGCTGGAGCTTCAGGCGGAGTCGTTTCTCACCTTCGACCGCCGGCAGGCGCGATTGGCCCGGGCGGAAGGTCTGCCGACGCCCGTCCGCATCCGTTAGGCCGTTATTTCGTCAGTTCCGCCAGAATCCTGGCCGCCGCTTCCTTGCCGCGCTCTCCGATTTCGCCGACGGGGCCGGCGCAGGAGGGGCAGCCGGCNNTTCAGCAGTTGCGGCGCCAGGCGGTAGAGAGGCGCGCTCTGGCCCACTCCGCCGGGATACATGTCGTAGAGGTACAGGTTCGGCTCGAACACCGACAGGCCGCCGGCGATGTCCTCGCTCAGCGCCACGCCCAGGTCGCGCGCATCGCACATCAGCAGGAGCGCGGCCACGGTGCGCAACGCATTCCCCAAACCGGCGATGCCACTCTGCTTTTCCGTGGAGGTGAACTCCGTCAGACGCGCCAGAAAAGCGGCCGGGAAGTGCAGCCAGAACGCCGTGGTATGCATCTCCTGTTCGGGCATGGAGAGCTTCCCCGCCCCGACGTTCTCCATGGTGTAGAACTTGATCTTCTTGAAGCCTACAATTTGCGTGGTCACGCGCACGTCGCCATGCGCCTTGGCGGCGGCGCCGATCGCTTCCGTTTCGAACTGCTCCAGCACCTTCACCTGGGTGTAGTCGATGGCGTCGGTGTAATAGTCGCAATCGACGCTCTTGACATAGGCTTTGCGTTCGGCGTAATCGAACCGCTCGACGTGATACTGCCGCGCTTCGTGCAGATAGATGGCTTTCTCATGCAGGGTGGTGAGCGCGGTGGGAAAGGAAACTTCGGCGATGACTTTCGGCTCGCCGGTGATATCCACCACCACGAAATTGTCGCTGGTGACGGAGCGCAGGCTGGTGGCGTCAGCGGGATAGCTCTCCGACATCCAGTGCCACGCGCCGGCGGAATGGTGCAGGAAGCCGGCTTCTTCGAGGAAGCGGCAAAGTTCGCCGGTATCGTGGCGGCCGAACTTTTCACCGTCGCGCAGGGGCAGCTCGAAGGCGGCGCATTTCACGTGCGCCAACAGGATTTCCAGGTTCTCCGGGTTGATGTAGGCATGTTCCGGCGAGCGGCCGAAGAAATAGTCGGGGTGCTCCACGATGTACTGGTCGAGCGGCGCGCTCGACGCCACCATTACCGCGGCGGAGGTCCCCTGCCGCCGGCCGGCCCGTCCAGCCCGCTGCCAGGTGGAGGCGATGGTCCCCGGATACCCGGCCATCACCACCGCATCGAGCGAGCCGATATCGATCCCCAGCTCCAGCGCGTTGGTAGCCACCACCGCTCGAATCTTGCCCTCGCGCAGCCGCCGCTCGATCTCACGGCGCTCCTTGGGCAGATAGCCGCCCCGATATCCGCGGACGGATTCGCTGGGGAACGGACCCCGCCCAGAGGGCCCCCGGCAGGCGTCCTTCAGATACGTGACCAGCACCTCCGTGGCGAGGCGGTTGTTGGCGAACACCAGCGTCTGCAAATTGCGCTCGATGAACTCGAGCGAAACCCGCAAAGTTTCCTTGATGTAGCTTCGGCGGATGCCAAGCTGGCGGTTGACGACGGGCGGGTTGTAAAAGACGAAAAACTTCTCCGCGCGCGGCGCGCCATTGCGCTCCACCAGATCGAAAGGCTCCTCCACCAGCGCTTCGGCCAGCTCGCGCGGGTTGGCGATGGTTGCCGAGCAGCAGATGAACCGCGGTTTCGCGTTGTAGAACTCGCAGACCCGCTTCAGCCTCCGCAGCAGATTCGCCAGGTGGCTGCCGTACACGCCGCGGTAGTAGTGCAGCTCATCGATCACCACATAGCGCAGGTTTTCGAAGTATCGCGCCCATTTCGTGTGGTGCGGAAGGATGCCGGAGTGCAGCATGTCGGGGTTCGTGAGCACCACGTTGGCGCGCTGCCGTATGGCCTTGCGCGCGTCCTGCGGCGTATCGCCGTCGTAGGTGAACGCGCGGAATTCCGCGCCCATCTCATCCACAGCCGCTTGCAGCTCGTGCAGTTGGTCTTCGGCCAGCGCCTTGGTGGGAAACAGGTACATGGCGCACGCGCCGGGATCGGACGCCAGAAGGTTGAGAACCGGCAGGTTGTAGCAGAGCGTTTTTCCGCTGGCGGTGGGGGTAACGATGGCCACGTTCTTACCCGCCTGGGTCGCGTCGAAAGCCTCCGCCTGGTGCGAATAGAGCCGCGCGATGCCGCGTTTTTCGAGGGCCCGGCGCAAGCGGCCGTCCACTGCCGGGGGAATGGCGGTGAACGTGGCCTCTACCGCGGGCTCGTGGCGCACGGCGCGAATCGGTGAATCGGGATCGAGATGAGCCGACTGGAAACGGGCCATCACCGCTTCCAGGGAGCGATTGGGGGTTACGGCCAAATCCAGGGAATATGACGACGGGTTGAGGTCCATGGGTGCTTTCGCCTTCTCTTCGCTACCTTACTACGGCGAAAGGGCCAAGCACAAGTGAGAAGAACAGGAATTCGGATGCGCTACTGGTGTGCGTCCGAAATTGCGACGTGTATGATTGCGCCGNNGGTTTTGCAGAGCCGCGAACGTAAGAGAGCGGTTGCTATGGTGTTTCAGGATACTCCACATTCTGCGTGACGCACCACGCTAGTGCGCCCGAACAAACTCGTAGCGTTCCAGGGTGGCGGCGACTTGATAGCCCGATGCTGCGTCGGCCAGTCCGGGGTCCACACGCTCCGCGCGCACCACCTTGCCGATACACTTCAGACTGACGGAGCGGGGGCCATCACCGGTCAGGGTGATGATATATTCGATCGGACCACCCAACTCCGGTCCCCGGCCCGCCGTGAACAGCACGCCGTTGGAGCTGATATTCGTGGTTCGGCCAGCCATCGTAACGCGCTCGGCGCCGGAGCGTGTAATAGCGAGCGGGAGGTGCAGCTTGAAGCGCCGGGTTCGTCGCTGTTCCATCGGTCGCCTCTAATGCTAATCGCCTTGTAACCTGAAATCAATAGAACTATGGGGCTTTGGAAACGAATAAAGGTACTAGAGCGAAGGTTTAGGCGCCCCTCAATTACGTCTCCTGTATTTGTTGGGCGCACCGGGTGTGGGAACGTCGCTGGCGATCTGCGCCCCGCCGGCATGCGCCCGGGTCAGCGCAGTGGCGAGGGTGATGCCGGTGCCGGAGACCTGTGCACCGGCCACGTGCGCAAGAGTGAGCGGCGCGGCGACGGTGATTGCGGCGCCGCCAGGGGCGCCTCTGCCAGGTCCGCCCCTGCCGCCGCCGGTGGTGGAGGCGACAACCGCCGTCTCATGGTTCGCGCCACTGTCAATGGTGATGGTCTGGCCGGCGCTAAAGCCTATCCCGCTGGCGACAGGGATAACGGTCGCGCCCACGTTGGTGGCGGCGCCCACGGTGGTGGCGCCTGTCGTGCCAACCGTCGCGATGACGGCGGTCTCGAGGTTCGCGCCNNATCGATCATAATCGTCTGGCCGGCGCCAAAGTCCGCCACGCTGGCGACTTTGATATTGTTCGCGCCGGCGGCCGAAGCGGCCGACAGGGTGGCGACGGACTGCAACAGGAAATCGGTGCAGTTGCTGTCGGTGTCGAGGCCGTCCGGGAAGCGGCCCGCGCTCCTGTTGGGCCCGCCGGCGGCTGGAGCGTTCGGCCCGCCGAAGCCGCCCCTGCCAGCGCTGGGCGCAGCCGCATAGCAACCACTCTGCCCCGCTCCGGAGGCGGCTTGGTAACCCTCCGCGGCCCATGGGTCGACGAGGCCGCCGTAGTTGAGGCTGTCGACGACCAGGCCAGCGGCGTCACGCAGCGCCATGTTGCCGGCGGCGGGGCCCAGGGCCGGGCCCCCGAACCACTGGTTGGGCGCCGGAGTCCCTTGGTAGCCCGCGGTCGTGACCTGGGCGTCGCGCACAACCGCAGCGATCGCGTGATCCTTAGCCAGGGGGCTGTCTAGCGCGATGCCAGCGCCGAGCGGCTGGACGGGCTCGTTGCTCGAGTGCGCAAAGGCCGTCGCCGGAGTGAAGCTGATCCCCGTTCCCCTAACGCTGAAGGGGATGTTGGCCGCGTGGTTGAACCGCAGCGGGGCGGCCAGGTCGAGGCCCGTGCCCTGCTCCGTGCGGCTCGACGCCGTGCCGACGCGCGTGACCGTGACGGTCTCGATCCCATGGCCGGGGCTGTCGATGTCCAACCTGATCT
>PLGA01000326.1:0-898 GCA_003139735.1 Bryobacterales bacterium | reverse complement strand
GGAGGGGTTGCCACAGCGTCGTACTGTTGCCGGCCGCCGTCCCGATGCTCGCGATCTTGCGGGTCTCCACGTTGGAGCCGGTGTCAATGGTAATGGTATCGCCGGCCTTCATGCCTTCCGTGCTCCTGACGTTGATGGTGGTATCGCCCTTGCGCGCGGAGACGGCCAGCCCGGAGGTAGAGAGGCCAAGCAGGTAGAAGCCGCGAGCCGCGAGCCTGGTCCCGGCCGGGATCGTCACCTTCGAGAAGATGGCCTGCTGGGTCGGGTGCTCGGTTAAGGTCCAGTTGGAGACGTCAACCGCGCCGGCGCCGGCGTTGTACAGCTCGATGAACGAGTCGGTCGAGTTGGAACCGGCGCTAATGCGAAATTCGTTGATCTTGATCGGGCTGACGCTCCGCACCTTCTCGGCCGTCGTCTCGGATTGCGTCCTGCCGTTCGCCGTCCACGAGACGTTGCCCACCAGGTCGCCGTTGAAGGCCGCCGGCCCCGAGGTGACCTTGAAGGTCGCGCTCACGCTGGCGCCCGGCGCGACCGGGGCCGCGATGGTGGTGGCGCCTGAGGCCGCGGCGGTCCACCCTTTGGGCGCGGAAAGGCTCAACTTGACGCCCGAAGCGGGGGCCCCCGTGGTATTCGTGAACGTCAAAGTGGCGTCCTGCGAGGACCGCGGTGTGAACGTCTGGAGTCCCGGCGGAGTGGCGGCTGCCGAGGTCGGGGCCAGGGTCAGCCGCGGCACATCGTACCTGGCAGCCACCACGTTGGCCTGCACCAACTGGTCGGTGGCGTCCGTCGGGAACGTGCCTCCGGCCGTCATCGAGCCTTCATAGAAAGTGCCCTGCGAGCCGACGCTGTTGTCGCCGCCGTTGCCCAGGAGGATGGCCCCCTGCTTGCGCATCGGGTC
>PLGA01000532.1 GCA_003139735.1 Bryobacterales bacterium | reverse complement strand
TAATGTGAAGTTGTCAGTAATGTGGAGTTGACGCGCGAAAGGCCCGGAAAACCGGGCTCGCTGATATTCCATCTCCACATTTATGGCGGTAGCATCGGAAAGGCCGCTGTCCGGCGGCTAATCCCATTTTTCATTGAGGTGCCGATGCTACATTCCGTTTTTCCGAGAGCGCATCAGAAGTATCTATCGCTGCCGCTGTTGGGGCCGATCACCGATGGTTTTGACGACTGGCTCGCCGCCAGTGGTTTCACTCGGGGATCGCGCAAGCTGTCGATCCATCTACTGCCGATTGTGGATAAGAGCCTACGTCGCCGCGGCGTAGACGAGGTCGCAAAGCTCAACCACGCGGTTCTCGACGATTGCTGTATGGCCCTGAAGAAGAGGTATCCCTGCCGTGCAGGAACCGTCCACACGCTGGAGCGGTATCTGGTCGCCAACAGCCTGATCGTGGATGGCCGTCAAGTGGCAGCAACTCAGCCACCGAGTTTGAGCGGTGAGTATGCAGATCACCTCCGCGAAGTTCGCGGAGGTGCGGCCTCCACGGTTTCCAGCCATCAGCGGACCGCGCAGTGTTTTTTCCGGCATCTGGAAGAAACAGGCGTTGCCCTGAGAACCATTCGGACCAGCGATATCGAATCGTATATCGCCAAGGCTGGTACACGGCTGAGCAGGGCAAGTCTCCAGCACGAGGTCGGCGCGCTGCGAGGATTCCTTCGCTTCCTCATCATGGATGACAGGACGCCCGCCGGGCTGGACCGCCAGATCGACACGCCGCGGCTCTACCGCTTGGAGCAACTCCCGCGCGCCTTATCGTGGGAAACAGTCCGTACGCTTCTACAATCCATCGACCGGACGTCGCCGATGGGCTTGCGCGACTACGCGATGTTTCTGTTGATTGCCACCTACGGATTACGCGCCAGCGAGGTGGTTCCCATCAGCCTGGAGGACATCCGCTGGCGGCAACGCATCCTGCGTATCCATCAACGTAAGACCTCCTCGCCTTTGGAACTGCCGCTCACCAATGAGGTTATGGCGGCGCTGATAAAGCATCTGAAGCGAACCCCGCCGCCGGCGCCGTACCGCAGAGTCTTCCTCCGAATGCGCGCTCCCATGGGCATATTGAAACCCACCGCGGTCACGGAGGCCTTTCAAGCTCTGGTCCGCAAAAGCGGGCTCAGCATTCCCTACCAGGGCCCACATTGTCTGCGTCACTCGTACGCCGTCCATCTCCTGAAGAGTGGAACTCCTCTGAAAACCATCGGCGACATCCTGGGGCATCGCACCGCCGAGAGCACGTCCATGTATCTACGGTTGGCCACCGGGGACTTGCGCGAAGTGGCCCTCGCGGTTCCGGGTAGGGACAAGCGAAAGGAGGGGCAGTGCTGACACGAGGCAGGTCGGTCTTCACTCCCGTGTTTTTGTCACGCCTGGCACCCGTCCTCTCCCGGTATGTCGATTTGAAACGGGCTTTGGGCCGGCGCTTCGACATTCCCACGCGCACGCTGCAATCGCTGGACCGATTCCTCCAGGAGCACAGCGCACAATACCCGGACCTGAACGCCGCCGCGTTTGAGGGATGGTGCCATACCTACGAACACGTTTCTTCCGGGGTGCGACGGGTTCGTATGCTGGAGGTTGCAGGCTTCTGCTTGTATCGCCGCCGGACCGAACCGCAATGCTTCGCCCCGGACCCGAGTTCATTCCCCGCCTATCATCAACGGGTCAAGCCCTATATTTTCTCCGAGGCCGAGGCAGCGAAACTCCTCCGAGCGGCTTCCGGCTTGCCGCGCTATCCGACATCGCCTCTGCGCCCGGAGGTGATCCGCCTCGCGATAGCTCTGCTGTTCACCACTGGAATCCGCCGCGGCGAACTGCTGGCTCTGACGCTCGGCGATTACAATCAGCGGGAATCGACCCTGCACATTCGAGAGACCAAGTTCTATAAATCGCGCTTGCTTCCGATCAATGACTCGATCGCCGAAGAGATGGATCAATGCCTGCGTGCCCGAGCCCGGCGAGAACTCCCCGTTTCCCCGGATACGGCCCTCATCTGGAACGCCGCCTGGAGCGGAGGCGCGTATAGCGGCACGGCTTTGCGACACGCGATTCAGCCCCTGCTTCAGAAATGCGGCATCGTCACTGCGAAAGGCAAGTTGCCACGGATTCACGACTTTCGGCATAGCTTTGCTGTGAATGCCCTGCTGCGCTGGTACCGAGCCGGCGCCGATGTCGAAGCCAAACTGCCGTTGCTGGCAACCTACCTGGGGCACGGCTCGGCGGTATCGGCGCATTATTACCTGCACTTCATCGAACCGCTCCGTACCGCGGCCAGCGAGCGCTTCGCGAATCGTTATGGCGAACTGGTCTCCCCATTGCTGAACGCAGCAAGGAGGCGTGGATGAAAACGGAGGGGCCGAATTTACTCGGCGGTGCCATGCGCGACTATTTCACGGACCACCTGCCTCGCCTTCGGGGAACCAGTCCGCACACCATTCACAGCTACCGCGACAGCCTGGTTCTGCTGCTACGGTTCCTTTCGCGACAGCGGGACAAGCCGATTACGGGGCTCGACCTGACGGATCTGGATCCGCCCGGAATCCTCGCCTTCCTGGCTCACCTGGAACAGGAGCGCAACAATGGCGCGTCCACCCGGAACGTGCGGCTCTCAGCCATACATGCGTTCTTTCATTTTGTGGCGGCGCGGAATCCGGAGCATCTGGAGTTGGCGCAGCGTGTCCTGGGCATTCCCTTCAAGCGCGCAGGACAGCGGGCCATTGATTACCTCGAATACGAGGAGATTGACGCGATTCTCAAAGCGATCGACCGAACCACACTGCAAGGAAGCCGTGACTACGCTCTGCTGGCGACGATGTTCAACACCGGCGGCCGCGTGCAGGAGATCGCGGACCTGCGCGCCAGCGATCTCCAACTGACCAAGCCATTTCAGGTGAGATTGTTTGGGAAAGGGAGGAAGGAGCGCTACTGTCCGCTGTGGCCCCAGACGGCCACGGTATTACGGGCATTTTGCCACCAGCGGAATCTGGACCTGCGTTCGGAATCCCGCGTGTTTCTGAACCAGCGCGGTCAACCGCTAACCCGCTTCGGGATCCGGCATATTCTGGCCAAGTGTCTCGGACTGGCCTGTGAGCGCGCCCCGAATCTCCGCAAGAAGCGCCTGCATCCGCACAGCGTTCGGCACAGTACGGCCGTCGCACTGCTGAAGTCGGGCGTGGATCTATCGACCATCAGCCATTTACTGGGCCACGCCAGCCCGACCACAACGAATCGCTACGCGAAAGTTGATCTGGAAATGAAGCGACAGGCCATCGCCAAGGTCAAGCCGGTGCCACGCCGATCCCGCACGCCCTGGAGCAAAGACCGCACGATCCTTGACTGGCTGGAGTCGCTGTAAGCGCGGAAAAATGTGGAGTTGAAAGGCCGTGCGAGCCCGGTTTTCCGGGCCTTTCGCGCGTCAACTCCACATTACTGACAACTTCACATTA
>PLGA01000106.1 GCA_003139735.1 Bryobacterales bacterium | reverse complement strand
TGGCAACGCCAGCCGCGCACAGAAAGGCGGCCAATAGCCATATCATGCGGTCTTGCCGCCGCGCGGGTAGCTTCATGGATGGGTCTCGCCGGTGGGAAATGGTCTGCATTTCGCATGCCACGCCAGGCTGTGGAACATCTCGAAATATGGTAGCCGCCGTGCATCGCCCGCGGGTAAAATGGTCATTCGTTCCATGAAGAAGATCGGTCTCGGGGTGGTGGCCGCCNNGCAACGTGTCTTCCGGCCAGCGGTTTTTCTCTCAGAATTGCGCCGGCTGCCACATGATTCATGGCCAGGGCGGCGTACTCGGCCCGGATCTGTCCAACCTGGGGCGCCAGCGGACGGTTGCGGGCATCGAGCGGGCCGTGCTCAACCCCAACTCCCTTCATACCCCATCCTCAAACCGGGTGGTCTCCGTCAGCCTGAAAGATGGGCGAACCTTGCGCGGCATCGCCCGCAATGAGAGCACCTTCGACCTGCAGTTGCAGACGCTCGACGGAGACCTGCATTTTTTCACCAAAGGGGAACTGACGCAAGAAACCGTGGAAACCGGTTCCCTCATGCCGCCGCTGAAGGCTTCGCAGGAAGAGACGCGCGACTTACTGGCGTTCTTGAGCCGTCTGGACGGCCGCAGCGGTGCTCCGCAGCCTGCGCCGGCGCAATCGCAATCGGCGGGGCAGGTGGATTTCTCACGGATCGCCAAGCCTCAACCTGGCGACTGGCCGACTTACAACGGGCAGTTGAGCGGGAACCGCTACAGCCCTCTCACCGAGATCAACGCAAGTAATGTGAGCGCTCTGGCTGCGAAATGGATGTTTCCAGTCAAAAGTCCGAGCCAGCTCGAAGTCACTCCTGTCGTCGTCGACGGCGTCATGTATGTGACCGCGGCCAACCAGGCCTGGGCTTTGGACGCGCGCGAGGGCCGTGAGATCTGGCACTATTCGCGGCCTATCACCCCGGGCGTGGCCGGCGATGCCGCGATGGCCATCAATCGGGGCGTTGCGATTCTCGGCGACAAGGTCTTCATGGTCACCGACAATGCCCATTTGCTGGCGCTCGGCCGCACCAGCGGCAACCTCCTCTGGGATACCGAAATGGCGGATTATCACCAGAATTACGGCGCTACCGCGGCTCCGCTGGTGGTGAACGATTTGGTGATCTCCGGAATATCGGGTGGCGATGAGGGCGTGCGCGGGTTTCTAGCCGCCTACAAAGCCTCTACCGGAGAGAGAGTATGGCGCTTCTGGACCGTGCCGGCGCCGGGCGAACCGGGCTCGGAAACCTGGAAAGGCATGGACTACCAGCATGGCTGCGCCGCCACTTGGATGACCGGGAGCTACGATGCCGCCACGAACGTGCTCTACTGGGCCACCGGCAACCCTTGCCCCGATTACAACGGCGACCAGCGCCGTGGCGACAATCTCTACTCCGACTCCATACTGGCGCTCGATGCCGGCACGGGTAAGCTGTGCTGGTATTATCAGGCGACGCCCCACGATTCGCACGATTGGGATGCCAACGAGCCTATCGTCCTCGCGGACGCGGACTTCCGGGGCAGCCCTCGAAAGCTGTTGCTGCAAGCCAACCGCAACGGTTTCTTTTACGTCCTGGACCGGATCACCGGCAAGTTCCTGGAGGGTGAGCCGTTCGTTCATAAGCTGACCTGGGCCAGTTGCATCGGCACGGACGGCCGGCCCAAGGAATTGGGACTGGAACCCACCGCCGCCGGAACCGCCATTTGCCCCTGTACGCTCGGCGCTACCAACTGGATGGCGACGGCCTACAACGCCGCCACCGGATTGTATTATGTGGTCGCCACGGAGTGTTGCAGCATCTATGCAAAGTCGCCAGCCTCGTGGAAGCCGGGCGAGAGCTTTTTCGGCGGGGTTGCCCGCCACGTACGCGACGACTACGATGCGAAATTTCTGCGGGCCATCGACATTCAGTCCGGCAAGATTGCCTGGGAGCTTCCGATCATTTGGACGCGCGGCTTTGGCGGCCTGATGAGCACCGCCGGCAATCTCGTGTTTTACGGCGACGAGAGCGGCGCCCTTGCGGCTGTCGACGCCCGAACCGGAAAGCCTTTATGGCACTTCCACACCAACCAGCCGTGGCGTGCGTCCCCCATGACCTACACAGTCGGCGGGAAGCAGTATGTGGCCGTGGCCGCCGCTTCGACGATTCTAGCTTTCGCTCTCCCCTAACCGACTTCGAGGACGCCGCCCGGCCGGATCACCGCGTTGCTGACGGGCGCTTCCGAATGGCCGGTCGGGGCGCCCGCGCCGGCGGCGGATTTCCAAGGTCCAGTCCGGCAATAAATGCGTCGGTTGAGCCTCCGCCGAACTGGGGTTGAAAGGCTTTGACCATGGGAAAATTCGCGGAAGACGTCTTTCCAACGATATAGACCTTTCCCCCCGAGCCCGCCGCGACGTGAAAAGCCACGTCGTCTTTATTGCCGCCCAGGTAGGTCGAGAAAAGGATGGCCGATCCGTCGTTGCCGATCTTCGTGAGAAAGGCGTCGAACCCGCCGGCATTGGCCGCCTGAATCGCTTTCACGGCCGGGAAATTCGCGGAGTTAGTTCGTCCGGTTAGATATAGATTGCCGGCATTGTCGAGCGCCAAATCCGATATCCGGTCCACATCGCTTCCTCCAATGTACGTCGAGAACATGAGAGCGGACCCGGCCGCATTGAGCTTGGCCACAAAACCGTCGCTGGCGCCGCCCGGAGTGCGCTGGATGGGGTTCACCACGGGAAAATTGGAGGAAGCGGTCTCACCAGCAATGATTACATTCCCACTCGCGTCCACCTTCACCCCCTTAACTAAATCGGCCGCGGAACCGCCGATATAGGTCGAGTAGAGGATCGCCCCCGTCGGGCTCAGTTTCTGCACAAACCCGTCGGTTGAGCCGCCGTAGGTCTTCTGAAGCGCATGGACGCAGGGAAAATAGCCTGCGCTGACGTCGCCCACGACGTATAAATCCCCCGCCGCATCAATGGCTATGGCATTCGCGAAGTTCTCACCGCCCACGAACGTCGCGTAGGCCAGGGTTCGTTTGGGAAATATCTTCAGCGCCACGGCCGAAAAATGCTTGCTGAGAGTCTTCGGCTGCGCGGCATGCAGAACCGGAAAGTCCGATGAGCTGGTGGCTCCGCCGGCATAGATGTTCCCGCTATCGTCCACCACGATGGAGCCTAAGTAGTCCATGCCGGAGCCTCCCAGGAGAGTCGAAAAAATCAGGCCGTTCCCGCTGCTGTTGAGCTCCAGAAGGAACGCATCCTGCACGCCACGAAGCTTTGCTTGTATAGCGTTTACGGTCGGAAAGTTGGCCGCTTTGGTGTACCCGGCCAGGTATGCGTTTCCATTCTTGTCGACGGTAACGCCGTAACCCTCCGCCTGGTCGTTCGATCCAGCAATGTAAGTGGAATACGCCAATGCGCCGGCTGGATCGAATTTGGCGATGTATGCCGCCCGGCTGCCCGCCTTGAAGCGCTGTCCCGCAACGCTGGAGCGGCCGTCGAGCGAGGTGGTGGTTCCGCTAATGTAGGTGTTGCCTTTGGCGTCCACTGCGATGCTGTTGCCCGAGTCTTCGCCGTTGCCGCCGAAGTAAGAGGAAAGCGCCAGCACGGGGTCGATCGTCAGCGGCTTACGGCCGTCATAGTGACCGACCTTGAATCCCACCCGGCCGCCGCCCAGCGCGACATACCAGCCCTCAACCCGCTTCCGCCCTCGCGGGGTATCCTGGTACACGGCTGGTTGCTTTTGCCGGATTTCCGCCGATCCGGCGTTCACCACAACGTCTCCGGTTTCATCGTCGATGCGAACCGCAAGGGCGCCTTCGAACGCCAGTTGAATGCGCCGCGCGTCCGCCCGCGGACCGAGGACGAAGTCATACTCCAGTTGCCGCTGGTTTCCGTAATAGACCAGATCGATACCCGGATACACGCCGCCATATTCCACACGGCCGAATTGTGGGATACCGGTGCGCCACAAACCGGGCGCGTTCCCGATAAGATAATTGGCTTTGGCGGATTGAAGATTCCTCCCCGATGGCCGGGCATGAGCGTTGGCGCCCAAGAGCTTCATCCGCAGCGCCGCATACTCCACGTCTCCCGGTTGGCGCGCTGGCGAACGCAGTTCGAAATCCGCTTCGTCGGGCTTCAGAAACACCGTGTAACCCCGGCCGCGGGAAACAAAATCGACGTCGCGGGCCGCCTGGCCCCGGTTGGCCTCGAAATACTGCGGCATGGATGGAACGGCGTGGCGAGCTTGAGCCGCCGCGCATCGGGAGATACCGGCGGCGGCAATCCAGAGGAATACCGTGAGGCGTCGGACTGTCATGGGCGATCACCCGGTATACCCATAGCCACTAAGAGGAGGAACGGTATTCAGCAAGATGGTTACCAACTTGCCCGCATCTGCATCCAGTCCAGGCCACCGGCTCGTGTGGCCCAATTCAACCTCCAAAGTTGAGGAAAGAATGCTACATCTCGGGATGCCGGTGGCGACCTGGGCCGCCAGGAGCGAATGTTGAAGCTTCGAAGTAGGGGATCGCGCGTACTGCTCCTCCTCATCCTGGCGTATGCCGCATTCCTGCGCCTATACAGGTTCGATACCCTGCCGCCCGTCCTGGAGCGCGACGAAGCAATGAATGGGTGCAATGTATTGCAAGTCTTGGAAACGCACGACTTCAAAGTGTTCTATCCGGAGAATAACGGCCGGGAGGGCCTCTACATCAATCTCGCGGTCGTCCCCGTTCGGCTTTTTGGCAACTTAGCCTGGGTTCTCAGGCTGCCGGCCGCTCTGTTCGGGCTTCTCACAATCTGGGGGGTGTATCTGCTCGGAGCCGAATTGTTCTCCACGCCATGCGGACTCTTATCGGCATTGTTCGTCGCTGCGAGTTTTTGGCATATGATGCTCTCCCGGCTCGGCTATCGTACCGTACTGGCGCCCTGTTTTCTCGTCTTTGCCGTATACTTCCTGCTCCGCGCCATTTCCCGATCGAGAGAGGGGAAACCATGCTTCGGCATGGCGATTCTGGCTGGAGCGACGTACGGCCTTGGGTTCTATACCTACATCTCCTACCGTGCGACGCCGTTGCTCTTAGCGGCTATCCTGGGAGCGTATGGCCTCCGGTCGCATAGGGAAGGGTGGTCCGGGCCCTATCTGAAGGCCGCGGCCGTGTTCGTTGCGGTAGCGGCAGCGTTGCTCGTCCCCCTGACCGTCGTATTCCTGAGGACGCCCTCGTTCAACGACCGGATTTCGCAAGTGTCCGTCTTGAATACGCCTCACCCGTTCGTCGTGGCAACTAAGAATATCTTAAAGACCGCGGGGATGTTCTTCCTGCGCGGCGCCGAAGACGTGCGGGGAAACGTGCCCGGCAGGCCTCACGCATTCTGGCCGGTCGCGAGCATGATCCTGGTGGGCGCGGCGATGGGCGTTTATGCGACATATCGCCGCATTAAGTATCGGACCCGGCTCCCCGAGGCGCTGCCGTACGCCCTCGTCTTGTGGTGGATGGCGGTAGCCGCGATTCCCGTGGTTCTTTCCAACGAAGGCGTCCCGCATACCCTTCGAGCAAGCCTCATGATTCCGCCGGGCTTCCTGTTGGCCGGGCAAGGCGCCGTTCGGTCTTATGCCTTTCTGGTTTCGCGCCGGCTGCCGCTTGCCTGGATACTGTGCGGCGCGTTCCTGTTTTTCGCCGCCGTGTGTTACGAACCCTATCGCACGTACTTCAAAGTGTGGGCCGTCGATCCGCAATTAGCGGCGCTCACCGGGTTGATGAAGGTCAGCGAATTGGTGAACTCCTTGCCTATGGAAGAGCCGAAATACATCGTGGCCACCAGGATCGGACCGGCCGAGAACGGAGTGCCCAGGTCCCTGGTGACGGTGGCATTCTTGACTCGCAGCTATACCCGGAGGGAACAACAATATACCAACATCCATTACATAGGGAACACGAACAGCGCACCCGAATCGTTTTGCGGGCAGGTTATGGCCTCACTGCCAGGGAAAGAAGTCATTTGCGTGAAATAGTGGCGTATGGCGCCAACATTGCCGTGAAGCCCCCCGGGAACTATGACTGAGAACCTGCGGCGATCCTGGTATCTGGCGGCGGGCATCCTGGCGGTCAGCCTGATTTTGGGCGGATGGCTGCGCCTTTCCGGCCTCGAGGCCAGGAGCATCACGCATCCCGAAATGTACGTGCCGGGCATTCGCTTGCCGGAGGGCATTTCGGAGCCGGCCGAGCGGTTGACGGTCCGCGGCGTTCTGACCGGAACGTTCTCCTCCGACACCCACCCTCCCGGCTATTACCTGTTGATGCTTCCCTGGACCCGGCTCATGGGAACCAGTCTGCGCATGATGCGTCTCCCTTCGGCGCTGTTCGGCATCGGCTGCATCGCCTTGATTTTCCGGCTGGGCGCGCTTGCCGGCCGGCCCGTTTCCGGCGCCGTGGCCGCCGCGCTCCTGGCTTTCAGCGGATATCACGTGTTCTGGAGCCAGGTGGCGCGCATGTTTGCGCTCGATTGCTTCCTGGGGCTGGCCGCCACCGTGCTGCTGCTCTCGATCGCCCGTGGCGCCAAGCCCCGTGCCCTGTTGATAGCCGGTTACGTGGCGCTGATCCTGGCTGGCGTCGGGACGCACGTCTTCTTCTGGAGCCTGTTCGCCACCCACATGATCTGGGCGTTCGGCAACGCCTGGGGACGGCGTCAACTGCCGGACCTGTGCCGCGCTCAACTGTTCGCCTTGGTGCTCGGCTCGCCGCTGATCGCGTTCGCGGCGTATCAAAGCGCCAATACCGTGGCCGAGTTGAGCGGCAATGCCCTGCTCTATCTGGCGGAGTTTCTGCCTTTTGCATTTCTGCTGCCCACCAGCGACTCCGGCTTCTTCCCATCGGCCGTCCCGTTCACGGGAACCGCCGGCTTCTGGGCAATCCGCGCCGCGTTTCTGCTGCTGGCCGCGTTCCTGCTGGCTGTCGGCTTACATCATTTGTGGCGGTCGCCCCAGGGCGCGGCGGCTTTTCCCGAACCTTCCTCCCGCCATCGCCTTTGGATTCTTGCCTGGATTGCCGCGGGGTTGGCCGGAACCCTCCAGATCGCCGGCTTCCTGTACATGTCGCGGGGCCTGCCGCCGGAGTACATCAACGGCTCCATCGCCGCGACCAGGTTTCTCTTGATTTTGCCGCTAACACTGGCGGCCGGCGCCATACTGCTCGAACGAAGGTGGTCCGCATTGCCGCCGCCCACCGCCCGCAACCGGTACCTAAACGGGGACAATGCGTTAATCGCCCTGCTGGCGTTCGGGCCTCTTGTGCTATTGGCGGCGTTGGCGCAGTTACGGCCTATTCTGAACCATCGCGGCCTCTTGTTTGCCGCGCCCTACCTTCTTCTGTTGCTGGCCATCGGCTTGGTGGATCTCCGCCGGAGTTGGCGCCTGGCGATCGTTCCGCTTGTGGCGGTCGGTTGCGTCGCCAGTTTGTCGTCCTATAGCGGCATGACCGTGGATCCCGCGGACTACACCCGGTTTGCCGCCGCGGTCAAGGCCGACCTCCGCGCCACCGACCTCGTTTTCATCCGCAAAGCCTGGTACGAAACGCCCATCCTGTACTACCTTCACGCGGATCAGTACCGTCTGGTTGGCCGCGATTATGCGCTGGCATGCGCCCGGAACCCGGATGCCAGGGTCTGGGTCGTGCTGCTCTATGACTCCGATCCGACCGATGAGATGACCCGCGCGCTTCCCGGCTACCGAGCCGTCCGAACCATTACCGCTCCCCACGCCAAGGCCATCTTGTATGAGAATTCGCTAAACCGGAACGAAGGGCAGGAACCGGCTGGTGCGGCGGCAGTAGTCGCCGTATCCCGGCAGGTCTCTCAGTAGCTGGCTTTCCTCGCGGATGGTTTGCCTGCGGACGTAAATGGCCAACGCCATCACCCCCACGACGCACCACGAATTGAGCGCCAGTTCCAGGCCCAGAAGCAGCAACAGGTCGCCCGCATAAATCGGATGCCGCACATAACGGTAAATTCCGCGGGCTACTAACTCGTGGTCTTGCTTGACGTAGGATTTCTCGATGTCGGACCAGTTCCGGCCGAGTTGAATGCGGCCGGTCATGGCGGCGAGTAATCCGAAAGTGTAGAGTGCGGCGCCGGTTGCCCGGAGGACGCCCGGGTCCCTCGAAACGGGCAGGAAGTCCGGGAGCAGCGTCTGAGCGGCAATCCCCAGCAGGATTCCCACCTTGATGCCGGATAGCAGCCGCGATTTCCAAGGCCGTTCACTTCTTGTCGGGGAGCCTCGCCGGTCGTTCATGGCTTCCCACAAGGCCTTGTGCAGCAGCAGCCCGCACAAAAGATAAACACGCAGGAAAGATATTACCATAGTCAATGCGTCCGCAGGCGGGCCTGGTTGGTTTCGTTCCCGGCGCTGCAAACGTAAACCTCGCCTCCCCCCAGGGTACCCGGGAAGACGGAGTCGGTCCTGAAGTCCGTTTCAATAAGCTTCCAAATGTCGGGGTGTACGGCGCGGAGTTCGATGGGCAAGGTATAAACCACGAACGTCCGCCCCGCCGGCGAACGCAGGGCCTCCAGCTCGGCCGCCGTGCTCGCAACCGGCCAGGCAGGCTCGTAGTAAGGCGGGTACACGTGTTCCGCCAGGCCGGCCACCACCACCGCATCGCCGGGCCGCCGCTCCCGCTCCACGTAATCTCGCGCCCCGGTGAAATCCTGCTTGGGCAGCGCATAACAGCGCGGCACGGTGATGGCCGACGCCACAATCATCATGCCGGCCAGCGCATAGCCCAAATTCTCCGCCCACTTGCCTTGGAGCCGGGGAACCAGCCGCACCAGGCGCGCTGCCTGCATGGCGCCATCCACCGCGATCAGCAGCGCGAATCCCATGCAGAAAAAGAAGAAGCGGGGCCACAGATTATGCCCCAATAGCAGCATGGAGCCGCCGCCCGCTATCCCCGGCAATACCATGGCCCAGGCGGCGCGCGGTTGCCGGCGGAGGATGTCGATCCATCCGGCTGCCGCCATCAAGCCTCCACCGAGCACCACCGCCAGGGCGGCGAACCCGATTTGCAGGCTGCGCAGGCTCTCCCGGATCACCCAAAGCGGATTGGTCCACTCCGAAGGCGGCGATATCTCCGAAAGCCCGGTTCGCAGGAACTGCGGCAGGGAGAGCGCGAAGAGTTGCAGCGTCAAAGTGCCGCACAGAAGATATGCCGCCGCGGCGCGGCCCAGACGCTCCGGCTCACGGCCGGATCGCAGCCAGGCCGCCAGGAAAATCAGAGCATGCGTCGCCGCCACAAAAACAATGGTCATGTGGATCCACATGCCCAGCACGATCGAGACGGTATAGCCCAGCCACGCTCCCCAAGTGTCCCGGTCCATGGCCTCCAGCCATAACCAGGTTGCCACCAGCGTGAAGAACAGCAGGCCCATGTAGCCGCGGGCGTTCTGCGAAAACCAGATGTGGTGGTAGGAGACGGTCATCAGCGCGCAGGCCAGCAGCGCCTCAGTTTCGCCAATCAGCCGCCGGCCCAGCAGGAACAACGCCCAAATGCTGGCCACGCCAAACAAAACCGACGGAAGCCGCAGCGCCCACGTCTGTTCGCCGAAAATGCGCAGGGAGATGTGCGCCAACAGGGAATAGAGCATGTGCTGGTTCTGGTCTGGAAAACTCGTGAGGATGACGCCCACGGGCGGGCGAGCGAATCGCACCAGGGTGAGCACTTCATCGAGCCACATGCAGGAGTTCAGACCCGGAATGCGCAGCGCGGCGGCCACCACCGTCAGCCCGGACAGGACTGCCAGCGGCCGCCGGCCAATCGTGACGAAACCGGGGGGTGCGTCCGCATGGATGGCGATGCGGCTGGCCGCCAGCAGAACCAGTCCGTGGAGCGCCAGCAGAATCCGGAACAGCAGCGGCCCCCAGGCCAGGGAACCAGGCTGCCTTCCGAACGCACGTTCCAGAAGGGGATTGGAAACCAGGACGGACGCGGCCAGCAGCAGGATTCCGGCGGAACCCGCGATAGAGGCTGAAAACCGACGGAATTTCATTGGTGGCATCCGCGCTTCGAACTACTGCCCACGGCACGTCTCCTGCCAACCGCGTCGACGCTTAGAGCGGCCGATTTGGGCATTTGCCCAAAAACCGAAGGAGGCGCCAATTAAGAATCAGCAAGTTACGAATTTGAATTTGGGCATTTGCCCAAATCCGTACCGAAGAGGGCCGTTTTTCGGCAGATGCTGCGATAATAAGGGCTGCCATGAAGGTCAGCGTTGTCATTCCCGCCTTCAACGAGGAGCAGGGCGTCGGGCCGGTGGTCGTCGAGCTGCTCGAAACTCTTGGCCGGCATGGCCTGGAGGCCGAGATTATCGTCGTGGACGATGGTTCCACCGACAAGACCGCCTCGGCCGCCGCCGCTGCCGGGGCCCGCGTCTTGCGGCACCGCAGCAATCGCGGCTATGGCGCGGCGCTCAAGAGCGGAATTTCCGCGGCCAGCAACGATTACGTGGTCATCACCGATGCCGACGGAACCTATCCATCGAAGTATATCCCCGAGTTGCTGGCCAGCCTGGAGACAGCCGACATGGTGGTTGGCGCGCGCACCGGCGCCAATGTGAAGATTCCCCTGGTCCGTAGGCCCGCGAAATGGCTCTTGAACCGGCTCGCCAACTACATGACCAATTCGAAAATTCCGGATCTCAATAGCGGATTGCGCGCCTTCCGCCGCAACGTGGCCATGCAGTACTTCACCATCCTGCCCGACCAGTTCAGTTGGACCACCACCATCACCCTGGCGATGCACTGCGATAAGTACGCCGTGACCTATCTGCCCATCGACTACCTCGCGCGCAAAGGCCGGTCGAAGATCGTGCCGTGGGACGCGGGGAGCTTCGCCATTCTGATCCTGCGCACCGCCATGCTGTTCCGGCCGTTGCGAGTTTTTATACCGGTCGTGATGCTCTGCCTGATTTACGGGTTCGTCAAGATGAGCATCGACATGACGCGCGATCCGAACATCTCGGCGTCCGCGCTGTTGGCTTTCGTGAGCGCGCTGATCATCCTGCTGATCGGCATGCTGGGCGACGCGCTGGCCACCCGCCTGGGGCGCTTGAATTCGCAGATCGTGGGCGTCCGCACCGCGGATTTTGTGCGGGTCGACGAGGAAAAGCCGTCCGAAGCCCAGCGCTAGTGAGTGGGGCGGGCCTCCTGGCCCA
>PLGA01000285.1:9869-18652 GCA_003139735.1 Bryobacterales bacterium | reverse complement strand
ACCGGCTCGCCCAAGCCGGCGCTGCTTTCGCACCGGGGCATCACGTGCCAGAACCTCTGCCTGGGGAAGGCGTTCGGCTTCGGTCCCCGGCAGAAGACGCTGTGCAACTTACCGGCCTCCCACGTAAGCGGGCAGGCCGAGATCCTCATGACTTCGCTATTCATGGGAGGAACCGCGGTTACACTCGAAGTCTTCGACCCGGTGAAATCTCTGGAAGCCATTGAACGGCACGGCGTGAGCCTGCTCGGGCAGATTCCAGCCATGTTCCAGATGGAATGGCGCACGGCGGAATTCGGGAGGCGCAACCTGGCCAGCCTGCAAACCGCGGTGTATGGGGGGCAGGCGGTGCCGCGGCCGTTTCTCGACCGGATGTTGCAGATGGCGCCGCGGATTGCGACCGGCCTGGGGCTCACCGAGACTTCCGGTTTCTGCACCTACACGCCGGTCACGGCGGAGGCCGATCGAGTGGCACGCGGCATTGGCTGGGCCATGCCGGCATACGCGATGTCGATCCGGGAGCCGATGAACGGCGACGGCTCGGCCGGCGCGGAGACGGCGGCGGGGGGGACGGGTCACATCTGTTTTCACGGCCCGCAGACCTTTCTCGGATACGTGAACGATGCGGAAGCCACGGCCGCCACATTGTCCACGGATGGGTGGCTCTATAGCGGCGACATGGGGCACACCGACGAGGACGGCTTGCATTTCTCCGGCCGGGCCAAATGGGTGCTGAAGCCCTCCGGCTACCAGGTGTTTCCGGGCGACGTGGAAGCCCACATCGCCGGTCTGACGGAGCAGGTGGCGAGCGTCGGCGTGGTGGGGCATCCACACCGCGTCTGGAGCGAGGGGATCGTGGCGTTCGTCGAGAAGCGCGCGGGGGCGGGCATCACGGCGACGGAACTGCGGCGGCACGCGCGGCTGCTGACCTCTTACATGCGGCCGCTGCACTACGTGATTCTGGAGCCGGGCGGGATGCCGTTGAACCGCACGGCGAAGGTGGATGTGGGGCGGTTGCAGGAGATGGCCAAGGAGGAAGTGCGAAAGCTGCGCGAGCGCGGAAGATGGGACGCGGGGTAGCGCCGAGAGCCGTCCCGGCCTTCGAAAAGTCGGCTCGACAGCCGACTCTGCAAGCCTGGCGGCTTGCGCCACCTATGGGAGCGCCTTCGATTTGACTTGAGGCGCGCCATCTTCTACCGTGTGGTGTACCCGCCGTGTCCGCGGGTACTACCTCCAAGCCGAGGAGACCACGTTGTCGAACCGCGTATTTGCAGGACTCCTGCTATTTTCTTCCTCCGCCCTGGCTCAGCCGGCGGCGGTGGACCGCTCCGAACTGCGGGCCTTGCAGGCCGCGGTAGCCGCCTCCCAATCGGCCGGCGACAATGCCTGGATGCTGGTCAGCGCCGCGCTTGTGCTCATGATGACGGGTCCTGGCCTGGCGCTGTTCTACTGCGGCCTGGTGCGCAAGAAGAACGTACTGGGCACCATGATGCAGAGCTTCGCCATGATGGCGTGGATCACCTTGCTGTGGGCAGTCTGCGGGTACAGCCTGGTGTTCGGACCGGGCAACGGATTCATCGGCGGCCTGAGCTACGTGTTTCTGCGCGGCGTGGGAGCGGCGCCGAACCCGCTCTACGCGCCCACGATTCCGCAGCAGACCTTCATGATCTATCAGGGCATGTTCGCCATCATCACGCCGGCCCTGATTGCGGGGGCGTTCGCCGAGCGGGTGCGGTTTCGGGCCATGCTGGTGTTCTCGACATTGTGGGCGTTCTTCGTGTACTTCCCGGTGGCGCACATGGTGTGGGGCGCGGGCGGCTTCCTGAACGCGTTCCAGGGCGGCAGGATTCCGGTGTTCGATTTCGCCGGCGGAACGGTGGTGCATATCACGTCGGGATTCTCGGCGCTGGTGACCGCGCTCTACATCGGCAAGCGGGTGGGGTATCCGCACGAGAAAATCGTCCCGCACAACCTGGTGCTCAGCTTCATTGGCGCGTGTCTGCTGTGGGTGGGCTGGTTCGGGTTCAACGCGGGCAGCGCGCTGGCGGCGTCTTCGCTGGCCACCAGCGCATTCGTGGCGACGCACTTCGCGGCCGCGGCCGGGGCAATCGCCTGGATGGCGGCCGAGCACCTGCACAATGGGAAGGTAAGCGCGCTCGGCGGCATCTCCGGGGCCGTGGCGGGGCTGGCCACGGTTACGCAGGGCGCGGGCTTCGTGCAACCGTTCAGTGCCATACTCATCGGCTTGATTGCGGGTTTTGTCTGCGGTTTCATGGTGGTGGTGGCGAAGAACAAGCTACGCTACGACGATTCGCTGGATGTCTTCGGCGTACACGGCGTGGGCGGCCTGGTGGGCTGCCTGCTGACCGGAGTGTTCGCCACGCGCGCCGTCAACTCCGCTCTCAAAATGGCCAATGGCCAGCCCGCGGCGCTGGGCTGGATCGACGGCAATCCCGGCCAGGTGGTCAATCAAGCGATCGGAGCCGTCATTGGCATCGGTCTGGCGGTGGCCGGCACGCTGGCGGCGCTCAAGATCGCGGAACTGGTGACGCCGCTCCGCATGACCGAGCGGGAGGAAGACACGGGCATGGATCTCTCGCTTCACGGCGAAGAGGGTTATAACTTCGAGGCATAGTCCCATGGTCAAAATTGAAGTAGTCATCCAGCCTTCCAAGTTGGACAGCGCGCGGGAGGCGCTCAAGAACATCGGCATCGACGGCCTCACCGTGAGCGAGGTGCGCGGCCACGGTCGGCAGAAGGGGCACAAGGAGGTCTACCGCGGCCGCGAGTACAACGTGGATCTGCTCCACAAGATCAAGCTCGAGATGGTGGTCCCGGCCGCCCGCAAAGACGAAGTGACTCGCGCCCTGGTGGAGGCCGTGCGCACGGGCGCCATAGGAGACGGCAAGATCTTCGTCACCGAGGTGCTGGAAGCCATACGGATTCGCGACGATAGCCGCGGCGAATCGGCTTTGTAGGGGCGGCCCAAAGAGGCGAAGATCACCGCCGGCATAGACCGGCGGCGGTACGCCGAATGCTAGAATACGGTCACCCGAGGCTGGTCCGTTGCCCTTTCGCAGCTCCGTTTTCCGCAAGCTTTTCCTGAGCGCGCTCACGCTGATCGCGCTGACGCTCGCCACGGTGGATTTCTACTGGACGCGCTACGCGGCCAGCCAGCAGAACGAAGCCTTGAAACTCCAGTTGGCGAGCGAGGCGCGGGTGCTGCGCGGGGAACTCGAGGCGGTTCCGCGCTCCGGACTGCAGACTTGGGCGCTGGCGGCCGACGAGCGCGCGCAGGCGAGGATTACGATTGTCGACCGGGCCGGCAGCGCGCTTGCCGATTCGCAGCAGAACCCGGCCATCATGGAGAATCACGGCCAGCGGCCGGAGGTTCTGGAGGCGTACGCCGGCCGGGTGGGAACGGCCATCCGCCGCAGCGTATCCGTGGACCGCGACCTTTTCTACGTGGCGCTGCCGCTCACCTACGACGGGCAGCCGGGAATGGTTTTGCGGTTGGCCGCGCCGCTGGGCGAACTGACGGGGCCCGTGGCGGCGGTGCGCCGGCGCATCTTGGGGATCTCATTGATCGCCGCCGCGATGGCGCTGGCGATGGCGTTCTGGTTTTCGCGCGGCTTCACGCGGAGGGTGCGGCGGCTGCAACGTTTCGCGAACAACCTGGTGGATGAACGGGCCCCGGAGGAGTTGACGCGGTATGCCGACGACGAACTGGGCGAGCTGGGGGCCTCGCTCAGCCGGACGGCGGTGCGGCTGCGCGATTTCATCGACCGGCTGAGCGTGGAAGCGGCGCGGCGCGAGGCTATCCTGACGAGCATGGTGGAAGGCGTGCTGGCGGTGGACAACGAGATGAGGGTGATGTTCTGCAACCCGGCGTTCGCGCGCGCGGTGAACGCTACGGCGCCGGTGCCGGAACGGCTGCCGGTGCTCGAACTGGTGCGCGATCCGGCATTTCTGGACATCCTCAGCCGCGCGGTGGTGACGGGCAAGTCGGTGGTGGAGCGGATGCAGGTGGCGGACGCGGGCGGGCGGGCGTACGCCATCCACGCCGCGCCGCTGACGAATACGGCCAAGCGCGGGGCGATTGCGGTATTGCACGACGTGACCGACCTGGAACGGCTGGAGCGGGTTCGCCGGGACTTCGTGGCCAATGTTTCGCACGAGCTGAGGACGCCGCTGACGGCCATCTCCGGGTACGCCGAAACGCTGCTGGACGGCGCGCTGGAGGACCCGGAGAACAATCGCAAGTTCGTCGAAATCATCCGCGCGCACTCGATTCGCCTCAACAATATCGCGTCGGACCTGCTGACGCTTTCGGAACTGGAATCGGGGCGTCCGGACTTGCCCCCCGAGCCGGTCTCCCTGCGCGCCGCGATGGAAGCGGCGGCGCGCGTGGTGGAATCGGAAGCGCGCGTGCGCGGCGTCGCGATCCGCTGGGGCGCGGTGGACGATGCCCGCGTGATGGGCCACCGGATCAGGCTGGAGCAGGCCATTGTGAACTTGCTCGATAACGCGGTCAAATTCAACCGNNGAACGGTTCTACCGCGTGGACAAAGCGCGTTCGCGCGCGGTGGGCGGCACCGGCCTGGGCCTTTCGATCGTGAAGCACGTGATCGAGCGGATGGGCGGTTCCGTGGGCCTGGAAAGCCAATTGGGCAAGGGATCCAAGTTCACCATCACGCTGCCCGAAGCGGGGGAAGAGCCGCCGGCCGCCAGCTAATGGTGTGCGTCCGAAATTGCGACNNCGGCTCGGTTCGATTTGCTTGGAAAGCTGGTAGGCTGTTTTTAGAGAGGGAGTCCGCGGTTGCGCCATTTTCTCGAAGAACTTGAAGATCTCCAGAAGAAGCTGCTTGAAATGGGCGGCTTGGTGGAGTTCGCCATTCGGCAGTCGGTCCACGCGCTGGTGGACCGGGACGAAGCGGCGGCCCAGGACGTCCTACGCAGCGAGGCGCGCATCAACCANNCTGGAGCGCATGGGGGACCTGGCCGTCAACATTGTGGAGCGCGCCCTTTCGCTGATCCGGCAACCCCCCGTCAAGCCGCTGATCGACATTCCGCAGATGAGCAAGCTGGTGGATTCGATGGTGCGCAACTGTCTGGACGCCTTCGTCAAGCGGGACGGGCAGATGGCCAGGGGCGTGCTGCTGTCCGACGACGCGGTGGACGATCTGCGCGACGCCATCTACGAGGAATTGGTCGGGTTCATGAAGCGGGACCCGTCCACCATCTCCCGCTCGCTCGACCTGATCTTCGTGGCCCGCAACCTGGAGCGCATCGCCGACCATGCCACCAACATTGCGGAAGACGTGCTGTTCCTGGCGCAGGGAATCGACGTACGGCACCACGCGGAATCGCGGTAGAAGGGCCGGAACTGTACGGTAAATCCCACAGGGATAGTATCGTTAGTACTGCCAGGAGTTGAAATTTGCGCCATGATTGATTCGCGCGGCAGGATATTCGGAGGGAATGCCGCGCCTCTCATGCGAGAGCGCCTCCCAAGTTAACCCACTCGCCCCGGACGCAGGGGCGCGGCTCTCCGCGCGCCCCTGCCGTCTGTAGCGGCCGGGCGACGGGTTTGCGCTTTACGTTTTGCTACAATGTAAAGCGATGACCGAAGCGACTCTTTCCGCGAAGAACCAAATCGTGATTCCGCGCGAAGCTCGCGAGGCGTTGAAGCTGAAGCCAGGCGAGAAACTCCTCGTGGTGGTCCGCGGAGACAGGGTGATCGTGCTTCAACGCCCCAAGTCTTACCATGACGCCATTCGAGGCTTGGGCCGCGGGGTCTTTAGCCGCGATTATCTTCAAAAGGAACGCCGGAGTTGGGAGTAGACCGCGTCGTCGCTTTCCTCCGGCGCCACCGCCGGATCGCGCTGGATACGAGCGTCTTTATCTACCAGTTGGAAGGGAATCCGCGATATCTTCCCTTTACCGATCCTGTCTTTTCATGGCTTGAACAACCGGAATCGAAGGCGGTCACTTCTACGATCACCATGACCGAGTTGCTGGTCCGGCCATATCGCAGTTTGGGCGAGCAGGAGGCGGACATGTTTTACGGTTTGCTGTCCACTTACCCGAATCTGGATTGGGTCGCCCCGGACCTGGAAACTGCGGACCTTGCGGCGCGCCTGCGCGCCGCCCATCGGTTAAAGACTCCGGACGCTTTACAGGCCGCCACGGCTGTGCGGACAGGCGCCTCCGGTTTGATTACGAACGACCCGGTCTTCGAGCGCGTCGGGAATTTCGAGACACTGGTTCTGGACCGGCTCCGCTAATTAGCCGTGTTCGCCGTAGCCCGCCTGGACTTTTCCCTTGAACATGGAATAGACCACGATCACGTAGCCGCAAGCGATGGCCATCCCGGCGCCCCACCAGACAAGGCCCATGGACAAGGAATGGCTTCCGGCGGCCGCGTTGCGGATGGTGATGGCGTTGGCGGGATTGCCGGAGGATGGCAGGAGCGTGGGATATAGCGCAAACGCCGCCCCGCCAAGGGTCGCGGCGACATAGAGGCAAGAGGACAGGAAGGCGTTGCGCTCCTGGCGCGCACGCGTGAAATAGAGAATCCCGGCCAAGCCCGCCGCCACCAGAATGGGGATCAGCCAGCCGGCGGCCACGGCGCGGTAATTGTCCAGAAGCTGCGCGCGCACGAATACCGTCACGGGCACGGCCACGGCGGACAATACCACGAGCACGGGCCAAAGCCACTGAACCGCGGACCGCATGCGGGCATTCAGCGGGCCTTCGGTTTTCATGGCGACGTACAGAGCTCCGTGAACCGTTGTGGCCACCAAGGTCACCACGCCGCAGAGCACCGTGTACCAATCCAGAACGCCGGGGTCGGCGCCGGGCTGGAAGTTGGTCCACAGGGGAGCGAAGAAGTAATGGTCCGGTCCCAGAGAAACGCCGCGCATCACGTTGCCCAAGGCCGCTCCAAACACCACGATCAGGAGGATGCTGGCGAGCGAGAAAGCGCCGTCGAAGAAGTCGCACCAAACCCGCGTGTCCAGGCGCGTGCGGAATTCGATTCCGATGGCGCGAAAGACCAGCAGCCAGACCACCATGTGCAGGGGCAGATAGAATCCGCTGAAGGAGGATGCGTAGAGCAATGGAAACGCATAGAAGAGCGTGCCGCCGGCGGCCAGCAGCCAGACTTCGTTTCCGTCCCACACGGGTCCGATGGATTCGAGCAGCAGACGGCGCTCGGCGTCGGTCCGCGCGGCTAACAAATGCAGAACCCCGGCGCCCAAATCGAAGCCATCGAGAACGGCGTAGCCCACTAACATCAATGCGACCAGAACGAACCAAACGGTTTCCATCTAAGCGCCTCCCTCAATGGCGGCCGGCTCGGATGCCGGGCCTTTTTCAATCTGGCGGTAGAGGAGGAACAGAACGAAAGCGGACAACAGGGTGTACAGGCCCATGTATCCCAGCAAGGTGAACAGGCCATTGGCCGCCGAGACATTGGAGGAGAACCCGTCCGCGGTGCGCACCAAGCCGTACACCAGCCACGGCTGGCGGCCGATCTCGGCGGTCATCCAGCCCGCGGTATTGGCGATATAGGGAAACGGGAACGACAGCATCAGGCACCACAAGGCCCAGCGCGTGCGGAAAAGAGAACCTCTCCACAGCAGCAGGCCGGCGGTGAGCATCAGAGCCACAAACAAGGTTCCCAAGCCGGCCATGACGTGATAGGAGAAATAGAGCAGCGGGATGTTGGTAGGCCAGTCCTGCTTGGGGAACCGGTCGAGCCCGGCGACCTCGGCCTTGGTTGTGCCGTAGATCAGGAAGCTGAGGGCGTCGTTCACGGCGATCGGATTGTCGATCCTTTGCCGCTCCACATCGGGTTGTCCCATGATGACCACGGGAGCACCCGCCTGGGAGTGGAACAACGCTTCCATGGCGGCCGTGGTGGCCGGCTGGTTTTGGGCCACGTAGCGCCCGTGGAGATCGCCCGAGGGGAAGATCTGGAACAGCGACGCAATCAGCCCGGCGATCACGCCGCAGCGAACGAAGATTCGTCCGCACTCGTCGTGGCGTCCGCTGAGGACGTAGAACGCGCCCACGGCCGCCATCACGAAGGCGCCGGTGACTACGGCCCCGCTCATGGTGTGGATGTATTGGAGCCAGGCCCAGTGGTTCGCCAGGACGCCCCAAAGGCTGGTCACCTGGAATGAGCCGTCCGGGAGGCGGCTGTAAGCGGTGGGGTGTTGCATCCAGGCGTCGGCGGCGACGATGAAGAACCCCGAAAGCCAGGATCCCACAAACACCAGGAAGGCGGCCCACCAGTGCCCGATGCGGCCGAGGCGCTTCTCGCCGAAGAGGAACATGCCGAGGAAGGTGGACTCGAGGAAGAACGAAAACACGCCTTCCATGGCCAACGGCTCGCCGATGACGCCGCCGGTCAGTTGCGAGAACCGGGCCCAGTTCGTGCCGAATTGGAATTCCATGGGGATGCCGGTGACGACGCCCGCCAGGAAGTTGATGCCGAAGATGCGGGTCCAGAAGCGGGCGGCATCGTCGTAGGCGGGGTTCCTGGTTCTCAGCGCGAGCGTCTTGAGGGCCACGATAAGCAGGGCCAGGCCCATGGTCAATTGCGGAAACAGGTAGTGGTAGGTGACGGTGAAGGCAAAGTGAATTCGGTGAACGAAGAGAGCGTCATCCATGATGGAACTCCGGCGTGCGGGCCGCCACAACAGCACATCTTAACCGACTTCATCGGGAATGTCGCTGGATCTGAGAACGAAGCAGAATTGGCCGCCGATGAACGCAGA
>PLGA01000285.1:0-9802 GCA_003139735.1 Bryobacterales bacterium | reverse complement strand
TAGACGGGCGATCCGGCGCCCCACCGGCGGCCGAAGCCTTGCGCCAACTCGGGCGCGTTCAGGCTGCCATCCACCACTTTCGCTCCGTTCAGCCAGTGCTCCACATGGCTGCCCTTCACCACCAGCCGGGAATGGTTGAAATCGCCGACCGGCCGGGTGGCGTCGCGCGAGGGCGCGAAGACGTCGTAGAGCGCGCCTGCCTGATGGTTTGCGCCGTTGCGCGCGTCCGGGTTGCGGGCGTTGTCGAGGAGCTGATATTCCAAGCCGATTACGTAGTCCTGCCCGCGGGCGGGACGTCCCACGGGCAGGTTCTTGAGCGATGCGTTGACCTGGTCCTCGAATTTGGCCGACTGCGCGGCGCCCAGGAACAGGTGGTCCTGAATGCGGTACTTGATGCCGCTGTTGCCGCCCGGCGCGATCTTCCAATCGAAGGCGAGCTCGAAATCGCGGAAGACCTCCCTGGTAAACAGATCCTCGGTGATGCGGGGATGGGCCGTGGCTTTCAGGCAGCCGTCTTCAATGGTGAAGGAATCGCCGGGGGGCGATTTGCTGGTGGGATCTTCCCAATTGGCGAAGGTCTTGCCATCGAAGNNGACCGCCAGCCGGCGGATTTCTCTTGCGCCGTAAGCTGGTTATCGGCTCCGCTCGCGCCGGCGGGAGCCAGGAGCGCACACGCCAGCGCGGCGCCCAACGCCATGGTCTTCATCCCGATATTGTGGCACGCCGCGGCAGGAGCCGGATCGCTAGCTAAGATGGGAATCGATCCGGCGCCTGGTCAACTGGCCGTCCTTCGGGCCCCTAGCGCCGCGCGTACAGGGGCGCGATGGAGACAACCGCGAGGCCGCACACGAACAGAATGAACATGAGGACCAGCAACCGCTTCACGAGGGATCCGCCGCCGGCAAATTCCTTCCAGACGACAACGCCCCAGAAGGCCCCGACCATGGTCGATCCCTGGCCGAGCGCATAGCTGATTGCCGGTCCTACCTGCAACTCCCGCGGCGCGCTGGCCGCTACGAAACTCGAGAGCGTACCCACAGCCCAGACCACGCCGCCAATAATGCCCCAAAAGTGTTCCTTGGATGTTCCGCGGAAGTATGCGCTAAAGCGCAGAGGTTTCCCCTCGACCGGCTTTCTCATGAAGTAGGCATTGAATACGAAGGTGGAGAGAAAAACTCCGAGGGAGAAGACAAAACCAATGGCGTAAGGTCCCAGTCCGCCCGGTCCCTTCTTGCCGATCTCGACGAGAGGAAAAAACATGCCCATCAGCAAGCCGGCGATCACGCTCAGCAGAATGCCTTTGCGGATCTTGTCCGGCCCCGCGGAATTCCCCGGTTTCAGCTCCGGGTTCCTGGCCGCTTTTTCCATGGTGTGAAATCGGTATGCGACGCCGTCCAACACGATGGCCGAGACGATCATCGCCACGCCGGTGAACAACAGCACAGGATTGCCCTGGGGGTTGACGAGGTAATTCCAGATCACGCCGACAACCAGGGCCAAGCCGACGCCGATGGGGAACGCCACTCCAAGTCCGGCGATGACCATGGCGCCGACGAGCAGGATATTCGATATGTTGTAAACGACTCCTCCGAGAAAACCGAACGCGATGTTCCGTCCGCCAGCGGCCGCCAGATCGGCCCAAAAGGGCCTCCCGTAACTTCCCATCGATCCCAGTGTGAGTCCCGCCGCCAAAGAGGTCAGCAGAATACCCAGCGCGTAGTCGTAATAAAGAAGTTCGAAGCGCCAGTTCTTGACGAGCTTAACGACGTTGGCCCAAGAACCCCAGCAGGTCATCGTCAAGATGGTCATCAACAAAGCGACAGAATAGCTGTGAGGTACAACCATAGTCAGTCCTTCCTCTCACGTTGAAGTTCCGGAAACCTCGTGCGCCCATGAAGACGCGACTGCTATGAACAATAGCAAGGCGAGTGCGAAGAACCACTTCGCCAACCGGCCTACGCCCATCCGATAGCCCGGCGGCGCGGGAAATGAGCGCGAATGACCAACCGGAACAAGAATACTTCAGCGCCTGAGTCAAGTCAACATTGTTTTGCATTCGCGAGAGGTGTTGTTGGTGAGAAACGTGTGGCCGATACCCAGACTGCGCAGGCGTTCCAGGAACGGCAAGGCCGGCGCAAAGAGCCGTGCGCCGCGGTACAGCGTGCCATCCATGTCGAGAACCACGTGACGCACTCGGCGCGACAGTTCTATCATGGCAGGATTTCTTCTTCGGGCGTCCACGGACCTTGAGGACCGAACAGGTCATCGAGCGCCGAATCGAATACGCCCAGCCGCTGCGCGAAATCCCGGGCGAGGCGCCGCTGGTTCTGGGCGGACGCGGAGCGGCCGACGGCGGGCGATGCCGGGCGAGGAGCGGGCGGCGGACGCGGCCCGAACATGGGAACCTACGGCGCCACTTTCACGGAAGTCATGTTTTCCTGCAGAGTCGGCCATGCCCCAGTCCGCGCACATGGCTGGCAGCATCGCCAGTTCACGCCATCCCTTACGCCCGGAATGCTCTCCCGTGAGCTTGACGCTCACGGGAGAGCAATACGTTAGTGAGATCCAGCATCTCCGAGGCAGGCTCAACCCAGCGCTTTCCAAATCAAAAACAGCATCCCGGCGGCCAATCCCAATCCGGCTTGATACTCTTGGTTCCTTAGATAGAAAGCGAAGCGAAAAGGATTCGGCCTTTTGCCGGCAGCCGTCAGCCGCGGCCACAGAGCTGGAACGCGCGCGGCGTAACCGGCGTACTCGGGGAAGAGTCTGCGCAGGTGCTGCTCCTCGTTTTGAATTACGGGCAGATAGACCAGCGTGAACACCGCGGCGAACATTACGCCCAGCAATATGTTGCGGGACGCCGCCACCAGCCCGGCCGCCACCACAAGCGTGCCCACATAGAGCGGGTTTCGTGTGTAGGCGTAGGGTCCGCCGGTGGCCAGTTCGCGATCCTTTGCCAGGCATCCGGCCGCCCAGGCGCGCAAGGCCAGGCCCAGCAGGGCGACCGGCGCCCCCACCAGAAGCGAAACTCGCGTCGGGTGCGAGAACCACCCAAACACGGCCACAATCAAAAATCCGCTCGGGACGCGCAGCTTGGCGACAACGTCGGCGTATGGCTTGGGAAACGGCATCAGACCCCGCGCTCCTCTGCGGAAAGCCGCGGTTCGGCAAGCGCAAATCGCAGAGCCTCGAAAACCTCGTCGGGAGTGACGCGCCGCATGCTCTCGTCGATGGCGTCGCCGCGCTTGTACGAAGTGGCGGCTGTCGGGCTGCGGAGAACCCGCAGCGATCCGCCGTATGGGCCGTTGCGCGCTGGATCGGTGGGACCGAAAATGGCGACGCCGGGCCGTCCCAGCGCGGCGGCCAGATGCATCGGGCCGCTATCCACTCCCACCACCGCCGCGGCCCGCCGCGTGGCGTGGATCAGTCCGGGCAGGCTCGAAACGTGCGGCGCGGCTCCCTGAACTTGCAGCCTCGCCGCGGCTGGCAGATTCATCACCAGGGGGACATGCAACTCGCGCCGCAGCCGCGCAGCCAGGCTTGCATGGTGCTCGGCCGGCCATTGCTTGGACCGCCAACCGGCTAACGGAGAGGCCAACACGAAATCGCCCGGGGGAAGCTCTCCTTCGGGTGCGCCGGCAGGCAGCGGGAACGCGTGCGAAATGCGGGTCGCGCCGGCGGCCGCCGCCAGTTCCAGGTTCCGGTCCACCACGTGCGCCGATGCGGCCATCGTCTTCACGGAATAAAACAGGGCCGCCGCCCGCTCGCGAACCTGCGAAGCATCGAAGCCGAAAATACGCTGCGGTCTGGCGCAGGCCGCCGTCAGTGCGGATTTCAATAGCCCCTGGAAATCCACCGCGAAATCGTATTCCTCGGAACGCAATTCCCGCCAGCTTTCGAGCAGTCCCCCCGCCGTCTTGCGGCGCAGCAAAACCACCCGGTCCACGAAGGGGTTCCCTTCAAGCAACGCAGCCCAGCGCGGTTCCACCACCCAGGTGAGGCGCGCGCCGGGGAAGCTTGTCTTGAGCGAAGCCACCGCCGGCAAGGCGTGAATCATGTCGCCCATGGCGCCCAGCCGCACCGCCAGAATCCGCGTGAGCGGCTTTGTGGGGCGGACGCCCCCGGTCGCGCTCTTGTGCTGATTGACGTTAGCGCCGTCGCTGGACATGGTCGGTCAATTGCTGTGCGCGGCGCGCATCCGCCGCCTCCAGACGCGCCACTCGAACGGGTTTGAGGGAATCGATCAGCGCGTCCGCGTCGCCATGATCCGCGGCCACCACGTAGTCTACCATGCGTAAACCAGCCACCAACTCGGCGCGGGAGCGCTGGTCCAACAGCTCTCCGGCCAGCGGCAACACCACCACCAGCAGCGCGTCGCCGCCCCGAATGTCGCGCAACTCCCGTACATGTTCCGCCCGCAGGACGTCGAAATAGCCGGTTGCCACCACGACCGGTGAAGCGATCTGCCGCGCGGCGGCGGCCGTCAGGATCTTGGTTCGTGTGTCCACGCCGGGGCGGGCTCCTCAAGCAATTCGAGCGCGGTTTCCCGCACCCGCGCGGCGCTCACGCGCGTCATGCAACGGTGATCGATGGGGCAGTCGCGCAACATGCAAGGCGCGCATTCGGCGTGCTCGCGGACCACCCGCGCTAGCGCGCCGGTGGGGCCGGTTCCGGCATCGTCCGTGGCCCCGAAAACCGCGACCGTTGGCACGCCCAGCGCGGAGGCGACGTGCATCGCGCCGGAATCGTTGGTCAGGAACACGCGGCACGCCGCGGCCAGGTCGATGAATTCGCCGAGCGTGGTTTCACCGGCCAGGTTGCGGACCGCGGCGCCCGATGCGCGGAGCGGCTCTGCCACCGCTTCGCACAACTCACGCTCCGGGCCGGACCCGAATATCAGGACCGAAGCCTCGATCCTAGCCGCAACTTGGCTGCCCGCCTCGGCGAATCGTTCCGGCAGCCAGCGCTTGGCGTTTCCATAAGCTGCGCCCGGGCTGATGCCGATTACCGGACCGCCGATTCCTAACGCCGCCAGCCGCCGCCCGCCCGCCTCGCGCGCCTTATCCGCCCCTCCCAGGCGAATGGCTTCGACGTCCGGCCAACGGTCCATCAGCCCGGCGCGTCGCAGCAGTTCCAGGTAATAGAATCGCTCGTGCCGCGGAATCTCGCCCGGCTCGGGAACCGCAACGCCATGCGTCAGCAGTAGACTCCGCCCGTCGCGTTTGTATCCGATGCGCACCGGAATCCGCGCCATCCAGGCCATCAGCGCGGCATCGAAGGCGTTCGGCAGAAGGATGGCGCCGTCGAACCGCTCCGGGCGCAGGCTCGCGGCGAAAGCCCGCCTCTCGCGGAAGCCCTTCGGTTTGGGACAGGGAATTACGCGGTCGACGCAATCCTCGCGCGCGTAGAAATCCACCAACCCCGGACGCGCAACCACCGCGATGTACGCCCCCGGCAGCGCCTCCCGTATCGCGCGCAGCGCCGGCAGCGACATCACCACGTCGCCCAGCCAATTGGTGGCGCGCACCAACACCCTCGTCAGCGCTGGCAGTTCAGGGTCCACTGCACCCAGCATAACAAGCGCGCCAACCCGCAAGTCCGTGCGCAGCCCAGCCCGGCAGGGCCAGAAGGACCCTGATTCGACGCTGTTTAGATCAGCGCAGTTCGGGAACCGGCGCGCGGGTGCCACATCACTACAATGAAGGTGAAAGGTGGTTCGTAAAGAACAGCGAAAAGAATGTCGATATTCGTTTCTGAAGTGCTGGCCGATGGAATCGTCTTTGCCGCCGACAAGAACGTGACGCTGAAGACATTCGATGCGGACGGAAATGTCGCGTCAGAAGTGCAGGATATAAGCTCCAAGATTCTCCGATGGCCCAAGCGCAAAGCGCTACTCGGCTACGTGGGGTGTGCCGCAATAGGCAATCAGACGATGCACGAGTGGTTGTACGATTTCGTCGGCGAGCACATGAATTTCACAGAGCCGGCAGATGTTGCCAACGACCTTCGTGATCGTCTGCAAGCTAAGATCGGCGGGCCCGGCGCGCCGGGGAGCATTGTTCAGTTCGCCACGTTCGCTCGAAGGCAAGGGCAAGTTGTCCCGGAATTCTGGCACGTAACCAACATTCATGGTATGGACGCTACCGGGTACCTACCGGCAACCGAAACCTTCACGGCGTCTGAGCGCCTCCTTGGCGTTCACCTGAACGGGCAGGCCACTCCAGAAAACGTCCGGGCATTCTTGCGGGGCTGCGCTGACAGGTTCTATCCATTTTGGTTTCATCAAGGGATGAATTTGGCCGTTTTCAACACGGTCTCAGACGCCGTAAAGCAAGCATTCGCCAAGCTTCAGGAGGCGGGACACTTGCCAGTTCCGCGAAGCCTCGCCGACTGGGAGCGACACGCAAGAATGTGGGTCCTGATCTACGGCGCGTATTTTGAGGCTTTCGGAGCGCCAGGCCAGCGATATGTCGGTGGCGGGGCAGACGCGCTGTCGATTCCGTGGCCTGATGATGTTTGATCTGCGCTCCCAAACACCGCCTTTTGGGTCTGGACAGTACCGGCCGTGTCGATTGGGACCGGGAAGTCGACTTGCGCCCGACGATCTGCCGTTGTGTGAGATGCCGGTCATGTTCGACGCGTCATTGCGATATGCTGGGTGTGGAGAGAAGGTATGGCTACATCCGCGGAACCGATAGCGATTACTGAACAGACGACGCCGGGGTTCCGCAACGACCTGAGTCGATTGAATTCTGAGGATCGTGCACGGGTCGCCGTAGCGCTCCGTCGCAGCTATGACCTGCTCCGGAATAACCGAGGCAGCTTCTTCTCGCGAGCGAAGCGCCCACAGGCGATTCAGCTAAAGGGTGGCTTCACCTCATCCCTGTATTCCTTGCGGGTCGGACGAGACATACGGCTGATCGTAGCGGTTGACGAGGATCCCGTCTTCGCCCAAACGCTGGTAACTCTTTTTCGGGCGGTCCACCACAGCGAACTGGATCGAGCGTATCGGTCCGCCGCCAGTGGCCTATATCGCAACCAGATCCAAAGGAACGGTAGGTCATTATAGTGGCTCGCACCAGCACTCTCCTGGATGCCTGGGGAGTGATCTACCAAGCTGAGAAGACGCTTCCGACGGAACTGAAGGTCGGATTTCTCGAGGCACTGGCTGAACTGGAAGATCATGAGTGTCACCGCACACGGAAATTCCCTAAGACACGTCTTCATCGCGTGGTTGGCTACAAACAACCTGTATACCGGGCCGATATCGACAAGATCTCTGGGTGGCGCCTTCACCTGCAGTACGACGACGGCCAGATTCATCTAAAAGACATCATCGAGGGGCAGAAGCACGACGACGTCTTGCTGGAGATTCAGGCAAAGAAGATTCGCTATCAACCCAAGCAGTCCGGGTCGAAATAAGCCCACCCGTTACAGTGACGTCCCTTCAGATGGCTCGACGGTGGCGTCGAAGTGTGCTCTGCTGCGGGCGAACCAATAAGAGCGACGATTGATAGGCCCGATCTGAGAACGCGATATTCAACTCGCACGTATAGGGCCTTGGTGGCATCGGCCAGACGCTGGCGCGCCGCCGCCCGGAGACCACCAGCAAGATCACGAACGACAAGTCGGCTTCTGCGCCGGTGATCGCCTTGCTCTCCCTCTACCTGCGTGTGCGCTTAGGTTAACGCTCGTCCGGCGCAAGCCATGGGAACACGGCGTAGCCCGTGCAGCCCCTGAAAGGGGCCGAGTTCCCCCTACGCCCCGGCCGACGCTGCGTCGCCCACCACCTGCATCGCGATGCTGAACTCCATCTTCGAACGCGCCGCGCCCCGGTACGTTCCCGATAACGGCGCTGCCAGCCGCGGGTCGGCCGCGGCCGCAACCACCACGTGGGAATCCGCCACGGCAAGTCCTTGCGCCGGATCGTAGCCCCGCCAGCCGCCGCCCGGCAGATACACCTCAGCCCAGGCGTGCATGTACGACTGCTCCTGTTCGTCTGCCCCATATCCGTAGCCGCTCACGAAACGCGCCGCGATTCCCATCGAACGGCACGCTGCGCAGAAGAGCATGGCCAGGTCGCGGCACGACGCTTCCTTGCTGCGGATCGTCACTTCGGGCGGGTGCGGAGGCCCGTCGTCCCGGACCACGTGGCGGAACGCGTCGAACAGCGTCCGGTTCAGCGCCGTCAGGAATACCAGAGTTTGCGAGCCGGTTCCGTTCACCACCGACATGGCGAAATCGCGTACCGCCGCGGATTCCTCCGAGGTATCGAGACTAGGCGCCAAGGCCGAACGCAGCGGCTCCCGGTAGACGAACGGCAGGGTCGCCATGCGCGCATCCGCCAGGATAAAGTCGAAAGGATTCTCGCGCAGCGTTTCCACTTCAAACGAACTCTTGAGGCTCAGTTGCTCCACCGGCCGGTCGAACCATGCCTCCAGCGCCACGTTGCCATCCTGATCCAGGCACTCCGTCTTTCCCGCGGGCGCCGGCGATATTTCCAGGGCGTATTGCCAGAGACGCTGCGCCGCGTCCTCGCGCGGCCGCATCCGGAACGTCTGCGGCTCCAGGTACACCGGCCCCTCGTATCGGTAAACGGTGGAGTGCGTCAACGAGATTCGCATGGGGGCAGGATCTCCTCAGAACGCCAATTCGCCGTGTGTCAGCTTAGAGAAAGCCGCCTCGATCCATTCCGACGGCAGATCCTGCACGCTGCGCCGCATGCGGTCCTGCCACCAATTGGAAATCTCGCGCAGGTCATCGCGGTCGAAGCGTTGCTCCACCAGTTGGAAGCTGCCGCGCGAGTACAGCATCACGTCCATCGGGAAATCCACGTCGGCCGCGCATAACCGCGTGGCGTCGAACGCCAGCAGCCCCACCTTGAACGCGTACAACATGGAATCGGAATGCTTCACCGACCGCTCCAGGATGGGTTTGCCGAAGCCCGACGCGCCAATGATCTGGTACGGGGTATCCGGACCGATCTCTACCCAGTTCCCCTCCGGGTACACCATGAACAGCCGGTGAATGGAGTCGCCCGCCATCTGCCCGCCGATCAGCGAGTACGCATTGAACTTCAGCTCCGCCCGGTCGAGCGCGGCCGCGTCTTCGTCCGCCACCCGCCGCACCTGCTGCGCATAGAGGTTGACCAGCTTGAACAGGCGCTCGCGCCCTTCCGTGTCCCGCGCGAAGGCCTCCTCGAAATGCAGCAGGATCTTGTCGCGCAGCGACCGAAGTCCTGAGTTCATCACGAAAAACGCGAACCCCGGCCCCTGGTAGGTGGCGGTCTTTCTTGCCACCATGCACTCGTTGCCGGCCGTGATGCGGGTATCCGCGATGCCGATCAGGCCCTGCTCGACGGTCATTCCAAGACAGAATGTCATGTTCTCCAGTCCGCTATCCCGCGGTTGGCCGGCGTCAAGGCCGGCTGGGCAAAGAAGTCGCCGCGGATGCACTCGTCAATTATATTCATTCTGGCCTCCAACGCGTCGAAGAACTCGTGCAGGCCGGACTTGATAATAGCGTCCGCTTGCGCGTAGTCAAGCTCTGAGCGAAGCAGCCCGGCGCGCCGCTCGGCTGAGCAGGAATACGTACCCGAGTTGGCGCCGGTGATGGCGTGCAGGGATTGGTCCGCCAGTCCCACGCAGTGCCGCACGGCGCGCGGAAAATCGGCATCCAGCAGAAGGAATTCCACAATCCGCTCCGGCGCGATGCGCCCGTGCCGTTTTCGGTACATCTCAAAGCCGCTGACGGATTTCAGCACCGCCGCCCACTGGATATCGTCGTAGGGCGTGCCCACATC
>PLGA01000433.1:4025-10045 GCA_003139735.1 Bryobacterales bacterium | reverse complement strand
CTTGCGCCGTGGATCGCGCGTCTTACGCCCTCGGAAAGGCTGCGGCACTATGTGAGAATGTGCGGCCAGCCGCTCGAAACCCGTTATCGGGGCGTGTCCCGAGGCTTTAGCGCCGAAGGCAAGCTGCGGNNAATCAAGGCCGACAAAATGACCATGGCGAATGCGCTCGAGCTGCGGGTTCCGTTTCTGGATCACAAGCTGGTGGAATTCGCCGCGACGCTGCCGAACGCTTCCAAGATACACGGAAATTGCGGAAAGAAGCTATTGCGAAGCGCGATGCGAGGAATCTTGCCCGACGCCATCATAGACCGCCCCAAAAAAGGTTTCCCCATCCCGATCGGATCCTGGCTCCGCACATCTTTGCGCCAGTTCACACGCGACAATCTGCTGGCCCGGGATTCGGCTTGCGCCTGTTATGTAGACCGCGACGAAACGTCCCGGCTCGTTGAAGAGCATGAGCGGGGACGCGCGGACCGTTCCCAGGAGATCTGGACGCTATTGGTGTTCGAGTTCTGGCACAGGCATTTCATTGAAAGCCGTCCGCGTCAGCCGGAGACGCAGAGGCGTTGGCCGCTTCTCGAAACACGGCCTGTGAGCTGCGGAGAACCGTCATGATAGAAGGAAACGACATCATCTGCTTCGCCAACGACTGGGATGCCGAGCCTTTAAGCAAGAAGCACATCGTCTTAAGGCTCGCCCGGAAAAACCGGGTGCTGTGGGTCAATTCGACGGGGAACCGCAACCCAACGGCTTCCCTCAGGGACTTCCGGCGAGCCTGGAAGAAAGTGCGCCAGTACTTACGGGGGTGCTTTCCCGTCTCCAAGAACATATTCGTGTTCTCACCGCTGGTAATTCCCTTTCACGGCAACAGGGCGGCCAGATGGGTGAACCGCCGGCTCCTGCCATGGAGTTTGCGCCGCGCCTGCCGGGGACTCGGCTTTCAGAAACCGATTACCTGGACCTTCATTCCCAGTTCAGCCGATGTTGCGGGCTCCCTGGGTGAGCGCCTGGTCATCTATCACTGCGTGGACGAGTTCTCGAAGTTCACCGGCGCCGACGAAGCCGCGATTCTCAAGATGGAGCGCGCACTCATGGAGAAAGCGGATATGGTCGTCGTTTCTTCCAGCCGGCTCTATGAGACCAAGAGCCGTTACAACGCAAACACTTTTCTGGTCACGCACGGCGTCGATGTTGCCCACTTCAGAGACGCTTGCCGCCAGGGGATTCCGGCGCCGGCGGATTGCGCGGATTTGAAGGGTCCCGTGATCGGCTTCGTTGGCACGGTCGCCGATTGGGTGGATCTGGAGGTTGTTCGTTACCTTGCTGCTTCCAGACCGCAGTGGTCGCTCCTGCTGATCGGGGACATCCAGACGAACACATCGGCGCTGCGCGAGCTGCCTAATGTCCACCTCCTGGGAAGACGCAGTTATCAATCCCTCCCCGCGTATTGCAAGACTTTCGACGTCGCGATTCTACCGTTCGTCGTCAACGAGCTCACGGTGGCGGCCAACCCCCTGAAATTGCGCGAGTACCTGGCGGCGGGTTTGCCGGTCGTCGCAACTCCGCTGCCCGAGGTTCTCAAGCTGGATGGATTGGTGCGTATGGCGCGGACCCCTGAGGAGTTTCTCAATCGGATCGAAGCCCTGCTGAAAGAAGGCAGGCGTGGGCCGGACCCAGCCGTTTCAGCTCTCATGGAGCAGGAGTCGTGGGATCAAAAGGTGGAAGAACTGAGCGGGATCATCGAAGGTCTGAATGGCGCTGGTCAAGGACAGGCCCTGCCCCTGCCTGCGAGACGGGTGGCCTAGCCAGGATACGCCATGCGGTTCAGACTGGTTCCCATCATGATTTTGATTGCGGTTGCGGTCCTGGTCTTGGGGGCCTCCGTGGAGCCGCCGCAACCAATCGCTTGGTGGACCACGCACCCTCTGGCGAAGGTCAGGCCTTTCGATCCGGTTCCCAACGCTCCGGCGAAAAGTGTGGATCTCTATGCGGGGCGCAACGAATTCGAACCCTTCCAGATCGTGTTGCGCGGTAAATCCAAAGATCTTTCGGGCGTCGATATCGGCTTTTCGGATTTCCATTCCGCGGATGGCGCCGAGATCTCCGCCAACAACGTAACCGTCTACTTGGAGGAGTTCGTGAACCTAAAACGACCCTCTTCGATCGAAGGCGGCGATGGATTATGGCCCGATCCGCTGATCCCGCGCGTGGATCGATATGCCAATGAGGCGCGCAACGCGTTTCCCTTCACGGTGCGGCGCGACCGGAATCAGCCCCTGTGGGTCGATGTCTACGTCCCGGCCGCCGCGCATCCGGGACAGTACACGGGATCGGCCCTCGTTTCGCTCGGCGGGAGAGTGCAGTTTTCCGTGCCAATCAAGCTGACCGTATGGAGGTTCGTCCTTCCTTCCACTTCTACTCTGAAGTCGTCGTTCGGTCTGAACGGAGTCAATGCGCTGAAGCAGCATCGCGGCCGCTACACCAACGATGAAGATCTTCATTCCATCACCGGCCTGTATACCAAGGCGGCGCTCCTCCATCGCATCAGCACGAATGGAGGGAGCATGGAACCCCCGAGGTTCTCCTATAACGCGGGCAGGATGCAGTTGGATTGGCGCGAGTACGATGCCGAAGTTGGGCCGTTTCTGGATGGCGCCGCAATTCCCAAAGGGGAGCCGCTGTACGGAGCGCGAGCGACTTCAGCGGAGATTCGCACGCCCAGCGCCTTCGAAACCGAGGAACAGGAGAAGCTGTACTGGACGGAATGGACCAAGCACTTCCAGCGAAACGGTTGGGGCGACCGGCTATTCCTTTACCTGTGGGATGAACCCGCCAGTCGCGACTTCCCGGAGGTGCTAAAGCGCGGCAGGATGTCGGCGGAGGTTGAGCCAAGCCTGCGAAGTCTGGTCACCGTGCCCTTCACCCAAAAACTGGCGGGAGTGGTTCAAATCTGGGTTCCCCTGGTCAATTGCCTCGAGTTGAAACCCGGCTTCCCGGATTTCTGCGATGCGACCCCGCCGCTCGGCTCCTATGCCCGCCAGACACAGCCGCACACGAGCCTGTGGTTCTATCAGTCCTGCGCCAGCCACGGGTGCAACATCGTGGGGGGACAGTACTTCACAGGCTGGCCGGCCTACGTAATCGATGCGTCCGGAGCCGCCAACCGGGTCATGCAGTGGGTGGCCTGGAAGTACCGCATGGAAGGCGAACTCTACTACAGCATGAATGAGGCATACCGCCAGGATAACGATCCATGGGTGAATATCCGCCTCTTTGGGGGAAACGGCGACGGGACCTTGTTTTACCCTGGACGTCCGGATCGCATCGGCGGGCGGAGCGATATTCCCATCGAAAGCATTCGGCTCAAGCTGATTCGGGAAGGCATGGAGGATTACGAGTACCTGGCTCTGCTCGCGAAGTTGGACGGCCGGCAGTCTGCCGACCAATACGCGGGTCAAATCGTGAAGGCGCCCTACCTTTGGGAATCGCGGCCGGAGGTCTTTCTCAAGGTACGGCAGAATCTGGGTGAGTCGCTGGATCGGGCGGCCGCCAAATCAAACGAGGCATTGTGATCGACAATAACGCCATCGGCCGTATGGTCATGGAAGACAAGGAGCCGCTGCTCGCGGCCTTGACCTTCTTGTCCTCCCACTCCTCGAAGATCCTCTCGTCATGGCGCACGCTGCTAAAGCGTTACGGATTGTGCAGTAAGCATATGGCCCTGCTTTCGGGACTGCACGTCGGCCTGCAACTCCGCGACCTGATCTTCAAGGACTCGCAAGCTTACGCGGAGAAGACCGAGCGCCAGGGCCAGGATCTGGCCCGCAGCGGAGTGCCCCCGGAGTGCGTCACCGTCGCGGTGGCCCTCTATGTCGAGCGCTGCCTTCCCTATCTCTTATCCGGCGAGCCGGAAAAACTGGCTTGGACCAAGGCTTTTGCCAGGTGGGCTTCAATCTACCAGTTTCTTCTCTTGACGGGCTACGCCCAGCACGGGGCAGTCGAGCGGCAGAGGTTGGAGGAGAGAATCAGCCAGACGGAGCGGAGGTTGCAGGACTTTTCCGTAGAGCTTGGCGAAGCTTACGAGAAGGAGAGACGCCACCTTGCTCAGGACCTTCACGACGAAATCGGCCACGACCTGATCGTTCTGAAGCTCTACACCGAAGTGATCGCGCTCGACTTGAAGAAAAACGATATCAGCCAGCTCCGCCGAAAACTGAAAGAGTCCGTCGCGTTGATCAAGCATGCCCTGAAGAGCGTCCGGCACCTTACTTTCGATTTGGGGCCGGCCATCTGGAACGAGCAGGGCTTCGTGCCGGCGGTTCGACTCTATGCGCGCCAATTCGCCGAGAGAACCGGAATCAAGGTTCGGCTTGACGCCGCCCGAATGCAGGCTCAGTTGCCCGCGCGTTGCGAGACGGCCCTATACAAGGTGCTCCAGGGAGCGCTTTCCAATGTCGTCGCCCATGCCGACGCCCACAGCGTCAAAATCACTCTGGCCAGCGGGCGGCAGTCCGTGGCGATGAAGATTGAGGATGACGGAAGGGGCTTCAATGTTGCGCGCAAACTGGGCGTACCCCGCCAATCCTATGGCTTGGGAGCCATGCGCGAGCGCATTGAGCTTCTGGGCGGAGCCATCGATTTTGCGTCCCGTCCGGCGCGCCTGCGGGCGCAGTGCCGCGGCACCACGATTGAAGCCCATCTGCCCCTGCAACAGAGCGAGATCGCATGAAGGGCAAAATCACAGTTCTGCTCTGCGACGATCACACCTTGTTCCGCGAGGGAATCAAGGCGATCCTCAAGGACGAGCCTTCGATCGAGATCGTCGGGGAAGCCGCGGATGGGCGGCAGGCAGTCGCCAAGGCCCTGCAACTGCATCCGGATGTGGTGCTGATGGATATCGCCATGCCGGATCTAAGCGGATTTGAAGCGACGCGCCGCATCCTGCACGCCAACTCGAAGGCCAAGGTGCTCATCCTCACCATGTACGAAGAAGAAGAGGTGATCAATCGCTGTCTCGCCGCCGGCGCGGCCGGCTACGTTCTCAAGGACGCTCCCAGGGCGCATCTGATTCATGCCATTGACGTCGTGAACAATGGCGGACAGTACATGAGCTCCCGGGCGCTCAAGAAAGTAGTCAAACAATATGTGAGGGGCGCCAAGAGCGCGGTGACCGGCTATGAGAGGCTGAGCGACCGCGAGCGTGAGGTCCTGAAATTGCTTGCCGACGGCCTGGCATTGAAAGAGATTGCGACACGACTGGTGCTCAGCGTCAAAACGGTAGACGCGCACAAGACCAACCTGATGCGCAAACTGGATCTGCACGATCGATCGGAACTGATCAAATACGCCATCCAGCGAAAGCTGATCCGGCTGCCATCCGTGAACATGTCCGTCGAAAACGCGTCCTGAGGCTGAGAAGACGGAAACGGGCGCGAACCGCCGGAATCAGGCCCTTACGCTCGCCCGCCAAAAAGCGGGAGCCGGGTTCAGAGACACGCGNNCGCAAGATATCTTTGATCTTACTCACCAGGGCCGAAGCTACGAACGGCTTTTCTATATAGTGCCAGCCGTAATTGAGAAGCAGCAACGCGCCGCCCGGGTAGCCGGACATCAGCGCCACGCGCATTTGTGGACGGCGCTCCTTGAGCCGTTTTGCGAGTTTCGGGCCGGACGTGCCCGTCATCCTCACATCGCTGAGGAGCATGTCGATGGTTCCGGGAAACTCCGCTTCGAGCCGAATCGCCTGCTTGGCGCTGCTCGCCGGAATCACCGTGAAATTGGCATCTTCCAAAATCTGCTTGACGAGCTTGCGAAGGGCCGCGTGGTCTTCAACCAGCAGGATGGTTTCGAGAGTTCCCTCAAAAGGTAGAGCCATAACGCCTATCCGTAGCGATTACTCTTAGTGTATTCGGAGATCCCATCCGGGACTGTTCCCGATTGCTCACTGCCGGGAAATAGAAGGCCGCCGAAGTTCGAAAGCCGCCTGACCTCCTACAGAGCATCGCCGCCGCGCTCAGCGT
>PLGA01000433.1:0-4017 GCA_003139735.1 Bryobacterales bacterium | reverse complement strand
CGGGCGCTCTGATTGGAAGCGACCCTGTCGGCCGTGACGGAAAAGGCCGCCGAAACAGCCCCTGCCTCAACCGTCACCGAAGACGGCGCCGGCAGCAGCGCGCTGTTGGAGGTCAACGCAACGGTAGACCCGCCCGAGGGAGCAGCCGCGCTCAGCTCCAACGCGCAAGTGGTGGAAGCGCCCGATGCCAGGTTCCCGGCGCCGCATTGCAGCGAGGACACCGTTGCCGGCGGCGCCGTCAGCGCAATCGAAGCGGATTGCGAGCTTCCGTTAAGCGTGGCCGTCACGCTGGCGCTCTGATTGGAAGCGATTTGGCCAGCCGTGGCCGTAAAGCTTGCCGAAGCAGCCCCCGCCCCTACCGTCACCGAAGACGGCGCCGACAGCAGCGCGCTGTTCGTGGCCAGCGCGACGGTGGACCCGCCCGAGGGAGCCGCCGCACTCAGCGTCACCGTGCAGGCGCTCGCAGAATCCGACATTAAGGTCGATGGGCTGCATTGTACCGACGACACCGCTGGCGGCGACCCCGACGCGGACGACGAATTGCTGATAGCGATCAGGTACGTATCGGCGTACTGCGTGTTGTATCCATCGACATTCGATAGATCGTAGTTGCTGGCGTATAGAAGCCGCGTGCCGTCGCGGCTGATATCCAGCTTGGGCTCCCAGTTGTACGTATTCACCGGACGGCTGCGATGATGCGCCCAGCGCGTGGTGCTCCCGGATCCGTCTAGTTTCACTTGCAGAAGCTCGTTGGCATATGGAACCCAGGCGCTCGTTCCAGGCTGGGGATTGGCCGGAGCTTCCGTGTCCACAAACACCGTTCCGTTGCCGTCCGGAGCGGAGATATGCACAGCCAGGCTCCAGTCGAGCTGCAAAAGGCAGGTTTGCGAGGCGTCCGCCAGCCGGATCTTCACGATTCCGTTGTTGCAATTCGCGATCGGGTTCGCATCGTTCGAGTTCGTCCAGATCAGCACCTCATCGCCATTGGCGTCGACCGTGAGGTGCTTGTGTCCGTCGGCGTGGCCCACCTGACGCAGAAAAGTCATATTGATATCGAACAATTCCTGGCCGGTGTAGCGCGCGCTCCCCGAAGGGTACCAGCTCAGAATCACTTCGTTGTTGGGCGTGATGTACACGCTATCGAAGGGTCGGCCTGCGTCGAATACCGCGAACTTGGTGTCCGTGCTGATCTGGTAGACAAAAACGAACTCGTTGTCTCCGACATATACGAAATGATCGCCGTCTAGCGAGATGTCCATTTCGCCATTGCCGCTGATCGAAGAGTATTCGCTGAAGATGTGAACTACGCCGATGCCGCCTGTCAAAACGTTATAACTCTTCAGTTCGTTGCCGGAATGATAGTACAGAGTCGCGTTGTCCCGCCGCGACCATCTGGGCTCGCTCGAAGCGGTGATTTCGAACGGCAGAGCATACATGAAGACCCCCGAGGACCCGTCGTACAGCCCGAAGTAACTCTGATGGACCAGGATAAACTTCGAATTATCGCTGTTGAATGCGCTCATCGCCGAATACTCGTTCTCAATCCACGTCAGGTCGCCGCCGTTGGCGGCGTCTGGCGTACCCAGGGCATTCGATACGCGCTGGATCGTGGAGCCGAAGACTGGATCGACGTAGGTCCCGCCCGCCACCGGCGGCTGGAAAGTATCGTAGTTGGTCGGAACCGCCACGCCTCCGGCCGTCGACTGCGCAAGCGCTGGCGCCAGCGAGACTGCCAACGCTAGTATCCCCGCAAGCAGGATAGTTCGAACGATCTGATTTTTCACGAGGTTCTCCTTTGGGTCTTAGAACCGGTTCTTGGGGAAGCGATAACCGAACTGATAACGCCGTGTTCTCTAGTTCCCGGCGTTAACCACCTTCGGACGGTCCGAGAGAGCGCAGGCCATTCGTAAGAGATGGCCGGCCACATCTTCATCGTTCAGGCAGGCGTCGGCGCCGTGCTTGCGCGCCGCACGCGCGAAATCCTCTACCGCACAGGTCAGGATTACCTTTGCCGAGGGGCTGGCCTGTTTAATGGTGGCGACTACCCGGCGAATCCCGATGCTTACCGGCTTCACGTTCGCCACAATCAGATCGGGAAGGAGCTGCCCGGCCTGCCGCTCCAGGCTCCCGAAACCGCTCAAAACGCCCACCACTTCAAACTCGGATTGGCCGCGAAACAAATGTTTCACGATGCGCGAAAACGATGGGGAGCTGACCACCAAAATCCTGGTTTTTCGCAAGTGTACAATCAGAACCCTAAAACCTCTAATCCAGGGCAACTGCCTAACTTTGAGGTTAAAGGAAGGAGGAGTGCGGCTCCATTAGGCAGGCGCCCTAGGGTCGCGTCATTCGTACCCTAAGGGAAGGACTGCGAATTCCAACCGCGTGGGATCGAACTGCGGGGTTGGGTGGGCCCAGTCGAGCTTCGGCGCCGCGCGAATGGCGCGACCGGGTGAGCGGCAACGGAATCTTCGGCTCCGATCAATTGTGACCAGATCTTTGGCGGCTCAGGCTTTCATACTGATGCTGGAGATTTATTAGATGTAGCAACCATTACTTAAACCTCCGCATGTGGATGGCGGCGCACTCTGCCGAAAGAATGCGCATGAATTCGACAAAGAAGTAACGAACAACGATTTGATAAGGGGAGTTTATGAATTTGACCAAGATCGCCGCATACTTTCTGAGCGCGGCATGCGCCACCCTGCTGGTGGTTGCGAACGCGGGAGCCCAAGTGGCCGTACCCCTTGGAACCGCCTCCACTTATGCGGTTCTGGCCAACTCCACGGTCACCAACACCGGTTCCAGCGTGATTTCCGGGAATGTTGGCGTGTCTCCCGGCGCCGCGGTGACTGGATTTCCTCCAGGCACGGTGGCGCCCCCCAGCGCGATACACTCGGCTGACGGTTCGGCCGGCACGGCTCAGAGTGATGTTGCCATTGCGTACGACTATTTGGCGGGCTTGCCAGTCACTGTCGATTTGACCGGCCAGGATCTGGGCGGGCTTACGCCCACACCTGGCGTCTATAAGTTCGACACATCGGCTCAGTTGACGGGCACGCTTACGCTGGACGCCCATGGCAGCAGCAATGCGGTCTGGGTTTTTCAGATTGGGAGCACGCTTACGACCGCGAGCGGCTCGTCTGTTCAATTAATCGACGGCGCCCAGCCCGGCAATGTCTTCTGGCAGGTCGGCAGTTCCGCGACGCTGGGAACAAGCACTGCCTTCGAGGGGAACATTTTGGCGTTGATGTCCATCACGCTAAACACCGGCGCAACCATGGTCGGCCAGGCGCTGGCGCTGAATGGAGCGGTTACATTGGACACCAATACCATTACAATACCGGGGTCGATCACGGTAGTGAAGAACACATCGGGCGGGGACGGCACATTCACATTCACCAGCAACTTCGGGCTGACCTCTCTTACCACGGCCGGGAGCACGGCGAGCCAGACGTTCAGTGGATTGGCCCCGGGCGCCGCCTACTCAGCGACTGAAACAGTACCAGTCGGCTGGACTCAGACCAGCAACGGTTGCGCCGCAATCACGGTGGCGGCCGGGGAGACGACCACCTGCACGATCCTCAACACCGCGGTGGCCTTACCCTTAACGGGGTCGATTACGGTAGTGAAGAACACGGTGGGCGGGAACGGCGCATTCGCCTTCACCAGCAACTTCGGGCTGACCTCTCTTACCACGGTCGGGAACACGGCGAGCCAGACGTTCAGTGGATTGGCCCCGGGCGCCGGCTACTCAGCGACTGAAACAGTACCCGCCGGCTGGACTCAGACCAGCAACGGTTGCGCCGCAATCACGGTGGCGGCCGGGGTGACGACTACCTGCACCATCACCAACACCCAGCAGGGGTCAATCACAATAGTGAAGAACACGGTGGGCGGGAACGGCGCATTCGCCTTCACTAGCAACTTCGGGTTGACCTCTCTGACCACGAGCGGCGGCACGGCTAGCCAGACGTTCGGCAACTTGACGCCGGGCGGCGGCTACAGCGTGAGCGA
>PLGA01000254.1 GCA_003139735.1 Bryobacterales bacterium | reverse complement strand
CTGGACGCCGCCCCGGAAGGGGTCCGCGGCGATTCCAGGCTTCATACGGCTGGGCGAGGCGCTGTCCGGCGGCGGCCTCGATGCGCTGCTGACGGGCGGCGCAGAAGACCAGGAGTACTTCCGAAGGCAGATTATGGAAAACGAGACCTACCTGAAGTCTGTCGGATTCATGGACAAGGGCAAGCGCCCCTACCGGCTCAACCAGTAACCTCTTCCGGCGCCCAAGGTTACCTCTTGGCCCTCCCAGCCCCGGCCGGGCGGCGGGCCTCTGCTTCAAGCGTAGGCGCCTTCGCATCGTGCCCACACGCTGCACCGTTGCCACCGGAGCGAGCGTGGGCCGAATGTCGCGCAATCGCCCGGCCGCCCCAGACTCCCCGGATACGGCGCTGTGGGAAGCGCCAACTACACCGAGACCTGGCCGGCCATCTGCTGGATCTGGATAATGACGAACTCGGCCGGCTTCAAGGGGGCGAAGCCGACGATGATGTTCACAATGCCGAGGTTGGTGTCGCTCTGCGTCGTGGTTGCCTGGTCGCACTTGACGAAGTAGGCCTGGCTCGGCGTAGTACCCTGGAAGGCTCCCTGCCGGAACAGGTCCTGCATGAAGGCGCCCACGTTCAGCCGGATCTGGCCCCAGAGCGGCTCGGCGTTCGGCTCGAGGACCACCCACTGCGTCCCCCGATACAGACTCTCCTCGAGAAACAGCGCCAGGCGGCGCACCGGAATGTACTTCCATTCCGGCGCGAGGCGGTCGCTGCCTTGGAGGGTGCGGGATCCCCACAACACGGCTCCCACGCCGGCCTTGATGCGAAGGCAGTTGACGCCCAGCGTGTTCAACTGGTCGTTCTCGGCATCGGTGAGCGTGAGGTCGGGCACGCCGGTGAGCGTGGCGTCGAGGCCCGCCGGCGCTTTCCACACGCCGCGCGTCGCATCCGTGCGGGCGAAGACGCCGGCCACGGTCCCGCAGGGAGCGAACGTCTCGATCGCATTCCCGTGCAACGGATTGGCTTTCTTGATGTTCGGGAAGAAGAGCGCGGCGTTTTGGCTGGCGGTTCCCACGGCCGTGGCGGGCGCGGCCATCGCCACGGCCGCGCTGTTCGCGCTGCTCCAGTCCCGCGGATCGACGATGAGGAACGCTCGCCGGGACTCGCAGTAGGAGGCGGCGCTGGCCATCAGGCCGGTTTCCACCAGAGTGCCGAACGCGTGCGGCGCAATGCACAACAGGCTGAACAGATCGGCGTTTTCGAGAGCGTACAGGCCTTGCTTGGCGCCGGAGAGTCCCGTCCCGGTGAAATCGGCCTGGGTGAGCACGTTGCCGTCCGAGGATTGCCCGGCCGTCTGCACCTTGGCGCTGGTAGTGTCGGACCAGATGTCTCCGCCCGCGGGGGGATCGGCGCTGGCTGCGGGTCGCGCGCCGGGAAGGGTTCCCACGCGGATGAGTTGCGAGGAACTCGCCACAACCTTGTCCACCTGACGCGGATTTCCAGTTTGCACAGAGACGTTGCGGAATTGTTCCACTTGTCCGGTGCCGCCGTCGCGAACCAGCAGGTTGAACAGGATGCCGGTAGGGTCGTCGGCGGTGTTGTGGTCGATCCGCGCCCGCAGCGAGTTGCCCCACTCGCCAGGGCTCGCGGCGGTCAGCGGCAGGTCATCCACGGTGAGCGAGGCGGCAGACGTGATCGAAGGCGAAATGAGCCGGACAATGGTCGCCTGGGTTCCGCCGTTCAGGAAGAAATCCTGCACGGCGAAGCTCATGGGACTGCTAATCCACAGACCGCCGAACGTCCGCTCGAAATCGCTGAAGCTATTGACTGTGGTCGGCGTATTGACGGGGCCGCGCAATGCCCGCCCTACAAAGGCCGTGATGAAGGTAGCGACGCCGGTGATGGCTCGAACGCCACTCGGAATTCCCTGGATGTAGACACCCGGATAAGGAGGCGTGGTGGCCATTGTTTGGCCGGGATTTCCATTTTAGATCCCGGATCCTGTCAGTATACATCCAGCCGCCGGTGGCTCTGAATGCGCGATAATTGGGCCTTGCGCGGGTCGGACCGGATTAGGAACGGGAAACGCGCAAGGCTTCGCGGACCGATTTTGTCAACGCCGGTTGAAAATTCCCCAGCCCCTGGCAGGTGGTGGTTGACTGTTTCGGCCGGTGGGTTCACGATAGATTCCGGCCGGTGAAGCGGAGGCGGGCAATGCAGGAGTGCAACCCGCCAAGGGATAGCTGGACGCCGCCCCGGAAGGGGTCCGCGGCGATTCCAGGCTTCATACGGCTGGGCGAGGCGCTGTCCGGCGGCGGCAACGGGTGCCCCGATGCGCTCCCGGCGGGCGGCGGAGATTCCCTAGCAGGCGGATGCGGTCAGGGTCATGGAGTGCGCATTGCCGGCCATGCTGGCGGCCCGAAGACCCGATTGTACCGGACGGAAGCGCGACTTGCGAGGCAAGTGGACGATGCCTGTTGGAACGCTGGCTTTGCACGGCGATCTCGATCCGTCTACCTGTTACTAAAGTGTCTGGGTGAATTACGCTGGCGGCGCCCCCATGTGGGACCTTGGCGCCGCCCTGTACTTGAACCCCACTACCAACCTCTTCTATACGGTCGCCGCGTCCCGCCGATATTTCCGGCGAAGAAATTTCCCTGGCCGTCGGCGAACCTACGGCGCACAGCCCGCATAGCGCAGCGTTACCACGGTGGCTTGATCGTCGCCGGTGAGCGTTAAGACGAACATGCGGTCGTATTCGTTGTCGCCGATGGGAGGTACGGCTCCGCCGCCGAGCCGCCTGATGATCTCGGGCACTGTGTTGGAGTGCCCCACCACCAACGCGACACCACTTGGCGCGCCCATTCGCAGTTTCGTTAACAAGCCGTCGATGTCTTTCGACGGAATCGCCTCCCACGGGATATTGAGCCTCTTCGCCAGCGGCTCGGCGGTCTGCTGTGTGCGTGCGACCTCGCTGGTATAAATGCGCTTCACACCGGTGTCGGCCAGCATTCTCGCCAGGACTTCGGCGCGGCATCGTCCCGCCTCACTGAGGCCCTCATTGTCGCTCATGCCGCCGGCGCGCTCGGCGTGACGCACGAGGATGACCGTCCCGGCAGGTTCGGCGCCCTGCGCGGAAGCCCACACCGCCAGCATGATCGCAAGCGCCAGACGACCCGCCCAGGGGAGTGAATAAGGCATCATCACCACTACTCTACTCCACTCGGCTTCTGGCCCTTTGGCCGAACATGGCGGGCGCTTACGGCTGATCGGTCGGATCCTCACCGGCCCGGTCCCGAAGTCCCTTCTTGCTGCCGCACGGTCCATAATGGTTTTTTGTGAACCTTCGTCCACTCTGCCTGTTTCTCCTCGCTACCGGCTCCGCTTCGGCCGTGGAGTTGCACATCCAATTCGGCGCTTTAGAGCGGATGCTCGGGCAACAGGTATTCACTCAGGATGGCCGGCGGTACGTCCACAACGACAAAACCAACAAGTGCAACTTCGCCTATCTGGAAAAACCGCAGGTGCGCGGCGGCGAGGGGAAACTGAATATCCATGCCCGATTCACCGGACGTTCGGCGCTTAACATGTTCGGGCAGTGCGTCGGGCTAGGGGACGCCTTCGACCTGACCATCGCGGCGACTCCCCAGTTTCGCGACGGCTACATCGCGCTCGCCGGCGTCACGGTGAGCAGCGACAAGAAATCCGGGTATTACATCCGCCGCGTCTGCCCCGTCCTGGCTTCCAGCCTGGGACGCGATTTCCGTTACCCCATTTCCGCGGAATTTCAGAACGCCTTGGAAGATGCGGCTATCCTGCCTCTCTACCCGCGCTCGTTACACAACTTCAGAGTCCCCGAGATCCGGGTCACAGCGGACGCACTGGTGCTGGTGCTGGATTTTGAGTTGACGGTCAAGTAGGACAGCCTTCCAGCCCGCGGAGAGCAGGTTGGTTTTGGCCGAGTCCGCGATCCGGCCGAGCCAAACCGCGGTCGTGAGCCGGGCAAGCTCATGGTCGATCCATCGGGACGGCGGCGTACTCACGCACGCGGCGGTTCCGGTTGATGGACGGGCCCGGAGTTTGCGCCCCGATCTCTCGGGTACCGCCGACCGGGGACGTACATTCCGAAGTCGAGCCGGCTTCAGAAGTCGGCATGATCGAGCTGCGGGATTACGACGCGAAAGTAGAGCGGCTCTTTATTCGCCGTCTGAAAGGGTCGCACTCAGGAATCCATCATCTGTGTCCGGAGGAGGCAAGGGCGTTCCACGCGTGGTTGAAGCTTCGCGGAACCGTGCCGGGACCGATCTTCAGATCGAATCGAAAGGAGCCGATCAGCCGGCGGATGCTCGACGTGCTGATGAAGAAGTACGGGGAGTGCGCAGGGATTCCGAAGGCGCTGCGGCACTTTCATATCTTGAAGCACACCTGCGTCACACACCTCTTAGCGAAGGGATTCCATGTAGATCAGGTGCAGGACTGGGTAGGACATGCAAATATCCAAAACACAATGAAGTACGGACACACCACGAATTCAAGGCGAGCGGAAATGGCAGAACAGCTAAGGGAGTGGAAGTAAGAAGGTTGAACCTGAACCCGGAAAGCAGGAGATCATCGAACAAAGGGGTGGTCCGTCCTTCTGCCCCTTCAACCAATAGCAGGCCAAATCCAAAGCAAATCCGTGCGCTTTCGCGGGCGCCGGCGTAACCGCCATTGCTGCTTGAGCGGGTGCTCTCTCCAGCCCCTGTAGTGTACCTGGCGCTCCGCAGCGCCCGTTTGGCATCACGGGCGCCGTCGCGATGTCTCTGCCCCGAAGTAATGCGGTTGCTATTTCTTCTCCCACCGCGCCCTCGCCGCCTTCCGCGCGATCTCGCTACGGCGCTCGACAGAGAGATTGACCCTACTGTTCTTGCCGCCTTGTCTTCCTCTCGCCTTCGTCGCTGCGTCCACGATCTCTTTGCGCGCCTGGGACCCAACGGGCACGTCCATTCCGCAGGTTGGGCAGCGTACTGTGATCCGGGTTGAGGCCATCACCCTATTATATGCACAGGCCTGTGCATAATGGACTTGAACGATAGCCGCGAGGCTTTATATTGCTTGGGCAGAAAAGCCGTGGCGGGCTTCAAAACGCTCGAAAGGAAAGGCAATGGAAAAGGTCACATTCACGCCGAATGTCCCCCAGCAAGTCGCCCTCCGATTCCCCGATGGGAAACTCACCGAAGGGCGCTTCGGCGATCAGATGTTCTATACCACCAGCACCGGCAAGGCGATGTATCTGGGCCTGGACGTGGCCCAGAAACTCAACCTCCTCGGGGTGCAGAAGAACGAGCCGTTCTGGATCTGCAAGCGCTGGTCGGGAACCAAAGGCGATCCGGTGCAGTGGGATCTGCGGCGCTTGCAGCCTGGAGAACAGATTCCCGCAACGGCTACCGGCATTGACCCAACGGCCATCGAGGCCGACATCGCCCGGCAGCGCCAGTTGCAGCAGCCGGCATCGCCCCGGCCGGCATCGCCGCAGATCCCGCAGCCGGTTTACCCCGGTGTGGGAAGGCCCGGAGCGAGCGTTACCCCGCCCGCCCCGGCAGCGACTGCGCTTACGCAGCCATCATCGGACAATGGAAATGGTAGCACCAACGGGAGCAACGGGCACGCCCCCAATGGAAACAACGGGGAGCAGAAGCCGTATGCCGCAGCCGGTATCCCGGCCCCGCCGGTCAAGGTGGGGTACGATGTTGCCCTGCGCCGCATTCTGCGCACCACCCTCGCGGCCTTGAAGGATGCCGGGGAGCAGTGGAGCGATGCCGCCCGGCAGGACCTGGTGAGCACGCTCATGATCCAGGCCGCCCGGGATGGGGCGGTCTCCTGGGCGCCGCTGGCGCGGGAGGTGAACTAACATGGCCGCCCTGCAACAGCTCATCGCCATGCCAGCGCCGGCCGACAAGCTGTAACTTATTTGGAATCAAGGAGAAGCAGGCTATCTCTCCGGCGGCCCGAGAAAAGGCTGGCGTCGCCCAACCGCCCTCCAAGAACGCCGGCGATCAGGACACGGACGACGCCCCGGCATGGGTCCGCGGCAATCCAGCCCGCGTCAACTGGCTGGACATCAAGATTGGGCTTCATGGAACACGTACAGGAATACTGCCACACTCAGGCTTGCCAGCAGATGGATTCCCGATGTGAGCAGCGCGATCGCAGCAACCGCGCCGCGCACAAACCCCAACACGTCGCGGATGAAGCCCGCTGCCAGCAAGACCGTCAGCAGAATCATTCCGATCAATGCGAAGAGCGCCGCGTTCCTGAGTCCCATGTCTGAAGTATACGCCTACAAAGGACGGCAAAGACGCTCCGTCCCGGACCCGCTCCGTGATCGTCGCCCGGGGGTTCGTCGGTGTGTTATTCATGAGGGGAATGAAACTCCCGGCCCTCATCCTTGCTTTCTCCGCTTCCGTCGTAGCCGGCACTTTCGACGTCAAGAGCTTCGGCGCGAAGGGCGACGGCAGCACGCTCGACACGTCCGCCATCCAGAAGGCCATTGACGCCGCGGCGAAGGCGCACGGCACGGTGGTGGTCCCGCCCGGCGCGTATCGCACCGGCGCCATCTTTCTGAAGAGTGGCATCGAATTTCGCGTGGACAAGGGCGCCACACTGCTCGGCTCGCAGGATATTGCGGACTACCCGATGATGCCTACCCGCGTGGCCGGCATCGAGATGACCTGGCCTTCGGCGCTGGTCAACGTGTACGAGCAGTCGAATGTCAAGATCACCGGCCAGGGAACTGTCGATGGCGACGGCAAGAAGTGGTACGACCTCTATTGGAAGATGCGGCGCGAGGAGTACGAGCCGAAAGGCATACGTTGGGCGGTGGATTACGATTGCCGCCGCCCGCGGCTGATCCAGATCTACAAGTCCGACAATGTCACCTTGCAGGGCCTGAGCCTCCGGCGTCCCGGCTTCTGGACAGTCCACCTCTGCTACTCGCGCCACGTCACGGTGGACGGCCTTGATATTCGCAACAACACCGACGGCCGCGGTCCCAGCACCGACGGCATCGATATCGACTCCTCCTCCGAGGTCACCGTCACGCACTGCTCGGTGGAGTGCAACGACGATGCGATCTGTCTCAAGGCCGGGCGCGATGCCGACGGTCTGCGCGTGAACCGCCCCACCCGCAATGTCACCATCCGCGACAACATCGTCGTGGCCGGCGCCGCTGGCGTGACCATCGGGAGCGAGACCTCAGGCGGCATCCGCGACATCATCGTGGACGGACTGAAGGTGCAGGGTGGCGCGCCCGCCGGCATCCTCTTCAAGAGCGCGAGCACGCGCGGCGGCACAATCGAGAACATCACCATCCGCAATGTGGAGATGACCGGCGTCGCCACGCCGGTGAGCGTAAGCCTCAACTGGAACCCGGCGTACAGCTACGCCAAGATCCCCGATGGCATGACGGGCTATCCCGACTACTGGAAGGTGCTCACCACTCCTGTGCCGCCCGAGAAAGGCATACCGCACTTCCGCGACGTCTCGATCTCCGGGATCAAGGCTACGGGCGCGCAGCGCGCCTTCCAGGTGGCCTCGCAACCGGACTCCCCGCTGCTGCGTTTCCGCTTTCAGAACCTCGATATCGAAACGAAGAGCGCGGGATCGATCGCGGGCGCGGAAGACTGGACCTTCAGCGGGGTGAACCTCAAGAGCGCCGACGGCAGCCGAGTGGATCTTAGGGACAGCCACAAGATCCAAGGTCTCCCGCGCTAGGAGCTAGTGTAGTGCGTCACGCAGGATGCGGAGTATCCTGAAACACCAGAGCAACCNNCGAACGTAAGAGAGCGGTTGCCGGCGCAATCATACACGTCGCAATTTCGGACGCACAACCACTAGGGTCTGCCGGAAGTTCGCCGGCAGTGCGGCGGGCGGGCAGGTGGTTACTTTAACTCCGGCGGTGCCGGGATGGTCACCTTCCCGGAGGCGGCCCATTCCGTGCCTCTCGCCAGGGTGACGGCGAATCCCACGTTTTTCATGGCTTCGGCGTCGTGGCCCAGGGCGGTGACGAACGCGCGCCCCTGACCGTAATTCACCGTCCAGAGAATGGGCTCGGCGGCGCCCGGTCCCGCCAGCGGCTGCCTCTCGCCCTGTGGGTAGCGGGCGTGATCGTCCCAGGCTGTGGCCAGCACGTGGAAGGCTCCTGCCGGCTGCCATCTCAGATTCGCGTACAACTCGTCGTTGGCCTCCGCGAAGGTGGTCTTGAGGCCGCGCGTGATGGGGTGGTCAGGATCCCCAACGGTGACGGTAAAGTCATGGCGCGCGGAATGGTGACCGTTGTTGGTGCGCCAGTTTGCGCCGCAGATCTTCTCGTACTCCGTCCAGCCGTCAAAGGCCGCCAGTGAAAAGTGGTACACCACCAGCCCCTTCCCGCCGCGAACGAAGTTCAGAAGAGCATTGTCGGCTGAATCGCCCCACCGCAGGTTCGCACGCCTGTTGTCGTAGTAGTTCACTACCACCACATCGTAGGGTGCGAGCGTGTCCGCCCCGGCGCCGCGAAACTCCTCCGTGACGCGCACTTCGAAGCGGCCGGAGTCTTCCAGGATCTTACGGAGCACGGGCGTGGTGGCGCGCCAGTCATGACCGCCGGTGCTCTGGCCGGTGACGATTAGAACTTGAAGTTTGGCCGGTTGCGGAGCTTGCGGTCCGGTCTGTCCCAGCGCCAGCCCAACAACAGCCCAGGCGAGGGCCACGGTGGGGGACGATTTCATGGCAGCCTCCTCGAAGAAAGCAATTGTAGCGCGGGGCAATCGGACCGGGTGAACAGCAAGACGCCCGGCGCCGGGCCGGGCGGGCCGCAACACTAGCCTCAGTTGGCTGAAAACGGCGGAATGGCGCCGGCGAAGCCCGCACCGGACTCCTGGCGGGAGATCTGGTGGAATCGGCCATCGACCAACGCCACACGTCTCGACATGACCCGCGTTCCTAAAACTCCTCCGCCACGGAGAAGCGGGCGCGCACGTCGGGACCGACGCTGGCGGGCCTGCCGGTGACGGCGTCGATGGGGCACCACAGAGTGCGAGCCGTCGCCAGGAGGCGGCGATCGCCGGCTCGCAGCAGTTCCGTATGCCGCTCGAAGCGGATCCGGCTAGCGGTCCCGACCCACGTTCTGGCGACGATCCCGTCGCCCAGATAGGCCGGATGCTTGTAATCGATCTCGTGGCGCACCACCACCCACCGTAGGTTAGATTGGTCTTCGACGGCTGCGACGGCCCTCCAATGGGCGACGGCAACGTCCTGCACCCAGCGCAGATACGCGACGTTGTTGACGTGGCCCAGTTCGTCGATATCGGCTGGTTCCACAGGAATGGCAAGTTCGAAGGGCGGTGGTTCCGTGTTCATGCCCTTTAGTATGGGGGATTGGAGCGGGGAGAGGCGTCCTGCCGTGGTCGAGGGGCGCTCTCTCCCCCGGCGAAACCGTCAGCGGGAACGCAAAACCAAAACCTCGGCCCCCCAAAAGGGCTTGACAGGTCGCTCCATATCAGTTTTCGGTTGGCATCTTTTCCAGGTGATCGACGATCAGGCGCTCCATCGGCTGTTTTTGCGGGTCGAGCTTGAGGCCTAGCTGCTGCACGGCCGAAAAAATCGCGGAGCCCGATGGATCGGATGCCGCGTCGGCCGGGCGACCGGAACCCACGGGGATGGAAGGCATGGACGGCATTCCGGGAATGCTGAAGCCGGAGGTTCTCGCGACGGTCATCAAATCCGCCATCGAGAGGTCCAGCGTCACCTGGTAATTGCCTTTCAGGCCGGTCATATCGATCACCGGGCGGTCGAGGAACGGCGACAGGGCGTCGGCCAGGGCCGGCATGGTCATCTTCTCCATTGCCATTTGCATGGTACCTTCGGCGCTCATCGTCATCCGCATCTTTCCGCTTTGGGCGCTCGAGATCGCGACGCCTTGGCCGCCCTGGGGGGTGATTTGCACCTGGTCGTTCCCGGACCCGATGGTGATGGCGCCTTTGGGCGGTTCGGCTGGGGCCGCGTCCACAGCCGGATCGGGCGCGGACTCCTTCAACTTGGACCCGCCCTTCCCCACGATAAGCGCGTATACGGGGTGTTCCGTCGTGTCGCGATGCAACACCAGCTTGAAGCGGTCCGCCAGCAGCGCCTGGAGCATTTCGGGAACCTGATCGGTGGAAGCGCCGTCGGGCATTTTGGCTTGAATGTCGAATCTCTGGGCGCCCATCCAATCCGGGCCGGAGATTTGGTAGGGCTTCACGCGGTAAGCGATGCGAATCAAGTCCGCCAGCGACATAAATCCGATATCGACCCTGGCCGCGTCGGTCTTCATGCCGACGTGCATCTTGCCCGACATGATAGCGTTCACATCGAGCGGCGGAGACGGCTTGACGGACGCGACTTCGAAGGCCGGTGCGGCAGCCGGGGTCTGGCTCAGCGCGGAACACACCGCCAACGCCAAAATAGCCGCGATAGCCCCGAGGGGGATCCTCATCATTCGATTCTAGCCTTTCCGAAGCGGAATCCTTCTATGCAGAAGACGGCCCGGCGGGGGATCTCTTAGCGCACAAACGGCACGTAAGCCCGGACCTGGCGGCGGTAATCCTCAAAATCCCGGCCGAAACGCGAGGCCAGCAGGTTGTCTTCCACGTGGACGCGGATTTCGGTGCCCGCGACGAACAACGCGAGCGAGACGACGATCCACCGCCAGGGAGTCAATAAGAGCAGCGTGCTCAGAAGCATCGCCAGGATAGAGGCGTAAATGGGATGCCGCACGACAGCGTACGGACCGCTGCGAACCAGTTCGTGATCCTCGTACAGGCCCGCGCGAAACCGGAACTGCCGGCCGAGATGCTTGACGGCGGTCCACGCCAGGACGGCGCCTACGGGGCCGAGCGCCATGGACCCGAGGATGCGCGCGATCCCTGGAGGGTGGGCGTGAGGAAGGCGGAACACGCAGGCGACGACGATGCCGGCGCATTCGAGGGCCAGGCCGATTACGGTGGAAACGGTGGCCACGATGGAGGGGCGCTTCTGGTAGTGCGGGGCCCGGAACGCATACGGCCACGCCCAGGCCAACCAGCACAGGATCAACTCAATGGCAGCCACCAGTACCATGCAGGCCTCTTAACGGAAATTTCGGTACGCCAAATCCAGGATCTCCACCACGTGCATCACGCGCTGGCCGGAGCCGTGCAACCGCACTCCGGCCTGAAGCTGCAATATGCAGCCGGGGTTGGCGGTGGCCACGATCCGAGCGCCGCTCGAATTCACCGATTCCATTTTATGCGCCAGAATCCGCATGGCCATTTCGCTTCGCTCGATGTTGTAGACGCCGGCGCTGCCGCAGCAAATATCGGAAGCCGGCATCTCGCGGAACGTCAGGCCGGGCACCATCGCCAGCAACTGGCGCGGGGCCGTACGGATGCGCTGGCCGTGCGCGAGATGGCACGAATCCTGATAGGTAACCGCGGCGTCCACCGGCCCCATATCCCTGCTCAGTTCGATGGCCGCCAGAAATTCCGTGATATCCATCATGCAGGCGGCGAATTCGGCTGCCTTCTTGGCGTACACGGGATCTTCCGCCAACAGCTCGCCGTACTCCTTGAGGGTGGAACCGCATCCGGCGGCGTTGGTCAGGATGACGTGGAATTCGCCTGCCGTCACAGCGTCGATATTGCGGCGGGCCAGTTTACGCGCCTCTTCACGCAGGCCCGCGTGAACGTGCAGCGCGCCGCAACAACCCTGGCCCTCCGGAACAACCACCTCGCAGCCGTTTCTTTGCAACACGCGCACGGTGGCCTCGTTGAGCCGCGCGAAGAGTACGTTGGCCACGCAACCGGCCAGAAAAGCCACGCGATACCGGCGGACGCCACGCGCCGGGAACGTCCGGCCGATCTCCCTGAAGAAGAAGGGCGGCTCGGCGGAAGGCGCCAGTTGGGCCAGATCTCCCAGCCTGCCGAACAGCTTGAGACGGGCCGCCGCGCGCAGCAGGGCCTTTGCGCCGCTGGCTTCGTATAGGTAAACCAGCGTCCCGGCCGCCGTCAGCGCAGCCCGCGACGGCAGCACGTGGGCGAAGAGGAAATGGCGCGCGCGTCCGGCGAGCCACCCGCGCTCCACTTTGGCTTCGATTGCCGCGCGGGCGCCTTCCACCATCCGGCCATAGCGTACGCCCGACGGACACGCCGATTCGCAGCCGCGGCAGGCCAGGCACAGGCCGATGTGCTCCATATAGGAAGGCGTTATCGCAGCCCCGTTCGATACCTGGACCATTTGGTAGATGCGGCCGCGCGGCGAATCCATTTCGAGGCCCAGTTCGCGGTAGGTGGGGCAGGCGTTCAGACACAGGCCGCAGTGGATGCAGCGGTCGAGATCCACCGGTTGCGGACCGTACGCGCTGTGTTCAGATACGGCCATAGAGCCGACCACGGTTGAGGAGGTTGGCGGGATCGAACAGCCCCTTCAGCCGCTTCATCAGATCGAAATCCGGCCCGGGAGCGGGCCACAAGTCGAGCGTCCCCTTGCGCTCTTCGGACGAAAACTCGATCACAGCCTTCCAACCGCGACGGACGGCATCGGCCATCCAGCGCGCCGCCGCTTCGGATTCTTCGAAGTACCCATAGCAAACCCCCGAACCCGCCCGCGCCAGCGCCGGACCCTGGAAGGAGGCCATCGCTTCCTCCAACCCTTTCAGGGTACACGAGACGCGCACCACCGCTCCGTCGCGGTTCCGCGCCAGGAAGGTGGGGGTGAAGCTCTCGATGGTATTCCAAAGAGCTTCGTGGCGGGTACCTTCGAGGGCCTCCCACTCCGCCAGCTTCGCCAATTCCCGCCCGTAACGGTCGGCCGCAGCCCGGTTGCCGCCGGTACGAATGGCGAGGAGCCACGGCGGCGTCCCCAGGGAACCGGCAGCCCGCTGGTTCAGCAGATCCACGGCAGCCGGCTGAAGCACGCTTGCCAGGATGCGGTTGCGCGCGGCCATGGCGCCGGGGAGCGAATCGAATGCCAGCAGGAAGCTGCGCTCCACTTCCGGCGCCGGCGCCAGTTTCACGTTGACCACCGCGATGGCCGCCAGCGTCCCGAACGAACCGATCATGAGCTTGGCCATATCAAGGCCGGCGACGTTCTTCACCACCATGCCGCCGGATTGCACCAGCTTGCCTTCGAGCGTGGCGAATTTCATGCCGATGACAAGGTCGCGGGCCGTGCCGTAGAGCCGCCGCCGCGGGCCGCTCCCGTTCGAGGCGATCACGCCGCCCACCGTAGCCGCCGGGGCGAACGGCGGATCGAGCGGCGCCATCAGCCGGTTCCGGGCCGTCAGGCTGGTCAGTTCCCGCCAGGGCAGCCCGGCCTCCACACTGATGGTGAGGTCGCGCGGTTCGTACTCGATCACGCGGTTCAGCCTGGCGGTGGTGATGGCGCACTCCGCCGGAGCCGTGGGACCGGCCATCAGCCGCTTCGAGCCGTTCCCAGCCAGGGAAATGGCGCGGCCATGCGCGGCGGCGTCGCCCAGCGCAGCGGCCAATTCGCCGGGAGTTTGCGGGGCCGTCATGTTCTATAGATAGATAGTCCCCGGGCGGCCGGGAACCAGCATGCGCCGCAGCAGGCTGCCCAGGATAGTGAGCACCACGGAACCCAACAGGGCCGGGATAAAACCATGGACACTGAACCCCGGCGTGAACAGCGAAGCCAGCTTCAGAAGCAGGGCGTTCAGCACCAGCAGGAAAAGGCCGAGCGTCAGAAACGTGACGGGGAAGAACAGGAACTTCAGAACCACGCCGATGGTTCCATTGACGAGGGCGATGACGATAGTGGCCGCCAGGGCCGCGCCGAAGCCCCGAACCGCGATGCCCGGAACGATTTGTGCGACAATCCACAACGCCAGGGCGCTGGCCAGCCAACTGGCAATAATACGTACTAACATTTCGCTCTCCAGACAGAGATAATGATAAGCCATGGCGACACTTTTTGCCGGAACTTCCGGCTTTGCATATCCGGCCTGGAAACCGGCGTTCTACCCGGCCAAGCTTCCGGCCAAGGAATTCCTTGCGTTTTACTCCGGACGCCTCAATTGCGTGGAGATCAACTACACGTTTCGGCGCCTGCCCGCGGCTTCGACGCTGGAAGCCTGGGTGGCGGCGACACGGCCCGGGTTCGTCTTCGCCGTGAAAGCGCACATGCGGATCACGCACATGCTGCGTCTGAAGAACGCCGAACAGGCCACCGATGTTTTCCTGAAGGCCATCGACCCGTTGCGCACCGCGCGGCGGCTGGGCCCGGTCCTGTTCCAATTGCCTCCAAACATGAAGTGCGACGTCGCCGCGCTTCGGGATTATCTGGCGCTCCTCCCCAACGGCATGCGCTACGCCTTCGAATTCCGCCACGAATCCTGGCTCACGGAAGCGGTATACGGCGAGCTGCGGCAGCGCAACGTGGCGCTATGCCTGGCGGAATCGGAGAAACTGGAGATCCCCGAGGTGGTCACCGCCGATTTCGTCTACTACCGCCTGCGCAAGCAGGACTATACCGAAGCCGATGTGGATGCCATCGCCCTGCGCACCAAGGAATTGTTAGCCGCCGGCCGCGACGTGTACCTGATGTTCAAGCACGAAGAGACGCCCGAAGGCGCACTGAACGCGGAGTTGCTGATGAAGAAGGCGGGATAAGGGCAGGACGATGCCGGGCGGCGTTAGGCGAGAGTCTGCCGAACGTCCTCTCTTGCCGGCGCCGCGCGGGGCGTTCTCGCAGCGTCAGCCTCATGGATACCGAGCAAAGGCTTACCCCGTGTAGGTTTCCGATACGCCCGTTTCACACGGTCATGTGGATTGCTTCCACGCCACGGCGCTTGTTCAAGGAGGTGCTCGCGCTGACGAAGATGAACGTCAACAACGCGGATCTGGCGTTGGACGATGATCCGATCACGATCCGGGTTTGCCAGGAGGATCGGGGAGATTCTCTCCTAACATGCAGCCTAGTGAAGAGAACCGCCACTACCGGCACGCAAGAACGTTGATTGAATCGAAGACGGCGAAAGAGGACGGCTCTTCCGGTTCACCCGTGCGCGATGGTCCAGGCGACCTTGGCCCCCCCCACTCCTCGCGTACGTTGCTGAGCGCAAAGATTCCAGGCGCCCCCAATTTTCACTCCAATGCAGAAGCTGAAGTTCCCGGCCTTCTGGTAGTTGTTGGGGTCCGCACCCTTGGGCGCCTGGGCTCCGAATACACCGGTCACCGCCAGGCCCGGAGCATTCGACAGCGTTGCGTCGGCACGCAGATTGGTGCACATCGTTTCGGCGTCGATTCCGCCGGTCGGCTGAACGTGTGCCGCGACCAGGGTTGCGCCGTTAAGATAGTATACGATCGAGCATCCGGTCAACTGCGTTGTGACCATCAAATCGGCGCCGTAGGCGGCGTTTCCGACGACGGCGAGCGATTGCCCGTTCGGCCCGTGTGTTCTTGCGAGGCCGGCGTACGGCTGAACGTGCAGGTGAAAAACCTTGATCGACACGGCCGCCCAGTTTTTTACTGTCGCCTCTGGCGCCAGATTGTACTGGCTGTTGAGAGTGTCGTAATAGAGTACATAGTCTGCCACCCCTGACGGGGCGGTCGCGCCAGCCGAGACCATGTTAAACGTGTTGTCCGACAGGAAACTGACCGGGTTGGATTTGAGAAGGGCGAGCTTCGTAGTCAAGTCGTGCAGGGTGGTGTGGATCTGGCCGAGGCTATTTCCGAGCTCGTTGGGCAGATTGGCGTCGCTGATTTGGCCCACGTCCCGAGGCGCAACCGAGCGATCGGCGTTCTGCAACGCCATGCGGATCAGGATAATGGCCCGGCGATAGTGTCGATTTGCCTTTACCTCGTCACGCTCCAAAATCGCATAGTTGCTGCCTTGCGACATCGCCGGGCTGACGGTATCCGCAATGTGCCCGTGAGCGTCATAATCGCGCAATAGGTCGGCGACCGTCGCCCGCTGGGCGTTGTGTGCAGCCGGAACGGTCGCCGTGCGTATGAAGTTGATGGTGTCGGTGATCCGTACGCCTTCGTCCTTGCTCATTCGGCCCCCTCTGTAAGAGCTTTTCGTGGCGTTACGCCGGGTCGAACCCGAAACTCTCCGGACCAAGAATCCCAGCCACCGTGTGCCACAATCACGCAGGCTTTGGCGCACCCAGCGCCATGAGTAAACGGATACAAATCGTTGCCGAGTTCCAATCGCATCGCCGACCCTCCACCTTCGAACCGGAATTTCCATTTTGGCTTCCGATTTCCATATAGCTTACACCCAAGCGAGTCGCTCCACCGCATTCACTAGAAAAATTTGTCAAGCCTCGTTTAAAAT